>NZ_JBYFBS010000005.1:0-472763 GCF_057652315.1 Prosthecobacter sp. Pr1 | reverse complement strand
CGCAGACCCAGCGCTGCGCGCCGCGAGCTGCAAACTCAAACCGCGAACCGCGCACAATCCCTGCCCGGCGTCACCACTCAGCCCCTCGCCGGCGCACGGAACGTCTTCGGACTCGGCCACGCCTGGTTCTTGAAGGCCACGCACAAATACTCGCCCGATGAAAAACCGGCGCGCTCGGCAACTTCCGCTATCGAAAGCCGCGTCGTCGTGAGCTCCTGGCTCCTGGCTCATGCTGCAGCCGCACCTTCAGGATCTCGCCATACAGCGAGCACCCGAAATGACTGCGAAAACTTCCGCTCAAACGCCGTCCGCGACATCGGCACCGACTGCAGAACTTCCTGCACGCCGATTCCTTCGCATGCATGTTCTCGGATGTACCGCACTGCCGCAGCCAGTTGTGGGTCCGGCACGGCGATCGCATCCGTGGATTGCCGGGCGATCACTCCCTGCGGCGCAATCTTCAGCGGCTTCGTGCTCACTCGCTGGCCGCGCATCATGCGGTCCAGCAATCGGGCCGCTTCAAAACCTGCCTGCCTGGCATTGGGCATCACGCTGGACAGCGGCGGCTGGCAGAAAGCGCAAAGCAGTTCGTCATTGTGCTGGCCAATCACGGCCACTTCATCCGGCACCTGCACGCCGAGCTCCCGGCAGACATCCAGCACATGCTGGCCACGGATGTCATAGCTCGTCATGATGCCCACGGGCTTGGGCAGCGCCGAAATCCAGCGTGCCAGCTTGCGGCGTTCGCGGTTCCAGTTCAGCGCGTCACCGGGCTGGGAATCAAACACATCGCACTCATGCCCTGCACGGTGAAGTGCCGCCACGAAATGCCGCGAGTAGTCGCGTGCCCAGGCGAAACGGCAGTCCCCGCAATAGCCAAACTGGCGGAAGCCGCGCTGCAGCAGATGCTCCGCCGCCAGTCTTCCCAGGGCCGCGCCGTCGGCGATCACCGCAGGAAACTCCGGCGCCAGCTCCGCACCGCTCACATTCACCACCGGCACGCCCTTCGCACGCAGGGCTTTTTCAATCACTTCATTCTCGATGCGGGCGATCACGCCATCGCCCTGCCAGTTGGCAAACCAAGGTGCTTCACCGCTGCGGCCCAGCTCTGTGAGATGCACAGCCCACTCGCCATGCGTGCGCAGGTAATCACGGATGCCCTGCAGCAGTTCACGGCAGTAGGCATTGGAGGTTTCGATCAGCAGCGCCACCGCTGGAAGCTGCGGCTTGCGGCCCTTGATTCGTTTCGCAACCATGGTGGACAGCTTGCGGCAGGCTGACGCAAAATCACAGAAAAATTGTGCAAAGTCGTCTGGAAGCGCAGGCCCGCCCTGTGTTCGTACGTAGTGCAACCATCCACGCCAGCCATGCGCCTTCCACTTTTCCCTCAGTTCTTTCTCGTCCTGCTGACATGTCATTTCACCCACATGTCAGCCGGCGGTGCAGACACGGCCCCTCCGGCCAAAGAAAAGCGCCGCCTCGTTCTTTGCAATGACGGCGGCTCCCTCGGCGCTCCGGGCATGGAGGCACCCATCGGCATTGAAGGCCTCGTGCGCGAAGCCATTGACCCGCTGCGCGACACCATGGTGGACACCTTGTACTGGCAGATCGGCGTGGATCCCTGGATGGGCACGGACACGCATCGCCTGAGCGACTGGTATCTGCACCGCACAAAAGTCGGCACCCTGTGGGGCTCTGACCGCGACAAATTCAAGACCGCCTCTGAATGGCGCATTTATGAAAATGCTCACCAGATGATGGAGCAGGGGACTGATCCCGTGGCCGTCGTCATCGAGCACGGGCACAAGGCCGGGCTGGATGTCTTCGTTTCCTTCCGCATCAATGACGGTCATGATTCGCGCCTGAAGGATGGCAGCAAGGACACCAACCTCGTCCCCATGCGCCGTGATCATCCCGAGTGGCTGATTCATGGCGATGGCTTCGCCAAGTTTGAGTACAACTTCGCCGTCCCCGAAGTGCGCGCTTACACTCTGGCGCTCATCACGGAAGCCATCGAAAACTACGATCTCGACGGCTTCGATCTCGACTTTTGCAGGCAGCCCAAGCTCTTCAAGAATGGCGAGGGCGAGAAGAACATTGCGCTCATCACCGACATGGTGCGCGCCGTCCGCGCCTCGCTGGATGCACGGGGCAAAGTGCTTGGCCGCAAGCTTCTCCTCTCCATGCGCGTGCAGCCCGAGCTGGATAAAATGCATGAAGAAGGCATGGACGTCGCATCGTGGATCAAGGACAAACTGGTCGACATCGTCATCGTTGGCGAGCCCTTCGGCTGGAATTACCGCCTTCCTGTTGAGAAGTACAAGAAACTGGCGAAAGGCACCGGCTGCAAGATCCTCGCGCAAAATCTCTGCGCCTTCAAAGAAGACCGCGGCCGCTCCGCCAGCGTGCTCTTCGGCGAGCGTGACTACTACAGCACCGCGCAGTTCCGCGCCGTGGCCGCACTGCACTGGCAGGCCGGCGCAGACGGCATGTACCTATGGAATCAGCACTGGCTGAAGCATTACCGCGACGCCCAGTTTGACCGCCAGTCATGGAAGGAAATCGGCGATCCTGCCGTGCTCGCCCACAAGGACAAGCATTACATCGTCGGCCCGCAGGAGCGTGGCGGCCCGTTGCCGCTGACTCTCGCGCAGGCCGGGGACAACGTCGAACTCAACGTCGAAATCGCCGACGACCCCATCGCTTCCGGCGCTCAGGCCACTCTGCGCCTTATGATCGAGCAACTCACCACCCTCGATCATCTCGACCTCCGCCTCAATGGCACCGCCCTCGACCTGGCCTCCGCCAAGAAGCGCCTCAACTACAACGACTGCTGGCTCGACCTCGATGTCACCAAGCTCATGCGCAAAGGCGGCAACGCACTTGTCATCAAATGCACCGCCCGCAATCCTCATGTGCTCGCACCGCTGAAGGTGAGGCGTGTGGATGTGCTGGTGAACGGACTGGGGAAGTAACAAGGGTGAATCTGCTCTGGCTGGTGACGAAAAAGCCACCTCCTGCGAAATACCCCACCCCTGACCTCCGGCTTGACGCCGTGCGTGCGTAGCCGCATGTTCAGGCATACGCTGGGTGGTCACATGACCCATCGGCGATCGTCCCTATTTCCCATGCTTTTTTCGTATGATCTGACCTCGTCGTCCCTGCTCAGCCGGTTTCTGGCGGTGGGTTTTGGGATGCTGGCCGTGTTCGGTCCCCAAGTACAGGCCCAGGTGGTGCTGAAGGCACAGCCGGTCGTGTCAGTCGAAGACGAGTCGAAAAAGGTGAAGCCTGCCGTGCCGGAAAAGCAGGATCTGAGTGCCTCATGGGCCACGCAGAAAGAAGCACGTGCCATGACCCTCAGCGTGCCGGCACCCCGTGGGCAGATCGTGGACCGCCACGGCATCCCCTTTGCGCAAAACCGCGCCGCCAACTACCTGGCGCTCGTCATGCCCTACATGGATCGCGCCACGGATGCGGAGATCACCAGCTTTGCCCGCACGACCATCGACAAGGTGAATGCGGCGCTTGGCAAGACTTGGTCCCTCTCCGACGAACGCGTGCTGCTTCACTACAAGCACCGCCGCTGGCTGCCGCTGGTCTTTTCCGTGGAAGAAGGTTTGAATGTGGAGATCACCCCGGACATGGAGGAGAAACTCAAGCCTCTGCTGGGCGGCAGTCTCGTCATCCAGGCGGCCTATCTGCGCCATTACCCCCAGGGGGCCACCGCCTGCCACATCATCGGCTACACCGGCAAGACACGACCTCTGCCCACCGGGCCCATTGTCGATGGCGACCCCGTGTTTGAAGAAATGGAAGGCCGTGAAGGAATTGAAACCGCCTTCGACACGGATCTCAAAGGCCAGTCGGGCATTGTGAACGTCCTCTTCAGTCCCGATGGCAAGCGCCTCTCCGAGGATGTGCGGCGCGCGCCAAGTCCCGGCCACAACGTGGTACTCTCCATTGATTACAATTTCCAAAAGTACGCTGAAAACGCCCTCAAAAAACACACCACGGGCGGCGCCATGGTCATCATGGACGTCACCAATGGCGACATCCTCGCCATGGCCTCCAATCCCGGCTTTGACCTCAATGAATTTGTTCCCGGCATCCGCCAGAAGCGCTACGATGAGCTGACGAAAGATCCGCATCTGCCCCTCTACCCGCGCTCTTTCCGCGGCGAATATCCTCCAGCCTCCACCTTCAAGATCGTCACCGCGCTGGGTGCGCTGGACAGCGGCAAGGTGGACGCCAAAACGCAGTTTGACTGCCCCAATGCTCTGGAGATCGGCGACCGCGTTTTCAAAAACTGGAACAAGGAAGGCGAGGGCTCCATGAACGTGGTCACCGCCATCAAGCGCTCCTGCAACACCTGGTTCTACCGTGCCGCGCTTGAGTCAGGCGCTGATTACATCACCAACATGGCCCTGCGCCTCGGTTTTGGCGAGCGTACCGGCATTCCACTCAAGGCCGAAGGCGAAGGCTTCGTGCCCACCAACAGCTACCTCCTCCAGCATCGCGGTCACAAGATGCTGCCGGGGGATCTGGCCAACATCGCCATCGGTCAGGGCATGGTGCTGGCCACGCCGCTTCAGGTCTGCCAGTGCATGGCCGGTCTCGGGGACGGAGCACGCATCCCCCAGCCGCGTCTGGTGCTGCAAGTCCAGGACCTCAGCGACCGGGTGGTGACGGCTTACGAACCCAAGGACCGCAGGCGCATCGACCTCAATCCCGAACAGCGGCAGACGGTGATCAGCGGCATGGTGGCCGTGGTCAATGGTGGCGGTGGCACCGGGCACGCAGCGGCCATCAAGCAGGCTGAGATCGCGGGCAAGACCGGCACGGCCCAGTGGCGCATCAACAAAGATCAAAACCTCGCCTGGTTCACCGGCTTTCTGCCAGCGGGCAAGCCCATGTTTGCCTTCGCCGTCGTTTATGAAGGTGAACCCGGTGAGGACATCAGCGGTGGTAAAAAGGCCGCCCCCATCGTGAACGAGGTCTTCACCAACATCTTTGAAAAAGCTCCGGCGGACGACCCCATGCTGCTGGCCATGAAGGAAGTTCCCAAGGCCACGATGGTCGAGGAGAATTCCGGTGGAGGAGGAGAAAAATCTTCGGATGTGGAGCCTGCCAGGCCTCCGCCTCCGCCACCTCCGCCACCTAAAAAAGGCATCGGCGGCTTTTTCAAAAGGCTCTTTGGCCGCTAACCCATGTCACCTGAACGATGAACATCCAGCTCGCCATCGTCTGTGACTTTGCCGCCGACTACCAGGGCAAGCTCTGCATCCAGGGCGCGTTTGACACGCTCTGCGCACAGACCTTTCCCGTGGTGCATCCGCAGTGCTCCATCGCCGTGCGGGCGGTTTTTCAGGGGGAAGACGCCGGCATGCATGAGTTTGTGATTCGCTGCGTCGACCCAGACGGCAAGGAATGCCTGCCGCCCATGCCTGCGCAGCTGGACGTGACCTTCCCCTCGTCCTTCATCCCGTTCGTCTCACGCAACATCGTTTACACGCTGCAGCGCTTGAAGTTTGAGCGTCAGGGCCTCTACCGCTGGCTGGTCCAGCATCAGGACGAAACCCTGGCAAGCATCCCGCTGCGCGTGACCTTGTTCGATGAGCGCCGCTCCGCCACCGGCCCAGCAGGCTAGCCCCCCATGATCACCTCCAAACCCAAGACACAATCCGAAACCAGCACTCCGGCAGGCACTCCCGTACGGCAGTTGTCCGTGTTCCTGCACAATCGCGTCGGAGCGCTCATGTCCCTGGTCAAGCTGCTCACTGAGCACCGCATTGAGGTGCTGGGCCTTTCCTTGCAGGATACCACCGAGCTCGCCCTCGTGCGCCTCATCCCCAGCGATCCTGAAACCACGGAGATGCTCTTCATTGAAAAAGGCATCCCCCATGTGGTCTTTCCCGTCACGGTCGTGGAACTGCGTGAGACGGACCACTCCCTGCCTCATGCGCTCTCCGCGCTGCTCTCCGCCGAGATCAACATCGACTTCACCTACGCGCTGTTTGTGCGTCCTGCCCAGCATCCCGTCTTTGTGCTCCACCTCGACTCCCCTGAAGTAGGCGCTGAAGTGCTCACCGCCTCCGGCTTCAAGGTGCTGACTCAGGAAGATTTGAGCCGGTAGGGCAGGGGGGGCTGCCTTCAATGGGCTGCGGCAGGTGCCTGGGCATTCTTGAGCCACTCCTCTTTCGTCAGCATGAAGGTGGGGGCCAGCTGCGAAAGAAACGCGCGCGCATCCTCCACCGCATTGAGTTCCTGCATCGGGTCCTCCTGTCCCACGTGCTGCTCAGGCAGCGGCACATAGATGGAGGCCATCGACCAGCGGTGCTGGATGTTGCGGAACACCGCGTCATAGTATGAGAGGAAGACGTGCTCGTAGTGGTCGGCGCAGGAGGTGCCGTCGGAGCCGATGTACCAGTAGAAATTGATGGCTCGCGTGCGGACCTTCACCCCCGGCTGGGGCTCCGCATCGCGGAAGATGCGCATCATCATGATGGAGATTTCACGGCCATCCTTCATTTGCAGCGGGATTTGGGTGCGGTCAGTCACCGTCCAGCCCTGGTTCGGCAGACACACCTCCGGGCGGTGCAGGCTGCGCTTTTCAAATCCGCTCAGGATCACCGTGGCCATGATCTGCCTGCCTGCAGCGGACGCATACACATTCCGCGCCAGCCGCACCCCTTCATCCAGCAGGTTTTTTTCATCGGCCGTCATGTCAAACTCACGTCCCTGGTAGTCGCCCAGAGACAGCGGCAGGTAGGGCAGTCGCGAGTCATCCGACCTCAGCTTCACCCCCGGCGCCGCCACATGAAAGCTGATGTCCGTGCCCGCGCAGATGCCCAGCACCAGCAGCGGCAGCCCGATGGCCGCCAGAAGGTGGGCCAGCGTGCGGCGCGGCTGAGGAATCGCGCAGAGCTCACCCGCCGCCAGCGGTTTGCCATGACGCTTGAAATTGGCCTTCATCTCACGTCCTTCCAGCAGCCAGCACAGCGCAAACATGCCCGCCAGGGCGATGCCAAAGACCGCAAAGCCCGCAAACGTGTGGTAGGGCGACATTTCCTGGTGGTCCCCCATGTGCCTGCCCACCGCAAAATCAGTTCCAAACAGCTTCGTCCCAGCCACCAGCAGCAGCAGCCGCACCACATTGCCCGCCACCGCCAGCGGCACGGCGCACACAAACAGCAGCAATCGCGAGCGCGGCCGCCTCAGCGCCAGGTAGCCCAGCAGCGCCGAGATCATCATCAGCGCAAAGAGCGAATTGATCCCGCTGCACTTGGCATCCACATCCAGGCTGAAGACATCCCCGATCTGCTTCCCGCTTTCAGCATCCGGGGCGGATTGCAGCGCCGAGCCCTCATTGATCGCCGGCACTCCCACCGCGTTCAGCACCGCTGCAGCCATCGCCGCCGTCTGCGGGCGCAGCGGAGAGGCCAGGGAATCCTCCAGCGGCTGCATCGGCCAGGTGAAGAGCAGAAACAGCCACGCAAAGGAAAGCGTGCGCATCCACGCCGTCCCAGCCACCAGCAGAATGAAGCCCGAAAGCACAAACTGCACCGCCAGAAAGCCCGGGTAGCCTGTGTTGGCCTTGTAGCCGATCCAGTAAAAGAACATTCCCAAGCCGAGGGAAAGCAGCCCCAGCCAGGTGCCCTTCAAGGGCAGGCGGCCCAGCTCCTCGCGCCGCAGCCACACCAGCCAGCCCACCAGCAGCGGCACCAGCAGGCAGAACTGCCAGTCCGCACGCTTGCTCACCCAGCGGCCCCAGCCGATCAGGATGCTCTCACGACTGTCATAGTCCCACTGCTGGTATGGCCAGATTAGAAACAGCAGCACCAGCACCGCAGGAAGCCCCCACAGCACCGCCCGCCGCAGCGTTTCCGGCTGCTCAAGAAGGGGCGTGGTGGAAGGAGTGAGGGTGGACACGCTGGGCGTCCGGGTGGAATCTGTTGCCATGACATGTATTGACGGACAAAGGCTGGCCTTGTTTGTTGATTCTGGCAACCTTCATCGCGTAACGTCACTGACGCATCATTCTTCATGTCCGATCCGCTTCCCCCCACCTCATCCCCTGCCACCGACGCCGAAGACGACGCGGAAGCCGCTTTACTCTTTGCCCGCTGCAGCCCCGCAACGGCAGACGCTGCGGCCAAGGCAAAATCCACTTCGGACCTTCCCAAGGAGGAAAATGCGCCGAATGTCGTTTCTTCCCACCTGGCCTACCGCCATCTGGTCATCTCACTCAGCACCTCGCTCATCATCGGCCTGCTGCTCCTGTTTGCAGGCAGGTGGTTCTACCTCGAGAAGATCGAACCCCGGCTTTCCGCTGCTGCCGCCCCGGTTCCGGCACCCGCTTCGGTGCCCGCTCCAGCACCTGCGCAATCAGATGCCAAGCTTCGGGAAGAACTCGCCAAGTCTGCCGAACACATCGCTGCCCTTGAGAAGCAGGTGGACGTCATGCGCCGCGAGCAGCTGCTCATGCAGCAGAAGACCCGGGAATCCCTCGAAAGCATCTCCGCCACGCTGAAAATTCCGGAACTCGCGCCTGCACCTGAGTCCCCCGTGACCCATCAGCCCGGCACCCCGCGCATGGCAGACATGAAACCCCAGGTCACGCCCACCCAGGAGGAGTTCATTCTGCTCAAGGAGCGCAACCGCCTCACGCAGTACGCTGACGAAGCCATCGCCACCGGCATGCGCCGCCCCGTTGAGGTGCTCGTCGACTACATGCGGGATCCGCAGCTTCCCCATCTGCATGACGCCGCGCAGGCCGAGTATCTGCGTGCCATCCGGGCCATCCAGCTCCTCCAGCGCGAAGACCCTGGCTACAGGCTCTCTGTGGCCGAACTCTTCAAAGACAGCAGCATTCGCGATGAGGCGGATGTCCCCTCCGCCGCCCTGCTCAAGCTGCTGGCTGACTACAAGCTCTCCTGGGAGGTGCGCGTGCGCGTCTGCTTCCTCCTTCTCGGCAGTCCGCTGCCCGAAACCAACGCCCAGCTCATCAAGTCCATCAAGGAAGACCCCTCCCTCGATGTGGCCAAGCACGCGCAGCTCGCCCTGGAGCAGCGCGTCAAAAAACGTTTCCGCCTCTTCGACATCCCCGCTATCGAGGCGTGGTTCCAATCGCAGGGCAAGTGACCCTGAGAACCCCTTTTCCACCCCTCTCCAGCCACCAGGCGCCATCCCGCCCGCACCCATGAAAGCACTCTTCCTTACCAACGAATTTCCCCCTCACATCTACGGCGGCGCCGGCGTCCACGTTGAATACCTCACGCGCGAGCTCGCCAAGCTCATGGAGATCGACGTCCGCTGCTTTGGCGATCAGTCCAGCCACGAGGGCAATCTGAATGTCCAGGGCTTCGGCCTCGACACCACCGGCTGGGACAGCCCCTTGAATTTGAAGTCCGTCTTTGGCGCCCTGCAGCGCTGCCTCGATTTCAACACCCATGGCATCGACGCCAGCCTCGTGCACCTTCACACCTGGTATGCGCACTTCGGCGGCATCCTCGCCAAGCTCAATTACGGCGTCCCCATGGTCCTCACCGTTCATTCGTTGGAACCCCTGCGCCCTTGGAAGCGCGAGCAGCTCGGCCACGGCTACGACTTCACCGTCTGGCTGGAAAGCACCGCCCTGAAAATGGCGGATGCCATCATCGCTGTCTCGGAAGGCACCAAGGCCGACATCCTCCAGCACTTTGACGTCGATCCCCACAAGGTCCACGTCATCTACAACGGCATCGACCTCGCCGAATACCGCCGCACCGAAGCCCCTGACGTGCTGCGCAAGCACGGCGTCGATCCCGACAAGCCCTACGTCCTCTTCGTCGGTCGCATCGCCCGCCAGAAGGGCATCGTCCACCTCGTCCGCGCCATCCAGCATCTCGATCCCGGTTTCCAGGTCGTTCTCTGCGCAGGCGCGCCCGACACCATCGAAATCAAAGAGGAGATGGAAGCCGCCGTCGCCGCCGCCAGCAAGGTGCGCCCCGGCGTCATCTGGGTGCAGGCCATGCTGCCCTTGCAGGAAAAGATCGTCATGTACTCCCATGCCGATGTCTTCTGCTGCCCGTCCATCTATGAGCCCTTCGGCATCATCAACCTTGAAGCCATGGCCTGCGAGACCGCCGTTGTCGCCAGCGCCGTCGGTGGCATCAAGGAAGTCGTTGTCGATGGCGAGACCGGCATCCTCGTTCCTTTGGAACAGCAGACCGAAAGCCCCTTCGAAGCCCTGCACCCCGAGAAATTTGCCCGCGACCTCGCCGCAGGAATCAACAAACTCATGGCCGACCCCACCCTGCGCAACCGCATGGCCCAGGCCGGTCGCCAGCGTGCCGAAGACCATTTCAGCTGGAAGAGCATCGCACGGAAAACGCTCGCGCTTTACAAAACGCTGGCGGTGTAGGGGGCGTTTTGAAGCGGTCAGCGCACTCTGAGTGCGGCTGGGCGCATTAAACTTTCAGAAGCCCTTCATCATCTCCTTCCGGCCTTCGTTGAAAAGGTGCACGCCCTGCGCCCCGGCGGCGCGGACTTTGGCGGCGCGCTGGTCATATTGCTCACGGGTCAGCAGGGTGCTGGTGGCGGGCTTCATCTTGCCGGCGGCGATGAGGCGGTCCTCCTCCGCAGTGCGGTCGTGGCCTTTGACGATGGATTCCTCCCCAAACAGCACCGCGCAGCCGCTGCCCTGCGCCAGCTTTACAAACGGAGCGATGTCGAAGTCATAACCGCCCAACCCATACTGCCCTACGACGAGGTAGTCGAGCAGGCCGTCCTTCAGCCAGGTCTCGATGTCGCAGCCCCAGGTGGGATACTTCTTCCAGTCAATGCGTGCGGAGAGGCCCAGGTGGCGACCCTTGCGCTTGCCGGCCTCATCCAAAAGCTGGCGCACCTCACGCACAAAGAGGTTCATCATTTCAAAGCGCAGCGGAAACCAGCGCGGGTCATCCTGCGGCACCGTGTTGGCCTCGATGCCGTACTTCGCCTTGAAGGCATCGCTCATAGGCTTCTCAAAACCGAAGAACGTGGGGTGGCGCTGGAAGTCGAGGTTGATGCCGTCGATGTCCTGCGCCGCCACCTCGCGCAGGATGTTCAGCTTGAACTCGCGGACTTCAGGGAAGGCGAAAGACTGGTGTGAGCCCGGCTTGCCCTTGGCATCCAGCACGCGGAACTCGGGGTGCTTCCACCAGAAGCTGCCGTTGGCAAACTTTGGAAAAGTGCCGCCCCACATGCTCTCCGGATAGTCGCCGTTCATGCGCAGCGAGGCATAACACGAGATACCAGCCTCATGGCAGGCCGCCGCGACGATGCCCAGGGTGTTCTCTCCCGCATCCGCCATGCGCTTCACCGTCTCGTGCGCCAGCTTGTCGCCACGCCGTGGGAACTCCGTCATGCCCGTGCCGTAGAGCTCCGTGACCTTGGAGGGATAATTCGAACAACTGCCCGCGATGACGCACCACTCCATCACTGCGATCTGCGTGTCCTTGTATGCCAGCATCGCCTTGCGCAGATCCTCCGCGCCCTTGTATCGCCCGCTGTGAAAGGAACTGAAGCCATCGTCATTGGTGACGAGGATCAGCGATCCGTTGCGCGGCTTCGGTGGTTCAGCGGAGAAGAGCGATGCGCTGAGCGTGAAGACGGCGGGCAGGAGAAATCGGATCATGGAAGAAGAACGCGGATGAAGTTGCGTTCGTTGCGGAGCACTCCATTTCGTTTTCCGCTTTCACGGTGCCGAGCGCAGAAACGCGATGATGCTGGCCACCTGCTCAGGTTTCAGCGCATCGCCGAGTCCGGCTGGCATAAGTGAGACATTGCGCAGCGTGCGGATTTCAGCGCGCTTGCGCAGCACGGTGCGCTCCGCGCCGCCAGGGAGTTTCAAAGTCACACTGGTGGGCGAGTCAGACGCGGCGATGCCAAGGAGCGTTTCGCCGCGCTGCGTTTTCACGCGCAGCGTCTCATAGCCCGGGCGTGCGGCCTCGCTGGGGAAAAGCACATCGCGCAGGATGACTTCCGGCGCGCGCTGAAACTCCGCATCCAGATCCGGACCCACGCTGACGCCGATGCCGTGGGACTTGTGGCAGGCACCGCAGATGCTTTGGAACAGCACGCGGCCTTCTTCGAGATTTGGCTTCTCCTTCAGCGCGGCCAGCACGGCGGGCACGCGCTTCTCCCAAGCGGCATTCTGCTCGGCGCTGGGGGCGGTGGGCGCAGGCACCTCGGCCTGCTGCGGCAGCGGCTTGGTTTCCTCCAGCCCCAGCCGCAGGATGTCGCCAGCCTTGCCGGTGTTAACAACCGCGAGGCATGCGGCGATTTCCTTCGCATCGCCACGGCTCGCGATGATGCCGGCGAGGTTGTTCATCACCGGCTCGCTCTTGCCTGGATTTGCGGCGAGCGCGAGCAGCAGGTCCTTTTCCAAATGATAGGCGGAGCTCGCGATCGCGGCATCCATCCACTTGAGCTGGCCATGATGACGAGCCAGCGCGAGGAGCGCTTCTGGGTCGTCACCAACACTGAGCGCCAGTTGCAATGCGAGGTTGGGCTCCAGCTCTTGTTTGAGGCTGAGTGCGCGCGTTTCCTCATCCAGCAGCTTTTCATCGTTCTGTCGAAGCTGCAGCACCAAAGCCTCGCTGGCACTGAGTTTGGGGGCTTGATATGGCTCCTTCGCCTCCAAGATCCAGATGCGGCCACGATCATTCCCGTGGGTCACGCCATACTGCTGCTGCAGGTGACGCGGGATGGCGGAGTAGTCCTCGATGATTTCGCGGTAGAAGTCGCAGATGGCCATGCTGCCATCGGGCGTGCGCGCGAGGCTCATCGGGTGAAACCAGGAATCACGCGAGGCTAGAAATTCGCTCTGCTCCTCGCCTTTCACACGCTCCAGCCGCAGTCGCGTGCTATCCCGCACGATGTCGGCGCGGTGGATGAGATTCTGCGCGGGCTCGCACACGAAGTACTGGCCACGCCACACCAGCGGGCCGCAGGCGGAGGTGAAGTAGCCGGACGCTGCGGCATCGCTCAGGCTGATCTTGCGGTAGAAGGCGAAGTATTCCGCATGCTGCTCGCGCTTGGTGCGCCAAGGGTGCGGTTTGGAGATGGGATAGACGCGCGTGTCATCGCTGGCCGGGGCATCCAGCAGCGGCGCGGCGGCGTCCGGATTGCGCATGAGGTAGCGCCACGGGATGGGGGTGACGTACAGGCCGGGATGCGTCGTGGTGCAGACAAAGCGCTCGCCACCGGGCGTGAAGGCCATGCCCATCGTCTTGGTGCTGCCGCTCACGGGTTCGATGGCGCTGCCATCCGCGCGGATGCGGAAGTCCGTGGCAGGCAGCTTCACGGGCTTCGCCAGATGCGGTCCTGTGATCTCGCCCCCGGCCCAACCGCGGCCAAAGTAATACCAGCCGTCCGGCCCCAGCGTGGGCGCATTGATGCCGCGCTCCAGATTACCCGTGCCAAAGCCGCTGAAGAGCTTCTCATTCACATCGGCCTTGTCATCGCCGTCGCTGTCCTTCAGAAAGACAATGTGTGGCGCGCAGGCGACAATGAGGCCGCCATTGGCTGCGGCGATACCATAGCATGGTGGCAGGCGGTCCGCCCACACGGTGGCATGGTCCATCACGCCGTCGCCATCGGTGTCGCGCAGCAGCTTTACGGTGCCGTAGGTTTCCGCCTCGGCCTTCTTCTTCGCCGCCTCGCTTGCCTGAATGCGCCGCACTTCGAGATCGAGCTGGCCCGACTTGTTAAGCTCGTCGATGTCGTACTGGCCTTCCACATTGTAGCCGTGCAGTTCGCACACAAAGCAGCGCCCCTTGTCATCCCAGCAGATGCCCGAGGGCTCATGGATCAGCGGCTCGCTGGCCAGCAGGCGGATCTGATAACCCACCGGCACCTGAAACAGCTTCGCGCTTTCCGCCGGAGACAGCGGCTGCGGTGCATCGTCGGGTTTGGGGATTTCTCCATGCGCGGTGGAGAAAACGAGCAGAGCCAGTGCAGCACCGCAGAGGCGCATTCCATCAGACAAAGAAAAACTGGGCAACATTCTGAAGCTACGTGCTTCGGAACGCCATTCTTTTTCCTTCTCCCAACCCGACGGAGTGTTCTTCTGGTATCACGGAAAGCCGCCAAGGTCGAAGAAGCCCTTGCGAGCTTCCCTGAAGCACTGCCTGCGTGAATACCAGTCCATGGCTCCTTCCCTCGGCTGGTACTGCGCCGATGACTTGTGCTTCATGTAGTAGGCCCAGATCTTTTCCGCCCAGGCTTCGGCCCACTTGGTTTCGGCCGGAGGCTCGATGGTTTTGAGGTGCGCATGCGTCGCGGTAATTCCTACCAAAGACATGGGCTCCTCAGCCATTAGCGCGTCAAAGAGCTCCAGCGCGTCGTCCCGGCGCTGCTGCACACGTTCCGGCGTATTCAGATCGGGGGCCAAAGGCCTGCCGCTCAGCGGATCCACAAAGTCATCCAGGCCGAAGCCGACCTGCTCAAAATACGCCCGCATGAGATGCGTACGCCGCGGAAACATCAGATCATAGTGCCCGCACATGTTGATCAATGCCCCGCCCGCTTCCTGGATGGCGTCAAAATACATCGCCTCAAGATCCATGAAAAAGATGCCTTGATCACGCAGCTTTGTACCGTCCATATCACATTCCCACAGCAGGGTGCCCGGCTCCGAAACTTTCAGTTCGTGGTTCTCAAACCGGCTGAGGAACTCCGCGATGACCGGCGGGACATCGATCCCTTCGACCTTCAGGTAAGCCTCATTCGTCACGATGGGCTGCAGCTTCGGGGGGATGAATCCCATTTCTCTCATCTGCTCGATGGTGGCCAGGGCTTTTTCTTTGGCGTTGCTCATGTTTGATCGCAATTTATTCAGCTCGGTGATGTTGACCTCAGGCATTGTCATGCCGTTTTCTTTGCGAGCCAGCGGCCTGTGACGCTACAAAAAAGGCGGGCCACCGCTGGCCCGCCTTCGTGAATTATTGGGCTTTGCTGCCGCTTACTTCGCCTCAGGCGTCTTCGCGCCTTCCTTGAAGCAGTAGAGGTGCGTGTGGGTGGTCACGTAGAGTGCGCCGTTGGCGGCCACCACGCTGCTCAGCAGCGGGGAGGGGAATTCGATGGTGGTGATCTCCTTGAGTTCCTTGCCTTCGGCGAGGACGAAGAGTTCGCCTTCTTCATTGCCGATCCACACCTTGCCATCAGCAACGAGCGGGCTGGCCCAGATGTGGCCCTTGGTGTCGAACTTCCAGTATTCCTTGCCGGTCTTGGCATCGAGGCAGAACACGCGGCCGGTGTAGTCAGCAGCATAGACGAGACCGTCCTTCACCGCAGGGGTGGAGATGGTGCGCTCGATGCCTTTGAAGGTCCACAGGGCCTTGCCGGTGAGGTCGCCTTTGCCTTTGGGGTCGATGCAGCTCAGGCAGCCGACGCCTTCGCCGTGCTCAGGGTCCTGGCCGATGTTCACATACACCAGGCCATCAGCGACGGTCGGGGTGGCGATGATTTCGCTCGGGCCGTCGTATTCCACGTACTTGATCGGCTCACCGGCGGAGTTCTTGCGATACTCCGGTGGGTTGGCGTCATAGCGCCAGTACTCATTGAGGATGTCCAGGCCTTCGGCGTCCTTGTGTGTCTCGGGAGCCATGGAGTAGACCCAGCCGTCACCAGCAGCGAAGACGATCTGCTTCTTGCCGTTCACTTCCACCGAGTTCGGGGAGGACCAGGAGCAGTGCAGCACGCGCTCGGAGGCGACGTGATCCATTTCACCGAGGAGAGCGCCGGTTTCGGCGTCCAGCATGATGAAGCTGGGGGAGTTTGGTGCGGGGATGTTGGTATGGGTCCAGTCCACACCGTTGCAGGTGGGGACGAAGACCTTGCCATCAATCACCAGCGGATAACCGGCGGTCGCATTGTGCTGGAAGACGCCGAGTTCTTTGTACATGTCATACACCCAAAGGATGTCGGCATCAGTGTCGCCGGGGGTGAGGGGAGCGGTCGGCTTGCCGTCTTTGTCGAGCGGGGCCATGAAAGCGCCTTCGTCCTGCATGCCCTGATTGCCGTTGGACAGGCCCTTGACGTCGAGGCAGACGATCTGGCAGCGATTGCTCGGCACGTAGGCCTTTTCGCCGACGATGGTCGGGCTGGCGCAGATGCCGAGGTACTCCCAGTCATTCACCTTGCCGCTGCCCATCTTGGGGGAAACCATCTGCCACTTGAACTGGCCGGTGTACTCATCAAACACCATCATGATGCCGCGGTCACCGATCTGCTTGTCGTTGCGCGGAGTCTCGTTGTTCGTGCCCACATACACCTGACCGTTGGCGATCATCGGCGTGCCGTAGGTCTGGGAGCCCAGCTTGGCCACCCAGAGGCAGTTCTTGGTGGTGCTCATGTCGATGTCTTCAGCGCCGGGAGCCTTGTTGGCGTCCTGGGCGTTCGGGCGGAGGCGTCCGGCTACTTTTGGCGCAGCCTTGGGGCCGTACTTCTTGCCGGGACTGAAATCTGTCGGCAGGCCCTTTTCATCAGACACCATGTTGCGGGTGTTGCCACCACCCCACTGGGTGTAGTCGGCGGCATTCAGCGAGGCCGTGGCAACCAGGGCCGCGGCGAGGATGGGAGAAAGTTTCGTGGTCATGTGGTTTAAAAAACAAACGTTTCTTGGCGCGTTCCGTGGGGATTACTTGTTGGGGGTGACGCTCAGGTTGTCCAGATAGACGCGTTTCTGGTTCATTGGGGTAAGGGCGAAAATACCAGGGGAGCCGTTTTTATGGGCGCGGGGCACCTTGACCTCGATGGTCCAGGCGGAGGGCTCGGGCTGGGCCTTGTCCCAGATCTTGGCCATGACCACACCGTTGCCGTCCTTGGCCACGTCCACCTTGGTCTTCAGGGTGTACCAAGTGCCTGCCACGGCCTTGAAGGGCACTTCCTGCTTGAGGCGCTCGGGGTTGGAGCTGACCTCCAGCTTGCTGGCATTGCCACGGAGGCAGATGAGGTAGCGCTGGTTGATGAGGCCGATGTCGGACTTGGAACGGGCGCTGCCGTCCGTCATCACGTCTGCCTGCATGGTGTAGTTGGAGAGGTTGGACGGGGCCACAAAGACGGTGGCGCGCTGGAAGAGCAGGCGGTCAAAGGTCTTGGCAAAGACCTTGTTGCCGGCGTTTTCACGCACGTCGAACTTGAAGCGGGCACCGATCCAGGGGAGCGGCGGGTAGGAGAACATGACCTTTTCCGTGGGCTGCTCATCCTTGAGCTCGTAGCCGTCGAAGTTTTCCACCAGGGGCAGGTTGCGGAGGGCGCGGCCGCGGATGGTGCCAAAGGTGCCGTCCGGAGCGGTGGCCTTGAAGGCACCGGCGCTGGACTTGGCGTCAGGGGCCACCACGAGCCGGCCTTCGTCGTTGAACTTGCCGTCCATCGTGGCTTTGACCTTGGCGGTTGGCGGGATGAAGGACTCCCACTTCACACCCTTGACGTCTGGATTCACCAGGAAGCCAGCGGCATCCACGCTGCGCACGCGGAAGGACTGCTTGTGGCCGGTCATGATGACGGTTTCAGCAGGGATGATCTGCAGCGCCACGGCCTTGCCAGCCTTGGGCATTTCCACTTTCGGGGCGGCGTCCACCTTGATGCCCTTGTTTGGGATGGTGAAGGCGTGGAAGCCCTCGGTGGTCGTCACGTAGAGAGTGCCGTCGCACACAGTGGGTGCGCCCAGGCACTGCACGTTTTCGCCGAGCTTGATCTCCTGCACCACTTCGCCGGACTTCTCGCCGGGCTTCACCACCACGAGCTTGCCGTCCAGCATGGGGCAGTAGAGCAGGCCGTCCACATAGAGAGGGGATGAGTGGAGGTTGGCGTTGCTGAGTTTGAGCTTCCAGAGGTCGGTGCCGGTGTTGGCGTCGATGGCGTAGAGTTCCGCGCCGTCGGTGAGCTGGTAGATCACGTCTCCCACCAGGACAGGGGAGCTGCTGGTGGCGCCGATCGGGTTGCGCCACACTTCCACGCCGGGTTCCAGCGTGGTGGCTTCCTGCGCAGGCGGCACCGGGGCGGTGAGCTTTTCCGGGAGCTTGATGCAGATCATGCGGCCCTTCTCGGAGTTGTCCACGTTTTCATCTCCGTGGATGGCGATGAGGTTGCCCTTGTGCAGGACCACGGAGGGGTTCACGCCGTTTTTGCAGATGGGCATCTTCCAGTAGGGCTTGCCGTTGTGCGTGTTGACGCAGACGACGTGGCCGCAGCCGGTGGTGAAGTAGGCCACGCGCTTGCCGTCGCGGGTTTCCAGCACGGGGGTGGAGAAGGAGCTGTCCACGGGCGGGCTCACGCCGGGCAGTGTCCACCAGGCCAGCTCGCCGGTCTTCTTGTCAAAGCCGTAAACGCGGTCGGCGGCAGGGCCGTCTGCGCCCCAGTTGGAGAAGATGAAGTGGATGATGACGAACTCGCCTTCGATCACCGGGCTGCCCACGCGGGAGTTCGGGAAGGTCATGCGGCCAAAGTCCTCCATGAGCGGGATCTCAAACACCTTGGTGCCGTCCAGCTCGTAGCAGAGGAAATTGCCGGCGTTGCTCACCAGATAGATGCGCTTCGTCTCAGGGTCGACCGTTGGAGCCCCGATGGAGTAGCGGTTGTAGATGGAGTCGCTGAGATAGTCGGGGATCTCATGCTGCCAGAGCTGCTTGCCCGTCTTTGCATCCATGCAGGTGATGAGTTCGATGAGATCCGATGTCTCACCTTTGTATCCCCAGAGGATCACCTTGCCATCCACCACCACCGGCGTGCCACGGCTGCGGATGTCAGCGGACCACGTGGGCTTTTCGTTCAATTTTCCAGCCTTGGTGTAATGCTCCAGGCTCACGCCGTTTTGCAGCGGGCCGCGCCAGTTGGTCCAGTCATTCGCTTGGGAGATTCCGGTCAGTGCCAGAGTGGCGGCAAACAAACAGCCGAAGGAGGGTCGGGGACGGTGGTGCATGGATTGGGAGGGGAGGATGGAAAATGAAACATCGTGAGCACGCGACGCGCTTCAATGCGATTTTCATACCTTTCGCACAGGAGGCGTCACTAGCTGTCATGGGGGGGATAATGGCAACGCATCTTACGCCTGCCATCTTGCAGAAGGACGACCACAGTTGCGGGCGGAAACGTGGAATCCTCCTTGCCTGCCATATTAGACTTCGGCCGTGGCTGCCTTGGGCCCAACCCGCTCAACGGTTGGCATGACCGCTGTCCACCACCTGCAAGAATGGCACAGGAATCGACAGTTCAGATTCTTGGAAAGAGGTAAATTGAAGGCGCTTCCAAACCTGTCTCCTTCCTCTCCCTGATCATGACTCTGCCCGTTACACCGAATGCTTCGAACAGTGTCACTCCCGTGCCTCCCGCTGCCACGGGTGCGGCACCGCCAGTTCCGGCCCCGGACTTGGCAAGCCGGCCCTTCAAAAAAACAAGCATGTCTTTGATCAAGGATCATGGGGGCATGATCGCCACTGCCGTTATTGTGGTCGTCATGGCTGTTGTGCTGGGGCTCAAATTAAAGCCTGCAGGACCAGGCGCTGGCTTTGTGAGCGGGAACGGGCGCGTGGAAGCCACCGAGGTGGACATCGCCACCAAGCTGGCCGGACGCGTCCAGAACATTCTGGTGGATGAGGGGGATTTTGTGCAGGCGGGGCAGTTGCTGGCGCAGATGCAGGTGGACGTGCTCAATGCGCAGTACGACGCGGCGAAAGCCCAGCTGCAGCAGGCCATCACCGCCGTTGCCAGTGCCGAGGCCCAGGTGGTCGCACGGCAGAGTGACATGGCTGCCGCGCAGGCTGCGACCGCCCAGCGCCAGGCTGAACTCGGAGCCGCCAAGAGCCGCTACGCTCGCACCAAAACGCTGTCTGCCAGCGGTGCGATATCCTTGCAGGACCATGACGATGATGTCGCAAGGTTGCACGGTGCCGAGGCTGCGGTGACGGCGGCACAAGCCCAGGTGGCCGCAGCCCAGGCGGCGATCAAGGCGGCGGAAGCTCAGGTCATAGGAGCCAACTCCGCCGTAACCGCGAGCAAGGCGACCGCCGCCAGCATCGAGGCGGACATTCTGGACTGCCAGCTCAAGTCGCCACGGGATGGGCGTGTGCAGTACCGCGTCGCACAACCGGGCGAGGTCCTGGCCGCCGGAGGCAAGGTTCTCAATCTGGTCGATCTCAGCGATGTCTATCTGACCTTTTTTCTGCCCGAGACGGCGGTGGGCAAAGTGGCGCTGGGCAGCGAAGTGCGCGTGATCCTGGACGCGGCACCGCAGTATGTGATCCCGGCGCAAGTTTCCTATGTGGCCAGCGTTGCTCAATTCACACCCAAGACCGTGGAGACCGCCACCGAACGGCAGAAGCTGATGTTTCGCGTCAAGGCGCAGTTCGGCCGCCCATTGTTGCAAAAGAATTTGAAACTGGTCAAAACAGGTGTGCCCGGCGTGGCATGGCTGAAACTTGACGCGAAAGCAGCTTGGCCGGAGAGCCTTGCGATCAAGGTGCCCCAATGAACCGGGTGCCATCCAGTTCCGTGCATGTGGCCCATTTGGTGGACGTCAGTCTGCACTATGGCAAAACCAGCGCGCTCGCCGGTGTCACGTTGGAGATTCCGGCCGGGCAAATGGTGGGGCTGATCGGCCCGGATGGCGTGGGCAAATCCAGTCTGCTCGCGCTGGTGGCCGGAGCCCGCAAGGTGCAGCAGGGGCGCGTCGAAGTTCTGGGTGGCGACATGGCGGGAGCGCGTCATCGCGAGGAGGTGTGCCCGCACATCGCCTACATGCCGCAGGGGCTTGGCAAAAATCTTTATCCCACGTTGTCGGTGGAGGAGAATCTGCAGTTCTTTGGCAGGCTCTTCGGTCACGATGCTGCCGAGCGCCGCCGCCGCATTGACGAGCTCACGCGCAGCACCGGGCTGCTTCCCTTTTTGTCGCGTCCGGCGGGGAAGCTGTCCGGCGGGATGAAACAGAAGCTGGGCCTGTGCTGCGCGCTGATTCACGATCCTGATTTGTTGATTCTCGATGAGCCCACCACCGGCGTGGATCCTCTGGCCCGGTCGCAGTTTTGGGATCTGATTCAACGCATCCGTGACGGGCGCTCCGGCATGAGCGTCATTGTCGCGACGGCTTACATGGAGGAGGCGGAGCGGTTCGACTGGCTGGTGGCGATGGATGCCGGCAAGGTGCTGGCCACCGGCTCACCCGCAGAGATCCTCGCCCGTTCTCAGAGTGAATCACTCGACGCAGCTTTCATTGCCTTGCTGCCAGAGGAAAAGCAGCGCGAACACCGTGCGGTTTCGATCCCGCCGCTAGGCACTGCGAACAAGGATCAGTTTGCCATTGAAGCCTCAAATCTCACCAAGCGCTTCGGCGATTTCGCTGCGGTGGACCACGTCAGCTTTCGCATTTTGCGGGGAGAAATCTTTGGCTTCATCGGGTCGAATGGCTGCGGCAAGTCCACCACCATGAAGATGCTGACCGGCCTGCTGCCGGCCACCGAGGGGCGTGCGATGTTGCTCGGTCATGAAGTCAATGCCAGGGACATCACCACCCGCAGGCGCGTCGGCTACATGTCCCAGGGTTTCTCGTTGTATTCGGAGCTTTCGGTGCAGCAGAACCTCGTGCTGCATGCGCGGCTGTTTTCGGTGCCGGAAGTGGAAATTGCCGCACGCGTCGCGGAGATGGCCCGGCGGTTTGGCCTGGCTTCGTTGCTGGATGCCATGCCGGACAGTTTGCCGCTGGGCATCCGCCAGCGTCTTTCGCTTGCCGTGGCGATGGTGCACAAGCCGGAGCTGCTGATCTTGGACGAGCCGACATCGGGCGTGGACCCCATCGCCCGTGACACGCTCTGGCAGCTGATGATAGATCTCTCGCGCAACGACCAGGTCACGATTTTCATCTCCACCCATTTCATGAACGAGGCGGGACGCTGCGACCGCATCTCGCTGATGAACGCGGGCAAGGTGCTGGCCACCGATGCTCCCGCCGCCATCGTGCGTGAGCGAGGCGCCGCCTCGCTGGAGGAGGCCTTCATCGGCTATCTGCAAGAAAGCGATGAGCAGGAGAGGCAGACGCCCGCAGTGGAAGCGGAGGCTCCACCTCCTTCGGCGGCGCCGGTCGCGCGCACTGGCCGGAAAGCATTCAGCTGGCGGCGTGCGTGGAGTTACAGCTTGCGCGAAGCGCTGGAACTCAAGCGCGATCCCGTCCGCGCCACCATGGCCCTGCTCGGGTCCATCTTCCTGCTGTTCGTCTTTGGCTATGGCATGAGCCTGGACGTGGAAAACCTGACCTATGCGGTGCTTGATCGTGACCAGACCGGCCTGAGCCAGAATTACGCGCTCAACCTGTCCGGCTCGCGCTACTTCATCGAACGTCCGGCCATCACCGACTATGCTGATCTGGATCGGCGGATGCGATCTGGCGAACTCGCGCTGGCGATTGAGATTCCCCCCAACTTTGCCAGGAACCTGGAGCGCGGCAATCCAGCCCAAATCGCAGCCTGGGTGGACGGCTCCATGCCAGCCCGCGCCGAGACGGTGCAGGCGTATGTGCATGGCATGCATCAGAACTGGCTGCAGGATGTTTCCCAGCGGCGGCTCGGTCAGAATGCCGGAGCCGGTCCGGCCACCATCGAGACGCGCTACCGTTACAACCCTGATGTGGCGAGCCTGCCGTCCATGGTGCCGGCGGTGATACCGATGCTCCTGCTGATGATTCCTGCGATGCTCACCGCGCTGTCGGTCGTGCGTGAAAAGGAGCTGGGATCGATCACCAATCTTTACGTCACCCCGGTCACGCGCAGTGAATTTTTGCTCGGCAAGCAGCTGCCCTACGTGCTGCTGGCGATGCTGAACTTCACCCTGCTCACGCTGCTGGCCATCACGGTTTTTGGCGTGCCGCTCAAAGGCAGTTTTCTGACCTACGCCGTGGCCGCGTTTTTGTTTGTGATGTTTTCGACCGGCCTGGGCCTGTTCTGCTCCACGTTTACGCGCAGCCAGATTGCGGCCATCTTCGTCACCCTCATTGGCACCATCATCCCCGTGGTTCAGTTTGCCGGCCTCCTGAATCCGGTTTCTTCGCTGGAGGGAACGGGCCTCTTCATCGGCCGCATTCAGCCGGCCACCTATTTTCTCAACATCAGCCGCGGCGTGTTCAACAAGGCCCTGGGCTTCTCCGGCCTGCAGCATTCCTTCTGGCCCATGCTGCTGGCGGTGGTGTTCATCATCTCCTTGTCCATTGCGCTGCTGAAAAAGCAGGATGCCTGACCATGCCACTCGCCCCCAACATCTACCGGCTTGGAATCAAGGAACTTTGGAGCCTGGCACGTGATCCTGTCATGCTCGTGCTGATCGCCTACACCTTCACGGTTTCGATCTATATCGCCGCCACGGCCATGCCGGACACGCTGCACAAGGCGCCGATCGCCATCGTGGACGAGGACGGTTCACCGCTTTCGGCACGCATCGCCGCAGCGTTTTCCATGCCCCGCTTCAGTCCGCCGGTCATGATCTCGCTGTCCGAGATGGATGCGGGCATGGACAATGGCGACTACACCTTTGTCATCGACATACCGCCGGATTTTCAGCGCGACGTGCTGGCGGGCAAGTCCCCGCGTCTCCAGCTCAATGTGGACGCCACCCGCATGACGCAGGCCTTCACCGGCAGCAGCTATGTGCAGCAGATGATCTCCGACGAGGTCAATGAATTCGTCGCGCACTACCGCAGCAGTGCCGCACCGAGGGTGGAACTGGTCCTGCGTGAACGTTTCAATCCCAATCTGGAGCAGTCCTGGTTCGGCTCCTTGATGGAGGTCATCAACAATGTGACCATGCTTTCCATCATCCTGACAGGTGCGGCGCTGATCCGCGAACGCGAGCACGGGACCATCGAGCATCTGCTGGTGATGCCCGTCACGCCGTTCGAGATCATGGTCGCCAAAATCTGGTCCATGGGGCTGGTGGTGCTGGTGGCGGCGACCATCGCCCTGCTCGGCGTGGTGCAGGGGGCCTTGCACGTGCCGGTGGAAGGTTCCGTGGGGCTCTTCCTGCTCGGCGCGGCGCTGCATCTTTTCGCCACCACCTCGATGGGGATTTTCATGGCCACCCTGGCGCGCTCCATGCCGCAGTTTGGCCTTCTGGCGGTGCTGATCCTGCTGCCCATGGAACTGCTTTCTGGCGGCTTCACTCCACGCGAAAGCATGCCGGGCATTGTGCAGCATCTGATGCTCTGCGCGCCGACGACGCATTTCGTGTCGTTCGGCAAGGCGGTTTTGTTTCGCGGTGCCGGCCTCAACGTGGTGTGGCCTCAGTTTCTGGTGCTGATCGGCATCGGCGCTACATTCTTCACCATCGCCCTCGTGCGCTTTCGCAAAACCATCCATGAAATGGCCTGAACCCTTTCAAACGACGGCACCCCGTGGGCGGGCCTACTTCTCCGCAGCAGCCTGGCGCAGGTCGGCCGCTCCGGCGGGCATGGTGCCTGATTGGCGCTGCCACCTGCGCATCAGCTTGATGAACTTGATGGTGTCCTGCACCGGACGGATCTTGGTCTTTTCGGCACCGTAGATGGTGCTCACCGGCACGCTTTGAATGGTGAATCCGGCGCGGCTGGCCAGCAGCAGCATCTCCGTTTCAAAGTCAAAGTGGTCGCTGCTGCCCATGATGTAGGACACCAGGCTGGAGCGCACCAGGCGGAAGCCGCACTGGGTGTCCGGGATGCGCACGCCGCAGGCATTGCTGATGATGCGCGACATCAGGCTGTTCACCATCCGGCGCACAATCGGCATGCCCTTGACGTTTTCAAAGCGGTTGCCCACCACCACGTAGGCAGAGCCATCGCGGGCAGGGGCGGTGAAGCGCGGAATTTCTTCAGGCGCGTGCTGGCCGTCGCCGTCGAGGAGCAAAATGAAATCAAAGCCGCGCTCGGTCAGGGTCTTCATGCCCGTCTTCATGGCGGCGCCTTTGCCCTGATTGACCGAGTGAATGATGACTTCCGCGCCAGCCGTCTTGGCGAGTGCCGCCGTTTCATCGGGGGAGCCGTCGTCCACCACCAGCACCAGGTCCACATGCGGAATCGTCCTCTGCACCACATCGGCAATGGCCATCGCTTCTCGGTAGGCCGGAATGAGTGCAGCGATCTTGCACGTGGGGGTTGGGGGGTGGCTGGCGGCCTGCATGAATTAAGTGGGTCGGCAATCTTCCACGGTTTCCCTGACCCTGTCCAACCAGAATATGCCGCCGCCAAGAATTCATCTGGCACGCTGAAAGAAGCCGGGTATGGAAATGCCTCCCATCCTCCCCCCACCCAGCGGTTTCTTTATTCCCTTATTCCCTGATCCCACCAGATGCCTTCCTCCTTCACGCTTTCACCCCAGGATCGCGTGTTGGTTTTCGCCCCCCATCCGGATGACGAGGCCCTGGGCTGCGGCGGGCTGATCCAGCAGGCGGTGGCGCTGGGGGCGCAGGTGCGGGTCGTTTTTCAGACCGATGGCGACAACAATCCCTGGCCGCAGCGCTACGTCGAGCAGCGCTGGACCATCGACGCCTCCTGCCGCCAGCGCTGGGGCGCGCGGCGGCGTCTTGAGGCGCTGCGTTCCTTGCAGACTCTCGGCCTGCAGTCGGATGCGGCCTCCTTTTTTGGCCTGCCAGATCAGGGGCTGACCCGGCTGTCGCAGCAGAAAGACGCGAGCACCCTGGATCTGCATGTGTCTGAGCTGCAAACCTTCCGCCCCACGCTGCTTGTGGTGCCCTCCCAGGATGACAACCACCCGGACCACGTTGGCTCCTACGACCTTATTCAAGAGTCCATGCACCGTGCCGGGATGGACCTGCCGCAGTGGGCCTACCTCATCCACCGCCGCTGGTTTTGCCCTGAGGCCGCCGGGCTCACCCTTCACCTCACTTTGAAGCAAAAGGCCCGCAAGCTCGCAGCCATCGAGTGCCACGAAACCCAACTTTTCCTTAGCAGCTCCCGCTTTTGCGGGTATGCACGCGATCAAGAAATCTTCATTCCATCCAACCCAGTCTGATGTCCACGCGCTCCCAATTTGTCACCCTCCTCGCTATTTGTACAGTCATGTTCTGGTGGCGCCTCGGGCATCTGCCCCTGATCGACCCCGATGAGCCGTTCTACGCGCAGACCACGACGGAAATGGTGAAGGGGAACGAATGGATCACGCCCACGATCTTTGGCGAGCGCCAGTTTGAAAAGCCCATCTTCTTCTACTGGCAGGCCATGATCGCGCAGAAGATCTTCGGCCAGACGGAGCTCGCCGCACGCGTGCCTTCCGCCGCCGCCGGCACGCTGCTGGTGTTCCTTACTTGGATTTTTGGGCGGCGCATGTTCTCTCCCCGCGCCGGTTTCTGTGCGGCAGTCGTGCTCGCCACCGGGGTGGAGTACGCCTTCATGTCGCGGCTCATGCTCACCGACATCTTTCTGGCGCTGTGCATCAGCGCGTCCGTCTTCTGCTTCTGGCTGGCCACCGAGGAGGAGGACAAACGCGACCGCTGGATGATCCTGCACTTCATCGCCTCCGCGCTGGCGATGCTGACCAAAGGCCCCGTCGGCTTTCTGGTGCCCACGCTCGGCTCCATCTGCTACCTCTGGCTCACCGGCAAGCGCTCTCCCTGGCGTGGCAAGGGCCTCTGGCTTGGCATCGTTGCCTGGCTTCTGATCGCAGGCCCGTGGTATGCCACCATGTTTGCCAAATACGGCATGGAATACTGGCACCGCTTCTTTGTGCATGAAAACTGGGAGCGCCTCACCAGCGCCGAGCACAAGCACAGCAACCACTGGTGGTACTACCTCATGATCCTGGTGGCGGGCAATCTGCCCTGGATTCCGCTGCTCATCGCCGCCGTGGTGCGCACGGTGAAGGACCTCAAAACCGACCGCCGCATGCTCTTCCTAGTGTGCTGGTTCGTGCCCAACCTGATCTTTTTCACCATCTGCAACAGCAAGCTGCCCACCTACACCTTCTTCCTCTTCGTCACCCTCGCCCTGGTGATGGGCCACACCCTCGATCAATGGATCGGCAAAGGCTTCCGTGGCAAAGGGGAGCGCATCCTCGTCTCCGCCCTCGCCATCCTGCAGACCGTTCTCGTGCTGGGGGCTGCCAGTGCCATCACGCTCATGCTGCCCAAGGACAGCAACGCCTTCATCAAAGACCTGTCCCCGGTCATCTACGTCCTGGCGGCGATCATCAGCATCCCCATGGTGCTCATGCTCCTGCGGCGCACCGTTGCCTGGGCCGGCACCACGGTTCTCGTCACCGCCTTCATCATCATGTACATGCAGTACGGGGTGGATGCCAAGGTCATGGAATACACCTCCACCCGTGGCATCGCCGCAGAGGCCATGAAAGTCCGCCAGCCCGGCGAGCCGATCATCTCCTCCAGCTTCATTGCCCGTGCCGTGACTTACTACACAGGCAGCATGCCTGATGGCGTCATCTTCTTCCCATCCAGGCCGGATCAGTTGCAGCCCTACTTCACCCCGCACCCGCCCCTGCACATGCTGCGTGCGGACGTCGGCACGGGTGAGTTTGCCGACAAGTATCCCAGCGTCCTCTGCATCGCCCTCATGCGTGACTGGGACCACTTCCAGTCCAGCGGCTCGGTGCTCAGGGAGCGTTGCGAAAAAATCAAGGTCATTGGTGACCGCCTGGTGTTCCGCATCAAAGGCAAGCAGTAGGCGCTGGACCCATGGGCTGTGGCTGCCAGTGCCACAGCCCCGCATTTCTCCACTTCACAACTCGACAAGCAGGCGTGGTTGCGGTGTAATTCCGCTATTCCAACCTCCTGCATGCAGTCCAAGTCACGAACAGCGCCCGATATTCGCGATCACGAGACCCTTCGTATTATCGGCCAGGGGGCGTTTGGAGAGGTCTGGCTGGCGCGCAGTGTCACCGGGGTGCTGCGCGCGGTGAAGGTGGTGTGGCGGGAGGACTACGACCGGCCCGAATCCTTTGAGCGAGAGTTTGAAGCGATTAAAAAGTTTGAGCCCATCTCCCGCCGGCATGAGGCGCTGGTGCCCATCCTGCAGGTGGGGCGCAACGACCTTGAGGGCTTCTATTACTATGTGATGGAGCTGGCGGATGATCTGGAGACCGGCCGCGAAATCCATGCCGACACCTACAAGCCTCACACGCTGGGGCTGCAGATGAAGCGGGACAAATGCGTCTCTGCCGATCTGTGCATCAAACTGGGCGCGACCATTGCCGAGGGGCTGGACTACCTGCACCGCAATCAGCTCATTCACCGCGACGTCAAACCGTCGAACCTCATCTTCATCGACGGCATCTGCCGGTTGGCGGACATCGGGCTGGTGGCCCTGCTGGGGCAGCGCAGTTTTGTGGGCACGGAGGGCTTTGTGGCACCCGAGGGACCGGGCACGGCGGCCTCCGACATTTTCTCTCTGGGCATGGTGCTGTATGAAGCGAGCACCGGAAAGGACCGCCTGGATTTCCCGGACCTGCCATCCTGCGCGGAAACGGGCTCCAGCCTGGAGGTCTGGCGCAGGCTTCAGGATGTGGTGTGCACCGCCTGTGCTCCCAAGGCGAAAGGGCGTTTTGTCAGTGCGCGGGAGATGGCGCTGGCGCTTCGAGGCGAGCCTTTGCCTTCCTCACGTCGGCTCATGTGGTCGTGGATCGCAGTCGGCTCCGTGGCGCTGCTGCTGGCGGTGGGATTTGGCATGTGGCTGGCGCAGAATCATCGCACCCGCACGCTCATGGCGGTCAACAACAGCGTGCCGCGCCTGAAGATCGTGACGACGCCTCCGGGCGCGGTAGTCTTTGCCGGTGAAGAAAAGCTGGGCGTGACGCCGCTGGAGCTTAATCCAGCTGAAGGCGTGCCGGTGATCTATCAACTGCGCCTGCCGGGCTACAAGCAGATCGAGATCGACCACATCGCCCTGGATGAAAAGCCGGCGATGTTTGACCTAAAACTGGAGCCTTCCAAGCTGCCGCAAAAGGGCGAGCGCTGGGTGAACAGCCTCGGCATGGTCTTCAAGCCCGGAGCGGGCGGACACATCAGCGCGGAGCCGGTGGAGATGAAATTCTTCAAGCGCTTTCTGGAGGCCACCGGCAGATCGTTTGAAGGCAAAGTGGTGCGTTATCAGCGCGGCAAAGATCAGGACTCGGCTTATCTTGTCGTGGTGCCTGACGGCGATGCGGAAGCCTTCCGCTACTGGTTGACGGACCGTGATCGCAGCGAGGCCTTTCTGAGTCAGGAACACCGTTATGAGGTGGAACCGTTCTACTTTGTGGAAAGCGGGCAGGCCGCCGCCGATGACATGCCGGATGGCCGGGAAATGGACAAAGGGGAGCTGACGGAGGAAAAGAACTGGCGTGCGTTTCACCTGCGCGTGGAGCGGCAGACCTACGGCAGCGTGGTCGTGCACAGCCAGCCGGAGAAAGTGCGCGTGTTTCAGCACGATCAGTTTCTGGGCGAGACACCGTTGGAACTTCCCCGGGTGCGTACCGGCCCCGTGGAGTTTGAATTGCGCGAGGAAGGCTTCGCGGATGTGGTGCTGGAAGGCGAGGTGAGGGAAGGGGAGCAGGCGGAACTCATTGCCGACATGCAGACACGCAAGGCCGTCACCTTCGGCCGCCAATGGAAGGCGAACAGTCTCGGGATGAATCTGGTGCCGCTCGGGGACGTGATGCTTTCTGCGTGGGAGACCCGCCATCGCGACTACATGGAGTTTTGCAAAGCCACTCAGGCGCGCCGCCCGGGGCGGGTGGACGGCACCAACAAAGGCGGCGGCACCCTGCCTGTGGTGGGAGTGGACCGCGAGGAGGCCCGGGCCTTCTGCGCGTGGCTGACAGAGCGTGAGCGCAATGCCGGGCTGATCGGCGCGAAGGATTCGTACCGCCTGCCCACGGATGAAGAATGGAGCCGTGCGGTGGGCCTGCCGCTGGAGCGCGGTTCGTCGCCCGAGGAGCGCAACGGCCGTATCCGTGGCATCTATCCGTGGGGTTTTGAATGGCCGCCGCCACAGGACGTGGACAATCTCGCCGACATGAGCGGCGCACGCAAAGCCAGCCTCGACAGCGCCATTCCCGGCTACGACGACAGATTTCCATTCCTCGCTCCCGTGACCGCACTGCGCCCGAATGATCGCGGCATCGCCGGACTCGCAGGCAATGTCTCCGAATGGGTGGAAACGGACTTCACACCGCTGCCACCCGCCAAGCCAGGTGAACCCGCGAAACCCGTTCTCGGCACCACACGCGGCGGCAACTGGCGCTCCGCCTCCCAGGATGAACTCCTGGCCTCAGCACGCATGCCCGTGCCGCCGGAAACACGGCGGAACACCATCGGCTTCCGTGTGGTGCTGGCGCATGGGAAGTGAGGGGGGAGCTTTGCCGAAGCCTTTGGCTCAAAATACCCAGCCATCTCTTTATGCGGGGTCCCTTCCTCAGGGAGAAAATCATCCCTTCGCCTCGCTTCGCGCACATTTTGCTCGTAGAACTTCCTGCGGCAGTCGTTATTCTTTTACCCCATCATGCAAACCGCTCTCGAAACTCCCGCACCGGAGAAAAAGGTCGAACAGACCGAGGCTGGAAACTACTTTGTCTCCAATTATCCGCCGTTCTCATTTTGGAAGCCTGACCAGGTTCCCGTGGTGGAGGAAGTGCTGAAGCAGCCCGCCCCGGCCAACATCCCGCTGGGCGTTTATTTCCACATCCCGTTCTGCCGCAAACGCTGCCACTTCTGCTATTTCAAAGTCTATACGGACAAGAATGCGCAGGAGGTGAAGGCCTACATCGACGCCGGCATGCGCGAGATGGAGCGCTTCACCAGCCAGCCCTATCTGAAGGGACGCAAGGCGCACTTCGTGTACTTCGGCGGCGGCACCCCCAGCTACCTTTCCGTGCCGCAGCTCAAGGATCTGACCAACCGCATGAAGGACATGATCCCCTGGGACGAGGCGGAAGAAGTCGCCTTCGAGGCCGAACCCGGCACGCTCAATGAAGTCAAGCTCACCGGCATCCGTGACATTGGTGTCACACGTCTGAGCCTCGGCGTGGAAAACTTCGACGATCACATCCTCGAAACGAACGGTCGCGCACACCGCAGTGGCGAGATCGAGAAGGCCTATCGCTTCGCCCGCACGCTCGGCTTTGAGCACATCAACATCGACCTCATCGCGGGGATGATGAACGAGACCTGGGAGAACTGGAAGGACACCGTCCGCAAGGCCATCGCCCTGCAGCCGGACGCCGTGACCATCTACCAGATGGAGGTGCCCTACAACACCACCATGTATCAGCAGATGAAGGCCGAGGGCAAAGTCACCGCACCCGTGGCCGACTGGCAGACCAAGCGCGACTGGGTCAGCTACGCCTTCGATGAATTCCAAAAAGACGGCTACACCGTGACCAGCGCCTACACGGTGGTGAAGGACCCCAAGCGCATCAAATTCGTCTATCGCGACTCCCTCTGGGAAGGTGCCGATCTCTTGAGCTGCGGGGTGGCCTCCTTCGGCCATCTCGGTGGTGTGCATTACCAAAACCAGGCCGATGTGGGCCCCTACATGCAGGCCGTGGATGCCGGCCAGCTGCCGATCTTCCGCGCCTACCAGACCACGGCGGAAGACCGCTTCGTGCGCGAGTTCATCCTCAAGCTCAAGCTCGGCCGCAGCGAGTTCGACTACTACATCCAAAAGTTCGGTGAAGATCCGCGCAAACACTTTGGCCCGCAGCTCGACTACCTGGCCAAGGAAGGCTTTGCCACCCTGGATGCGGCGGGCGTCACGCTCTCGCGCGATGGCCTGCTGCAGGTGGACCGTCTGCTGCACGATTTCTTCCTGCCGCAGCACCGCCAGTACGCCCGCTATACCTGAAGCCCTTCGACGCAACCGAACGACGATAACGACGGCGATGAACGAGGCACCCCGGCAGGACGAGGACATCCTGGCACCCCTGATCTTTTTTTACGGCATCGGCAGCACACGTCCGCGCGTGACCTTTGTGGATCCCCAGGACCTGGCCGAGCAGGAGCGCGGCCTGCTGGTGCATGACAAAGACATGACGCCGCGCCTGCGGGATTTTCACGCCAGCGAGATCGATCTGGATGTCGCCGCCCGTGCCCGCATCGGCAATTACCTCGTGCGTGCCTCAGTGCTGCATCGCCATACAGACGGCATGCCCGTGGAGTTTGGAGCCATCGGCATTCACCTGGATCTCCTGCCTGAGGAAGCGCAGAAACTCGTCCTCGAAGGCCTCGTTCCCTTCGGTGCCATCCTGGAGCGCTATCAAGTCCCGCACTCCAGCCACCCCCGCGGCTACTTCCGCATTTCGGTGGACCAGCGCCTCGCAGACCTCCTCGGTGCCACCAGCGGCCAGATGCTCTTCGGTCGATGCAATGAGCTGCGCCACGGCAGCGGCCGGGTGCTGGCGGATGTGGTCGAGGTGCTGCCGAGGATGTCATAATGTTTCAGCGTCCACGCACGCGCTCAGCGCGAAGGTAGGGCGGTTGGTCCTCCAACCGCCGGGAGAGCGGGAAGCGGCCCGTTTGAATTCTTGCCAATTCTGCGACATCACCCAGTGTGGAGCTATTCCGAATAATTCAAAAACACGCATGACTTCTGACTCGCCGCCATGATCCAACGATTTTATGTTCACAACTATCGAAGCCTCGAAAACTTCGAGCTGCCCGTTGGTGGCCTCTCCTCGGCCTTGCTGATCGGCAAGAATGGATCAGGCAAATCGTCCGTGGGTTTTGCGCTGCAAATTTTCCAGCAGATCGGGCGGGGAATCAACAAAGTGGGCAATCTCCTGCAACCTCGTGACATCAGTCATGGGCGCACGGAAGTGCCTGTACGCCTGGAACTGGAAGTGGAGATCGAAAAAGTTCGCTACGAGTACAAGGTGGCGTTCGAACTGCCGAAGGGGGCGAAAGAACTGCGCGTGGCTGAAGAGTCACTGGTAGTCGCAGGCGAGACCAAGTTCATTCGCAAAGGGGCGGAGGTGAATACGTCTCCTTCGGCTTTAATGGGTGTCCTAATCCCCTTGGATCAGCACTTGGTCTGGCTGCCGATGATGCAGGCAGCATCAGATACAGATCCTCTGCACATTTTACAGCAATGGCTGGCACGCATGATTATCCTTCGCCCAGTGCCGTATATAATCGATGGAGATTCCACCGAGGAAACTCTGCATCCCTCTGCTATTGGGATCGATCTGGGCGGCTGGTGGAGCGGACTCCTTGCGCATTCGCCAGCGGCTTACTCCCGCATTGATGCCAGCTTGAAGCAACTGATGCCTGATTTGAAAGACATCAAAAATCCTTTGATCGCCAAGGATTCACGCAGCCTCACTGTGCAGTTTGAAGGACAGAATTCAGCCTCATCCCTGGCCTTCGATCTCCTTTCGGACGGTGAAAAGTGCATGGTCATCTGGGCGCTGACCATGGCGGCCAATGAGGCCTATGGCCCCTTGCTGTGCTTCTGGGATGAGCCGGACAACTATCTGGCTCTCTCGGAGATCGCCAATTTTGCCACCGATCTCCGGCGTGCCTTTCAGGGCGGGGGGCAGTTCATCGCCACCTCACACAATGCGGAGGCCATCCGGCAGTTTTCGGATGAAAACACCTTTGTTATCTACCGGCGCAATCACCTGGAACCTTCGCAGATCAGGTCTCTCGCCAGCATCGGCTACACCGGAGACCTGATCGGCGCGCTCACGCGCGGAGAAATCGAGCCATGAGCGCCAACAACTATCTGCCTCACCTTTTGGTGCTGCCAGAAGATGATGCCAACCGTCAGATCTTGGTGGGCTTTAGGAACCATCATGCCGTGAATTTCAGGAAGATGGATGTGCAAAACATTGCCGGGGGATGGCTCGTGGCAGTGAAGTTAGTTAAAGATGAGCATGTTCCATTGATGCGTAAATTTCCAAAACGGCATGTCCTGCTGGTCATCGATTTTGATGGTCACTCCGAAAGGCGTGATCAGATCTTGAGCGAAATTCCGGCAGAATTGAAGAGCCGCTTTTATATCCTCAGCTGCTCAGATGAGCCCGAGGCGCTTCTGGCCTCCCTCGCCTCCACGGGCATCCGCGCTGAAGAAGGTAGCAAGCTTGAAACTTTGGGCAAACGGCTGGCAACTGACTGTGATCAAAACACCAACGAGACTTGGGGCCACGACATGCTGGCCCACAATGCCACAGAACTGGAGCGGCTGAAGACGAATGTGAAGGACTTTTTGTTCAGCTAGGGCGGTGGAAAATCCCCCCAGCCTTCGTTTCCACCACGCCCCCCTGGGAGGGAAACGGGAAACAAAGCGCGGCCTGTTGTTTTCCCTGGCATGCAGGCTGGAGTGGACTGCGGCTGGGACGGCGGAGGGATTTCCGCAGCGAAAAGACGTGAGCTTCGTACGGTTGGTGGTCAAACCATTTGCGATTTAAGGGTAATGGGGTTTGAGTTGGCATAACCCAATTTGCGCTCTTACCCTGGTTATTTTGTCATGAAACGCTCCCTGTTCATTCGCCCCACCTTGACTGCCGCCCTGCTTCTGGCCGGCATTCTGCCTCTCACCGCCGCTCCCAAGGGCACCAAGGGGGTGGAGGAGTTCGACCCGCTCGCTTTCCCGGGCAAGGTCGTGGACGACGTGATCGTCCCGGTCCCGAGCGAAGTTTTCTCCGTGCTCGACAAACTCGGCGAGCCCAACTGGAACGCGGAACTGCGCAAGCAGGACATGCCGACCACCAGCGACCGCACCAAGCTTTCCCTCCTCTTTGGCTACACCGTGGCCGAGGGCTTCGTGGCCGTGCAGGCCGAAGACAAGGAAGCAGTGAAGGACATCGGCCATGACGTCATCTCCCTGGCCAAGAGCCTCGGTCTCAGCAAGTCCGTGCTGCCTCACGCCCAGGCCATCCTGGATGCGGCGGACAAGGGACAATGGAGCTCCATCCGCAAGGAATTCGACCAGACCCAGAAGACCGTGCGCGACACGATGGAGCAGATGAAGGACATGGACCTCTCGCAGTGCGTCAGCCTCGGCGGCTGGCTGCGTGGCACGGCCTCCGTGACCTCCGTGGTGAAGAAAAGTTTTTCCGCCGACCGCGCGGAGCTGCTGAACCAGCCGATGCTGGTGGAGCACTTCGTCAACAGCATCGCCAAAATGCCCGTCAGCACCCGTGATCACGATGTGGTGAGGTCCATCCAAAAGGGCCTGGCCTCCGTGCTTCAGCAGATGGAAGGCGCCGTGGACGGTTTCTCCAAGGATGCAGTGTCTGACATCGGCAAAACCTGCGATGGCCTGCTGACGGAAATCCTCGCGAAAAAGTAGTCGGTGCCCTTCACCTTCATGATCTCCTCCATGGAAAGATACCCCCAAATGAAACGCCCCTGGTCCCGCTTTCAAGTTCTCGCCGCCGCCTGCCTGCTGGTGCTGGGAGCCACGTGCGTCTATGCGACCGTGGATGAGTCCCATGACTTTGCCATGGAGGCCGCCACTCCGTTTGTGGAGCAGGGCTTCATCGTGCGTGAAGACTACTGGAACGGCGAGGTGAAGAGCGGACAGAAGCTCCAGATCACCCACCAGCTCTTCAAGGGCAACGAATACGCCTTCTGGCTCGGCACGAGCCAGGAAGGGGTCACGCTCGACATGAAGGTCTACGATGAAAAGAACCAGCCGGTGCAGATCAATGCCAAGTCCGACAAGTTCTTCATGAGCGTGCGCGTCAATCCGCCGAAGACCGGCACTTACAAGATCGTCTTTGAACTGAAGTCGAAGACGGATGCCGGCGTGCTCTGGGCGCTGGCCTATGGCTACCGCTGATGCCCGTCGAAACGCTCACTTACGAGACGCCACAGTTCCTCCAAAAACTGATTGGCAATGACCTCGGCAGTCTGCGGCTGATCGGTGAGTCGTTCGGCGTGAACGTGACCAGCCGTGAAGGCTGGGTGCGTTTGGAGGGCGAGGAGAAACCCATCGCCTCAGTGCGCGAGGTTTTCACCCAGCTTGAAAAAGTGCGCCGCAGCGGTGGCGATGTGTCTGCCGGCATGGTGCGTCTGGTGACCGAGAGCGTGCAGCGTGAAATGGGCGATGCCCCTGCGGATGCCATCATGCAGCTGAAACTGCTGGGCTCCGGCAAGCGTCCTCCCGTGCTGGCCAAGACGCGCGGGCAGATCGCCTACGTGCAGGCCATGCGGGAATGCGAAGTGGTCTTTGGCGTGGGGCCTGCGGGCACTGGCAAGACCTATCTCGCGATGGCTCAGGGCCTTCATTACCTCAAAGAAAAGCTCGTGCAGCGGCTGGTGCTCACCCGTCCTGCCGTGGAGGCTGGCGAGGCGCTGGGCTTTCTGCCGGGTGACTTGAAGGAAAAGATTTTCCCCTACCTGCGTCCCCTCTACGACGCCCTCTATGACATGCTGGAGCCGGAGGAGGCGGAGCGCCTCATCGAGCGCGGCAGCATCGAGATCGCGCCGCTGGCCTACATGCGCGGGAGAACGCTTAAAAATGCCTTCATCATCCTCGATGAAGCGCAGAACACGACCACCGAGCAGATGCTGATGTTCCTGACCCGTCTGGGGGAAGGGGCCCGCTGCGTGGTCACGGGAGACCCTTCACAGATCGACCTGCGTCGTCATGTGAAGTCGGGTTTGAAGGAGGCCGTGGAGCTGCTGCAGGACGTGGAAGGCGTGCGTTTCGTGGCTTTTGCCCCGAAAGACATCGTTCGTTTGCCCGTCGTGCAGCGTATCATTGAAGCCTATCAGTCTGGGCGGAGCCGTAAAAATGAGACACAATGGCCCAAACAGGATGAAGGTCCGGGGAAAGATTCTTGTCCCAGCCCCGATGTATGATAGCTTCATAGCCGTCCCCTCTATTTTTTAACACATGTTCGAGTCCATTCGTCGTGCCCGCTTGCAACGCGAAGGGCTTTCCTGCGGTAAAACCCGCCGAAAGCACCAGGAAGGGGATCTGCTTGACGAGATGCGCACGCATCCTGCGGGCACGGTGGGGGCTTACGTTCTGTTTTTCGTTGGCATCGGCATCCTGATGCGCCTCGGCACCCAGGTGGAGGCCGGACTGCCTGCCGTCACCTGGCTGCATATGCTCTATGCTGGGGCCATTGGCTTTGCCATGGTGGTGCATGAGCGCGTGGCACTGCGGCATGACATCTGTGACAACGGCGTGCTCCTGCTGGTGCTGGGCACCATCTTCACCCATCTTGCCCTCGTGGTGCTCATGCTGGATCTGTCCTTCAGCCAGAGCTGGGGCAAGACGCTCAAGGCCATCGTGCTTCCTCATGCCTTTGGCCCGGTGGTGCTGTCCGTGATTCTTGGTCGGCGCATCGGCCTCTTTGGGGCCATCTACGCCACCCTCTTCGGGGTGCTGGTCTGCATTTCCATTTCGGCTCCCACCTACATGGCCACATCGGCCCTGCTCGGCTTCACCGGAGTGCTCCTCACCAAGCATGTGCGCCGTCGCAACCGTCTCTTCATGGCGGGGCTCTACGTCGGACTCGTGGCCATGGCTTATTCGCTCCTGCTGCATGAGGCCGCTGGCGTCATCATGGAGGAAAAAATCGGCCGCATGGTGGGCCTGCCGCTGCTCATCGGCGTCGTCACCGGCATGGCCGTGGGCGGCTTGCTGCCGGTGATGGAAAGTGTCTTCGGTGTCACCACGGATGTGTCCTGGCTGGAACTCGGAGATTTGAACCACCCGCTGATGCGCCGCCTCAGCATCGAAGCACCCGGCACCTACCATCACAGCCTCGTCGTGGCGAATCTCTCCGAGGCCGCTGCGGAGAAGATTGGTGCCAGCGCCAGCATGTGCCGCGTGTGCGCCTACTTCCATGACATCGGCAAGCTCAGCAAGCCGGAGTACTTCATCGAGAACATGGACCCCTCGGCCAATCCGCATGAGGACCTCACGCCGCGCATGAGTGCGCTGGTGATCATCGCGCACGTCAAGGATGGCGTGGATCTCGCCATCAAGCACAACCTCAACTCGCGCATCATCGACGTCATCGAGCAGCACCACGGTAACTCGCTCGCGTGGTTCTTCTACCGTCAGGCGCTGGATCAGAAAGCCGAGGTGGAGCGTCTGGTGAAGCAGGCCAAGGCCAAGGAGGACGACGTCCCGCAGGTGAGCGAGGAAACCTTCCGCTATCCGGGCCCGCGTCCGCAGTTCAAGGAATCCGCCATCATCTCCCTGGCAGACGCCGTGGAGAGCGCCTCCCGCACGCTGGACAAACCCAATGCCTCACGCATTGAAACGATGATCGACGACATCGTGCAGGCACGCATGATGGACGGCCAGTTGGATGAATGTGATCTCACCATCGCCGAACTGGCCAGGATCAAGGCCAGCTTTGCCAAAACCCTGCTCAGCATGATGCATGGCCGCATCAAGTATCAGAAGGCCGTTGAGACCAAGCCTTCAACACAGCAGTCTCATGCAAGGGAGGAAGCCAAGCCCGTGCTGGTGGGCGATGAAGAAACCGAAGCCTCGGCAAAAATCGTCGAAGCCTCCTTTTCCAGCCCCGCCGCTGACGAGACCGCCCCCGTCAAGAAGCCCCGCAGCCGTAAATCTCCCCCAGCCTCCGCCGCCTGATGCCGCTGCCGAAGCTCCGTATTTATAACCGGCAGAAAGCCCACTCCATCCCGCTGCCCTGGCTGCGGCGCATCGGCAAAGCCGCGCTGCCCGGGTGCCTCGCCGCCCTCAAATCTCCGGACGCCCCGCTCGCCTCGCTGGAGGAGATCGAGATCACCATCGTCGATGACGCCGACATCGCCCGCGTGCACGCCGATTTCCTCGACGATCCCACGCCCACGGACGTCATCACCTTCCACCACGGCGAGATCCTCATCAGCGCCGACACCGCCCTGCGCCAGGGCACTGAGCACGGCCAGACCCTCGACCACGAGGTGGCCCTCTACCTCGTCCACGGCCTCATGCACCTCGCTGGCTGGGACGATCATGAGCCGGAAGAGGCCAAAGAGATGGCACAGCGCCAAGAGGCCATCCTGCAAGGAGCATTGGCCGCAAAGAGCCTCAAAAAGGAACAAAAAAACTGATCAAGATCTGATCTGTTTTTTGCGAGTCTTTGCGTCTTTTTGCGGCCAACGAATGCCTTACTGCTCCAGCACCTTCAGCGCATTGCGCAGCAGCGTGAGTCCGGCTTCCTGGCTTTTCTCCGGGTGGAACTGCACGGCCACGAGGTTCTTTTTGGCGATGCCGCTGATGAAGCTGACGCCGTAGTCGGTGCGGCAAAGGGCGAGGGATTCATCCTGCACGTCCGGGTAGTAGGAGTGCACAAAGTAGACGTAAGTTGGGTTTGGCAATCCGGACCACACGGCAGCCTGTTCTGGAGCCCACTGGGCGACGTTCCAGCCCATGTGGGGGATCTTGAGGCCGCTGGTGGGATCGAACTTGCGCACCAGACCTTTGGCCACGCAGAGGCCTTCCACGCCGGGGGATTCTTCGCTGCTTTCAAACAGGAGCTGGTAGCCCAGGCAGATGCCGAGGTAGGGCTTTTCCGCTTTCAACCAGGCCTGCAGGGGCTCCCAGAGGCCGGTCTCCTTGAGGATGCGGATGGAGTCGCCAAAGGCACCCTGGCCGGGGAAGACGAGGACATCGATGGCATCGAAGTCTTCCGGCTTGGTGACGAGGTTGGCGTGGGCGTCGATCGCATCAAAAGCATTCAGCACGCTGCGGAGGTTTCCGCCGCCGTAATCAAGCACTCCGAGTTTCATCACAGGACGTCCTTGGTGCTGGGGATGCCGGTGACGCGGGGATCATGCTTCGTTGCAGCATCCAGTGCGCGGGCAAGACCTTTGAAGATGGCTTCGGCCATGTGGTGCGCATCGCGACCACGGCGGATTTCGACGTGCAGTGTCGCCAGCAGGCTGGAGGAGAAAGCGCGGAGGAATTCTTCCACGAGCTGGTAGCTGAAGCGGTTCACGCCACCGATGGCTTCCACGTTTTCAGGCGCGTGATAGCTGAGGAAGGAGCGGCCGCTGAGGTCGAGCGCGACTTCGGCGAGGGTTTCATCCATGGGCAGGAGGAAGAAGCCGTAGCGCACGATGCCCGCCTTGTTGCCCAGGGCTTCGCGGAAGCAGTTGCCGAGCACGATGCCGGTGTCTTCGACGGAGTGGTGGTAATCCACCTCGATGTCGCCCACGCACTTCACCTTGAGGTCAAAGAGGCCGTGCTTGGTGAACAACGTCAGCATGTGGTCAAAGAACGGCACTCCGGTGTCGATCTGTGATTTGCCGGACCCATCGACATTGAGTTCGATCTCAATGTCGGTCTCGGCGGTTTTGCGGTGCTGCTTGGCGGTTCTGGCTTGGCTCATTTGGGGAGGGGCAATGAACACGCGTTTCCCCGTAGTGCAACCGTCTCGGTTGCCTCATCACAGGCGTCAGGCGAGCAGGCCCTTCACCAGCTTTCCTTGGATGTCCGTGAGCCGGTAGCGCCGGCCCTGGAACTTGTACGTCAGGCGTTCGTGGTCGATGCCGAGGAGGTGCATGAGCGTGGCGTGGAAGTCGTGGATGTGCAGACCGTCCTTCACGGTGTTGTAGCCGAAGTCGTCGGTTTCGCCATAGACGGAGCCTGCCTTGATGCCGCCGCCGGCGAACCAGGCGCTGAAGCAGCGGGGGTGGTGGTCGCGGCCGAAGTTGGTGCTGATCTTGCCCTGGCAGTAGGCGGTGCGACCGAATTCGCCGCCCCAGACGACGAGGGTGTCGTCCAGCAGGCCGCGCTGCTTGAGGTCCTTTACCAGTGCGGCTGCGGGCTGATCGGTTTCTTTGCAGAGTTTTGGTAATGCACCGGGCAGACCGCCGTGGTGGTCCCAGTCCTGGTGGTAGAGCTGGATGAAGCGCACGCCTTTTTCCGCGAGACGACGCGCTTGCAGGCAGTTCGCGGCAAAGGTGCCGGGTGTTTTCACATCGGGTCCGTAGCTGTCGAGGATGTGCTGCGGCTCATCGCTGAGGTCGGTGACTTCGGGGATGCTGGTCTGCATGCGGAAGGCCATTTCATAGTGGTCGATGCGGTTCTGGATTTCGGCATCGGGTGTCCCTGTGAACTGGTGCTCATGCAGTTCCTTGAGGCGGTCCAGCATGAGCCTGCGGCTGTCAGCGCTGACACCGGCGGGGTTGCCGAGGTAGAGCACGGGGTCCTTGGCGGCGCGGAAGAGCACACCTTGATGTTTCGTGGGCAGGAAGCCGCTGCCCCAGAGATGGGAGCCGAGCGGCTGGCCACCTTTGCCCTTGGTGATTAGGACGGTGAACGATGGCAAATTCGCATTCTCCGCGCCGAGGCCGTAGCTGAGCCACGAGCCGAAGCTGGGCCGTCCGGCGATTTGGGATCCCGTTTGGAAAAACGTCACACCGGGGCCATGATTGATCGACTCCGTGTACATCGAGCGGACCACGCAGAGATCATTCGCGATGCTCGCGGTGTGCGGCAGCAGTTCGCTGAACCATCCACCGGCCTGACCATGCTGGGTGAACTTGAAGGGAGAGCCCACCATGGGAATGGAGGACTGATTTCCCGACATGCCGGTCAGTCGCTGACCACCGCGCACGGAATCGGGAAGCTGCTCTCCGTTGCGTTTGTTGAGCAGCGGCTTGTAGTCAAACAGGTCCAAGTGGGATGGACCGCCGGACATGAAGAGGTAGATGATGCGCTTGGCCTTTGGCGCAAAGTGAGTGCCGCCGAGCACGCCATGGTCTGCGGGTTCGGAGCCTTGGGCGAGAAGCTCGTTCAAAGCGATGCCGCCGAGGCCCATGCCAAAGCGGTTGAGGAGTGTGCGGCGGTTGAGAGGTGAATTTGAAGGGTTCATGGGAGCTGCGGTAAGAAGCGAGTGCGAGTCATGAAAGGCACTCAATGAAGGCGGGGAGTCGTTTGTTTTTTGCCTGACTTAGTGATGGAAAGAGCGAAAGCGCGACAGCGTCTTGGAGTGCGGTGGGAAGCGCAGCGCCACACCGCTTTCGCAGGCCGGACGGCAGTTTCAGGCTCAAGAACAGCCTGCACCTCGCGAAAGCGGTGTCGCCGATGCAGGCTTGCGCCGTGCATCTCTGCCACCGCACTCCAAGACGCTGTCGCGTTGATTGAATGCGCCCGGCTGGGATTCGTGTCCTTGAGCAATTTGCGTTCATGAAAGAGCTTTTAAGAGAGGGCGGTCAGTGGTTCAAATCTCACCGTTTCACCACACAAGCATCGTGGTTCAAGAAGGCCTGTGCGAGCACCGTTGCCGCAGCGGCTTGTGGCAGGGGGATGGCGGGATTGCGTTTGGCATTGCCGGTTTTAAGCAGTACTTCCGCTTCTTTGGGAACGGCTTTGAAATGGGTGAGCTGCTCTTGGTAGAGCTGGGTGCAGATCTGCACTTCCTTGGCGTCGGGCTTGCGGCTAAGGCAGCGGAGGAAGCCGAGTTCGATCATCTTGGGGAGATCGCCTTTGGTTTCTTGATGCAGCTTTTCGCCGAGGACGCGGGCGGCTTCGACGTATTGGACTCCGTTGAGGAGGATGAGGGCCTGGAGGGGGGAGTCGGTGCGTTCGCGTTTGGAGATGCAGACGGCGCGGCGGGGGGCGTCAAAGGCGACCATGGCGGGCGGGGGGCTGGTGCGGCGCCAGTTGGTGTAGATGCTGCGGCGATACACGGCATCGCCCGCGCTGGGGCCAATGGGCTTGAAGGCTTCGGTCATTTCATAAGGATAGACCGGCGCACCACCCATGGTGAGTTTGAGCAAGCCAGCGGCTGCGAGGGCGTTGTCGCGGATCATCTCGGCGGGCAGGCGGAAGTGCGGGCCGCGTGCGAGCCATTGGTTCTCGGGATCGTCGGCCATGGTCTTGGCATCGGCGATGCTGCGCTGGAGATAGACTTTGCTGGTGACGATCTCCTGAATCAGCGCCTTCACGTTCCAGCCGCTTTGAATGAACTTCATGGCGAGGTAATTGAGCAGCTCTCGATGCAGGGGGCGCTCGCCCTGGCTGCCAAAGTCTTCCGCCGTCTTCACCAGTCCGCGTCCGAACAGGCTCTGCCAGATGCGATTCACGGTGACGCGGGCGGTAAGTGGATGGTCGGGTGCGGTGAGCCACTGCGCGTAGCCGAGACGGTTCTTGGGGGCTTTTTTGGGGAAAGGGGGAAGGAATGCGGGCGTGGCAGGGCCGACCTCGTCACCGCGCTTGTCATACTCGCCACGTGTCAGCACATAGGCCTTCTTGGGCTGCGGCAGTTCTTGCATGACCATGATTTCCTTCTGCGCATCGGCAAAGGCGGTGACCTCTGCGCGTGCGGCTTTGAGTTCAGCGAGCAGCGGTTCCAGCTTGGCATCAAAGGGCAGTGAGAGGTCGCGATTGAAGATGCGCAGGTCATCCACCAGTCCGTTTTTAAAGCCGCGATCCCGCATGCGCTCGCCGAGGCTGATGTTGTCATGGCCACCGCCGGTGATGTTCTTGGTGAGGTGGTCTTTGATGATGTCCACGGCGGCCAGTTTGCCATTGATGAAGATCTTCAGGCCGGAGGCGCGGCTGCTGCCGTCGTTGGTCACGATGACCTGTGTCCACTCATTGAGCGGCACCTTGGCCTGCGTGCGGATGGAGATGGCGTTGCCGGGCCAGAAGTGAATCAGGGACCACTTGATGCGGCCATTTTCGATGAGGAGTTCATAGCCGCGGCTGGCGGCATCTGTCCAAGCCTGGGAGCGATGCAGCACCACAGCGCGGTCCTTCTCGTCCGGGGTTTGCAGCCAGAGGGAGATGCTGAAGGGATCGTGGCGTTGGAAGTTTCCCAGCGGTGTGTCCACCGAGTCATCGCCGGTGAACTGGATCGCGCTGCCGAGTTTGCCGGACACGAGTTTGTTTTCGCCTTTGAGGATCGCCTCGGGGCCCGGAGGTGGGGCTTTGGCGTCTTTCTTTTTCTGTGCGGGTGTTTTGTCCTTCGCGTCTGCGGCTACCTTTGGCTGAGGAGGTGCGGGTGGCGGTGCGGGATGGAGGGCATCGGCGAGCTTGTTGCCTTTGAGTTCGTCGAAGGTGAAATGGGCGATCTGGCCTTCCAGTGATGCAGGCACTCCTGCCTGCAGTTCGAGCGTTGTGCGGGCAGGAGTGCCCGCATCACTTAGCTTTGCTTCCAGCGCTTTCACCTTGGAATTCAGTGCCGCCATTTTCTCTTTGGCGGGTGCGTCCATCATCATGAGCGCGGGTGTGGGCGGGGAGGGAGTGAAGTAGGAATACAGGCCTGCTTCGTCGATGTTCTGCAGCATGGAGAACAAACCGTAATAGTCCTTCTGCTTGATGGGGTCATACTTGTGATCGTGGCAGCGTGAGCACTCGAAGGTAAGGCCGAGGAAGGCGGTGGCGACGGTCTGCACGCGGTCGGCCACGTACTCCACGCGGTACTCCTCCTCGACGCTGCCGCCTTCGCTTTCCTGCTGGTGCATGCGGTTGAAAGCGGTCGCGAGAATCTGTTCGTCGGTGGGATTGGGCAGCAGATCGCCCGCGAGCTGCCAGGTGATGAACTGGTTGAAGGGGAGGTTCTCGTTGTAGGACTTCACCACCCAGTCGCGCCAGGGCCAGACTTCGCGTTCGCGATCCACCTGGAAGCCGTAGCTGTCGGCGTAGCGAGATACATCCAGCCAGTCCACCGCCATGCGTTCGCCATAGTGAGGTGAGGCGAGGAGGCGAGTGACGAGATGCTGGATGCTTGATGCAGGATTGAACTCGTGTTCGGTGACGAAGGCGCTGATCTCCTCGGGTGATGGAGGCAGGCCGGTGAGGTCAAAGCTCAGACGGCGAATGAGGGTTTCGGGTGTGGCTTCGGGCTGCAGTTTCAAGCCCAGCTCTGACAGTCCGGCGCTGACGATCTTGTCGATGCTCTGATCCTTGGTGGATTCGGGCTTCAAGGAGATGAAGGCCCAGTGGGCCTCATACTCAGCGCCTTCGTTGATCCATTGCTTCAAGATGGCGATTTCAGCGGGTGTGAGATCGCCGAGCTTGGACTTGGCCGGTGGCATGTGGTCGTCGGCATCGGTGGTGAGGATGCGCTGGATCAGCTCGCTGACTTCGGCTTTGCCGGGCAGGAAGGCCTTGGCCTCGATGGCGGCATCGCGTTCATCCAGTCGGAGATCGGCCTCGCGCTTCTTGGGATCAGGGCCGTGGCAGAAGAAGCACTTGTCCGAGAGGATGGGCCGCACATCGCGGTTGAACTTCACCTTCGCGGGTGCTGCCGGTAGCAGGGCGGGGAAGGAGAGGAGGAAAATGAGAAGCCGGTGCATGAGTGGAAGGATGCTGCCAGAACAAACGGCGCGCGCCTATGCCTCTTTATGGATGTTTTGTGTCTTATTCTGCTGCTGGATATGCGAAAAGCTGGTGAATGAAGGCTGCGATTGCGTATCTGATTCCATAGATACGCATGCCGATCCGCCGCAAATACCTGAACTACACCACGCCGTGGGGCGTGGATCTGGCGCGCGTGGCGCAGTCTGGCTGGACGCCGTTTTTGATTCATGAAAGCGGCTATCAGCCAGCCTTGGACAATTGGAATCATCAGGGCGTTGATTCGCCTTTTTGGCGTTTCTATTACAACCCGAAGCCGGGCTGCCATCTCCTGTTTGAAGGGCGCAAGATTCCGCTGGGGCCCAAGTGCGCGGTGCTGATTCCGGCTGACACGGTGTTTGACTGCTGCGGCCCGGTGAAGGCGAGCCACTTCTGGCTGCATTTTACGACAGCGCGGCCGGGAGTGACGATTCCTGCGGCTCCCATCGTCATCGAGGTGGATGAAGTGCTGCGAGCAATGCTGAGCCAGATGATTGCGACGCATCGTGAGCCCCCTGCTGAATTGCGCGATCATCGGCTGCATCATTTGAGCGCGGCATTGCTGCATACGGTTTTTGCCGGGTTGGAAACGGAAGCGCCGCCGGTGATGCCCGAGCGGCTTGCCGAAGTGCTGGCACTCATTGCGCGTGCGCCGCACGGCAAGCTGACGAACCCATTTTTAGCGGAGCGTGCGGGGATGAGTGTGGAGCGGTTCATCCGTGCCTTTCGTGAACACACAGGGCAGACGCCTGCGGCATATGTGCTGGGCACTCGGGTGCGTCTGGCGGGTGAGGCGCTGGCGCTGACGGACAAGACGATTGAGCAAATCGCCGTGGAGTTTGGGTTTCCGAACCGGCATTACTTCAGCCGCATGTTTGCGCGGCAGGTGGGGTGCGGGCCGGGGGAGTTTCGACAGCGGCAAAGGGAGCGGAAGGGAAGATGAGGCGGGAAAGCATCAGTGCTGGAATTCATTCGTGATAAACACCGCCCCTGTTGTGCATTCCGCTCGTATTCGCCTGATCCATGAGCGAGAAGGAATCCTTGATGCTGCGTTACATTCTTCTCTGGTTCGTCATGCTGATCATTGCGATCGGCAACGGCGTTCTTCGCGAAACGACGTTTGGCAAAGTGCTGCCCGAACTGCGTGCGCACCAGCTTTCGACACTCATTGGAGCGGTGCTCATGGGCGTGTTCATCTGGTTTGTCATCCACGAGTGGCCGCCATCTTCCAGTGGAGAGGCTTTCACCATTGGGGCTGTTTGGCTGTGCCTCACCGTTGTCTTCGAGTGCTTCATGGGGATGGTGCTGCGCAAACGTCCGCTGGCCGAGGTGCTGGCCGACTACAACTTGCTGGCCGGTCGCGTGTGGGTGTTCTTGCTGCTCTGGATCATGGTCGCGCCATGGCTCTTTTTCGTTTTGAGAAGTGTCTGACAAAGCAGAGCTGGCACCTATATTGTTGATGCTGAAACGGCATGTCTCTTTCCGCCTCCATCTCGCTCAGGACAGTCAAGCTTCTCCATACTTGCGTGTGGGCATTCTTCGTTGCCTGCATCATCGCCATTCCCTTCGCGGCCATTCATTCGGCTTATGGGGTGGCGGCGCTTCTGATTGTCGTCGTGGGCATTGAGGTGCTGGTTCTATTCCTCCATTCCTGGCAGTGCCCCCTGACTGCTGTCGCTGGGCGCTACACGACCGAGCGTCGCGCCAACTTCGACATTTACCTGCCTGAATGGCTGGCACGCCACAACCAAACCATTTTTGGCACCCTTTACGTGGTGGGCGTCCTCTTCACCCTTGTTCGCTGGGTGCGCTCCTAGTGGGCGGCGTTTCGCACTTCTCCATTTACTGGTATTATACGTCATGTTTTTGCCACTCTCAAATCGGACCGTCGTCGGGGCTCTCACTGTGCTTGCGGTGTTTCAGGCGCTGTCTGCTTTCTTCGGTGCTTTCCTCGCGGTCGCACGCAATGGGGCTGGTGTCTCCTTGGAGAATCTGGAGGGCAGCCCGTTTACCACCTACCTCGTGCCGGGCCTGATCCTTGGCGGGGTCGTCGGCGGCACCCAACTGGCCGCTGCGGTGGCGCTGCTGGCGAAGCGACGCATGGCGCTCCTGCTCTCAGCCGTGGCCGGATTCGGCATGCTCATCTGGATCTTCGTGGAGCTGGTGATCATACGTCAGTACTCCTGGCTCCAGTCCGCGTATTTCGCGCTGGGCGTGCTGGAACTGAGCTTCGTTCTGGCCCTGCTGGGAATTGCACCCACGCTTTGTCAGCCGCTGCAGTGGCCGGAGGTGGAGCGCTCCTGTGCGACTGACCTCCTTGACGAGGGATAGGTCACGGTTGAGGAAGCATCCCAAACATGGATGACGATGACGACTTTATGGGGCAACTTGATCGTCGCAGGACCACAGCGGCAGGCAGCGAAGTCCGCCATAATGCCGGCGTGATCGGAAAGGCGGGTGAGTAGGTCAGCGCTTTGCAGCTTCGCTTTATGCCAGCACACCCTTCACGAGATTCCCGGCGATGCCGGTGAGGCGCATGTCGAGGCCCTGGAACTTGTAGTTGAGGCGTTCGTGATTGATGCCGAGGAGATGCATGAGGGTGGCATTGAGATCGTGCACGTGCACGGGGTCGCGGACGATGTTGTAGCTGTAGTCGTCGGTTTCGCCGTAGGTGGTGCCTTTCTTCACGCCGCCGCCGGCCATGAAGAGGGAGTAGCAGCGCGGATGGTGGTCGCGGCCGTAGTTCGTGGCGGTGAGCGTGCCCTGTGAGTAGATGGTGCGGCCGAATTCGCCACCCCAGACGATGAGGGTGTCATCGAGCAGGCCACGCTGTTTCAAATCTTTGATGAGCGCGGTGGTGGGCTGGTCGGTATCGCGGCATTGGCCGCGGATGGCGGCGGGCAGGCCACCGTGATGATCCCAGCCCATGTGGAAGAGCTGGATGCAGCGCACATCGCGCTCAGCGAGGCGGCGTGCGAGCAGGCAGTTTGCGGCAAAGGTGCCGGGCTTTTTGACATCGGGGCCGTAGCTGTCGAGCACGTGCTGCGGCTCTTTGGAGGTGTCCACCAGATCGGGCACGCTCATCTGCATGCGGAAGGCCATTTCGTACTGGGAGATGCGTGCGGTGGTTTCGGGATCGCCGAAGGATTCGAAGTCGCGTTGATTGAGCGCGGCGATTTCATCGAGCATCTGTCGGCGCATGGGGCGGTCCACGCCGGCGGGATTGGAGAGGAAGAGGACGGGGTCGCCGGCATTGCGGAAGCGCACGCCCTGATGCTGGGTGGGCAGGAAGCCGCTGCCCCAGAGGCGGTCGTAGAGCGGCTGGTCATCGCGACGTCCCGTGCCAAAGGAAGTCATGACGACATAGGCGGGCAGATCGCGGTTGGCACTGCCGAGGCCGTAGCTGAGCCAGGCACCGATGCTGGGGCGTCCGGCGAGCTGGGAGCCGGTCTGGCAGAAAGTGATGGCGGGATCGTGATTGATCGCCTCCGTGAACATGGAGCGGATGACGCACATCTCATCGGCCACGGTGGAGAGATGGGGGAAGAGTTCGCTCAACCAGACGCCGCCTTGACCATGCTGTGCGAATTTGAAGATGGATGGGGCGACGGGAAAAGCCTTCTGACCTGAGGTCATCGTGGTGAGACGCTGTCCCTGACGAATGCTGGCGGGCAGATCCTCGGCGCGGTGTTTTTCCATCTGCGGCTTTGGATCGAACAGATCGAGCTGAGATGGTGCGCCGGACTGGAAGAGATAGATGATGCGCTTGGCCTTGGGCGCGAAGTTCGGGAAGTAACGCGCGGGGGATGCGGCGGCGGCTTCGTCCTGCAGCAGTGAACCGAGCGCAGCAGCACCGATGGCCGCCGAGGAGTTCTTGAGGAAGATGCGGCGGTTGAGCCGGTCTTGAAATTGAAGGGCTGGATGATTCATATCAGTCGCGGGTGATGACGCGGTCGAGGTTGAGGAGGACGGCTGCGGTGGTGGTGTAGGCGGCGAGTTCTGCGGGAGGAAGCGAGGCGTCGGCCTTGGTAGCGCCTTGAGAGATTAGGGCTGTGGCTTCGGCGGGCTTGGCTTGGAACTCGGTGATGCGCTTGTTCAGGCCGACAGTGAGTTGCTTGAGCGCTGCGGGGTCTATGGCGCGAGCAGTGGCGCGCTGGAAGCCGTAGGCGATGCGCTGCTCCGGCGTGGTGCCACCGTGCTGCATCATTTGTTGAGCAAGACCGCGTGCGGCTTCGACGAAGGTGACTTCATTGAGCAGGGAGAGCGCCTGCAGCGGGGTGTTGGTGCGGCTGCGCTTCACGGTGCAGATTTCACGCGTGGGGGCATCGAAGAGCAGCATGGTGGGCGGTGCTGCGGTGCGTTTCCAGATGGTGTAGAAGCTGCGGCGGTACAAGCCTTCGCCGGTGTCGGCCTTGTAGCCGCGGAGGTCGCCATATTTGCTGGTATCATCCCACACGCCATCTGGCATGTAGGGCTTCACGCTGGGGCCGCCGACTTTCGGCACGAGCAGGCCGGCGATGGCGAGCGCCTGATCACGCACGACTTCACCGGGAAGACGGAAACGTGGGCCGCGTGCGAGGAGGCGGTTCTCGGGATCTTTTTCGAGCAAGGCAGGCGTGAGCTTGGACGATTGCCGGTAGGTGGCGCTCATGACGATGAGCTTCTGCATGGCCTTCATGTCCCAGCCGCAGCGGATGAACTCGGTGGCCAGCCAGTCGAGCAGTTCCGGATGCACCGGATACTCCGACTGCGTGCCGAGGTTCTCGGTGGATTTGGACAAGCCGTAGCCGAAGAATTTCTCCCAAGCACGATTCACCCACACGCGTGCGGTGAGAGGGTTTTCAGGCGAGACGATCCACTGGGCGAGACCCAGGCGATTGTCGGGCGCGTTCTTCGGCATGGGCGGCAGCACGGCAGGCGTGACCATGCTGACCTTGTCTCCGGGTTTGTCATATTCGCCGCGGTTGAGGATGAAAGCATCGCGCACGGGGCCTTCTTTCATGACCATCACGGAAGGGACGCTGCGCTCGTATTTTTCCAGCTCTGCTTTGGCTGCGGCGAGGGCGTAGTCGGCATCGCGCAGGGGGCTGTCCACACTGGCGCGGTAGTATTTTTCAAGCTCGCTGCGCTGCTGTGGCGTGCGGTTTTCGGTGGGCGTTTTCATCACGGCCAGCACTGCGGCAGGCGGGCCACCCGTGCCATCGATGCTGGCAAGCGCGGGCTCGGCATCGGTGGTGGAAAGGCGGAAGCGGCCCACATTGTGTCCGGCAAAAGTGGACTGATGCAGCATGCGCACGGTGATGGTGGCACCGGCGGGGACGTGCACGGCTTTATCCACGATGAACATGGCATTGCGCTCCACGCGTTTCTTGGGGTCGTTGCCGTCGATGGCCCAGCCGTTCTTTGGATTGTTGTCGAGCAGGAGCTTCACATCGTAACCCTTTTGCGCGTAGTCGGCCTCAGCACGAGTGAAGGTGATTTTGGCGGGGGGCTTCAAGGTGGGAGCGGAGATGGTGCCCTCGATGCCGGTGAGGACGAAGTTGCCATTGGAGGCGCGGCCCAGGCTTTGATTGGGCAGTGTAGGATCTGGCAAAGCCTCCAGCAGCAGGCCGGTGAAGCTGCCTTCGGCGAGCGGTGCTGTGATGGTGTAAATGTCAGAGTTGGGATTGCGACCTCCGGCGATCCATGAGGCATCCGGCAGTTTGCGCAGCGCGGCTCCGCCTTGGGACTTGGCTTCACTTATCGGAAGCACTTCCCACATGGGCTTTTTGGCGGCTTCGGGATTTTCCATGTCGGCCTCCCAACTGGCCACGAGGTTGGGCAGTTGGAGCTGGGTCTCGGTGACTTTGGCCTGAGCGGCGTCGATCTTTTTGCGGAGCTTGGCCAGTTCCATCTCTTCCTCCTTGTCGGGCACCTGGATCACCGGATCGGAGTTGCCACCGCTGCGATTGGATGTGCCCTGAATGGTGCCGCTTTCGGCGATGTTGTTGAAGAAGGCGAAGAGCGAGTAGAAGTCCTTTTGAGTGAAGGGATCATACTTGTGATCGTGGCAGCGGCAGCAGTTCAGCGTGAGGCCGAGCCAGGTGAAGCTGGTGGTTTCCACGCGGTCGATGATGTTCTCAATGCGCCACTCCTCCGCGATGATGCCGCCTTCGCCATTGAGGCGATGGTTGCGATTGAATCCTGTGGCGACGATTTGATCGCGCGTCGCATTGGGCAGGAGATCGCCGCCGATTTGTTCCAAGGTGAACTGATCGAATGGCTTGTTATCGTTGAAGGCTTTGATGACCCAGTCGCGCCAGGGCCACATGGAGCGGCTGCTGTCCGTCTGGAAGCCATGGCTGTCGGCAAAGCGGGCGAAGTCGAGCCACTGCATGGCCATGCGCTCGCCGTAGTGCTCGGATTTGAGGAGGCGGTCCACGACGTTTTCATAGGCCTTGGGGCTGGTGTCTTTTTCAAAGGCGGCGATTTCTTCCAAGGTGGGTGGCAGACCGGTGAGATCGAGCGACACACGGCGCAGGAGCGTGGCGCGATCGGCTTCGGGTGATGGGGAGAGGTTTTCCTCCTGAAGACGCTCGGCGATGAAAGAGTCGATCTCGTTGCGGAGGGTGAATTTCGGATCGGTGATCTTCGGCACGGGGGAGCGCTCGGGTTTGAGGAAGGCCCAGTGGCCCTGATACTCGGCGCCTTCGCTGATCCATTGGCGTAGGATTGCTTTCTCTTCGGCGGTCAAAGGCTTGCCGTCTTTGTCGGGCGGCATCACGTCATCATTGTCGTGCGGGAGTTCCACACGCGCGATGAGCTGGCTCAGTTCGGGCTTGCCGGGGACGAGGGCGATGTCTCCGGACTTTGCGGGCTTGATCGCCTGATCACGCAGATCCAGCCGCAGGTCGCCTTTGCGGTGGGCGGCATCGGTGCCGTGGCAATGAAAGCACTTTTCATTGAGGATGGGCCGCACATCGCGGTTGTATTTCAGTTTGGCGGACTTCGCCGAGAGCAGGGCGGGGAAGGCCAGGAGGATGAGAAGGGCTTGGCGCATGGGTTGGACGTTGTGAGGGTAACGTCCGTAGAACCCCGCCTTTTCGTGGGATTGTGATGCACTATCTTGCTCAGTCGGCCATCTGATCCGCAATTTCTTCCGCCGGATACGTCCAGATCTCGCTCAGCGTGGGATGGTAATGCGGGATGGCCATGAACTGCTGCACGGTGGCGTGGAAGTTCATGGCGATGACGACTTCGTGGATGAGCTCAGTGGCTTCAGGACCGACGACGCAGGCTCCGAGGATCTCGCCGGTTTTCATGTGCGCGAGCATCTTCACGAAGCCGGCGGTCTCGCCCATGACCATGGATTTGCCGTGGTCATTGAAGGGGTAGCTGGCCTCAAGGAACGGGATGTTGTGGGCTTTGAGCTTTTCGGTGGTGGCACCGACGACGGCGACCTGCGGGTGCGAGAACACGCCGAAGAGAGTGAGGCGGTAGTCGATGGTTTCATCAGCCGCGTTGCCCTGAATGAGTTTCGCGGCATTACGGGCGGCGATTTCGCCCTGCTGGATGGCGATGTGTACGACATCGAGCGGGCTGCAGACATCGCCAGCGGCAAAGATGTGCGGCTGGGAGGTCTGCATGCGGTCGTTGACGATGACCTTGGATTTGTGCAGGGCGACTTTGGCGGCGTCCAGCGCGAGACTCTTCGTGGCGGGAACGCGACCCATGGCGAGGAGGATTTCATCGACGAGGATCGCGTGGGTGTGGCCGTCTTGGGTGAAGGCAATGCGCTTGCGGCCTTCGTGGGTGGAGACGTTGCTGAGGTGCGTGCCGAGATGAACCGCCATGCCGCGCTCGGTGTAGGCTTTGGCGATGACATCGCTGCATTCGCGGTCGAGGCCGGTGAGTAGCTGGGTGTTGCGCTGGAGGAGCGTCACGTGGCAGCCCATGGCTTCGAGGTAGTGGGCCATCTCCAAAGCGATGGCACCGCCACCGAGGACGGCGATGGTTTTGGGCAGGGTGTCGGCATCGAGCACATCGTCGCTGGTCCAGTAACCAGTTTCGGACAGGCCGGGGACGGCAGGGACCATGACTTCAGAACCGGTGGCGATGCAGAAGCTGCGAGCGGTGGCTTGGAAGGATGCGGAGCCGTCGCGTGGGAGAACTTCAACGGTGTGGGCATCCACAAAGCGTGCGTGGCCGCGATAGAGGGCGAAGCGACCGTCTTCGAGCTGGCCCTGGCGGTAGCCGGCGAAGTCGGCGATGAGGGTGCGCTTGCGGTCGCGAATGGTGCGGACATCCACGCCGTGGGAGGTGGCTTTGAGGCCGAACTCTGCTGCGTGACGAATATGGAGCTGGCGGTTGGCGGATTCGATGAGGGTCTTGCTGGGCATGCAGCCGCGCAGGATGCAGAGGCCGCCGAGCTCGGATGCGCCGTCGATGACTGCAACACGGAGGCCGGCGCTGTGGGCGGTGCGGGCTGCTGCGTAACCGCCGCTGCCGCCGCCGATGACGATGAAGTCGAAAGAGTGTTCTGACATGAGGAGAAGTGCAGGGGAGATACGGATTGCGCAAGGCCCTGGCTCCTTTTGTCTGATTTCGCCCAAACTTTGTCCTTCAAAACCCAAGGGCGGATTTCGTAGCATTCAGGAACCAACCCTTTTGCTGCCACCATGAAGACTCGCCGTTCTTTTCTGTCTCAGATCATCGCCAGCGGTGTCGCGCCGGTGTTTATTCCGGCGCATGTGCTGCGCTCGCAGACGGCGCCGTCGAATAAAATCACGCTGGGGGTCATTGGTGTGGGCTCGCAAGGGACGCATGACATGCGGGCGTTTTTGAATCATGAGGATGTGCGGGTGACGGCGGTCTGCGACGTGAACAAGAAGAACATCGAGCGTGCGCAGCAGGCAGTGGCGGAACGGTATGGCAGTGCGGACGTGAAGGTGCTGAGTGACTTCCGCGAACTGAACCGGGACAAGTCGATCGATGCGGTGCTGATGGCGCTGCCGGTGCACTGGCACAGCATCCCGGCGACGGATGCGATTTTGAATGGCAAGCACATCTACCATGAGAAGCCGATGGGGATGTCCATGCAGGAGTCCAAGCACGTGCGCGCGGCGGTGAAGAAGACAGGGGTGGTGTTTCAGTTTGGCACGCAGCAGCGCAGCGATCTGAAGTTCCGCTGGGCCTGCGAGCTGGCGCGCAACGGGCGCCTGGGCAAGCTGAAGGGGATTCAAGTGGGCGTTCCGGGAGGAAAGATCGGTCCTGATTTTCCGGAGCAGCCGGTGCCGGAGCATGTGGACTGGGAGCGCTGGGTGGGGCCTGCGCCGATGTCTTCGTTCAACGTGGAGAAGCTCAAGCGCGACAACCACGAGAACATCACGAACTTTTCGCTCGGCATGATTTCATGCTGGGGGATTCATCATCTCGACATCGCCCAATGGGGCAACGGCACGGATGAGACGGGGCCGATCAGTGTGGAAGGAGAGGCGACGTATCCTGACAAAGGCGGCTGCGATGCCGTGCTGACGTGGAAGATGCGGATGGAGTATGCGAATGCGGCACCGATCACGTTTGTGAACGAGAAGAACATGGGCATCGGCCATGGCACGCGGTTCATCGGTGAGAACGGCTGGGTGCATGTGCTGCGGGGCAACATCAAGGCGAGTGATGATGCGATTCTGCGTGACCCGGCGAACAAGGAGGGGACGATGCCGATCAAGCTCATCGCCAGCATCGAGCACACGCGCAATTTTGTGGATGCGATCAAGAACAAGCAGCGGGCGATTTGTGACATTGAAACGGCGGTGCGTTCGGACACGCTGCCGCAGCTCACGGCGATGGCGCTGAAGGCGAAGCGCAAGCTGCTGTGGGACCCGAAGGCGGAGACTTTCACCAATGACGAGGCGGCGAATGCGCTCATGAATGCGCGGACGTTCCGTGGGGAGTGGAAGCTGCCGGAGATCGGGTGAGGGTCGGTAGGTTGGGTGTGTTTGGCGTCGAAGAAATTGCAACGTCCCGCAGCATGCTCCGCCAAACCGCCCGACTGCGAGGACATTCGCAGGCCATATTGTTTTCAGCATGCTGACAGACGGGCGGGCTGTCGCCACACCCATCCTACAGGCTGCTACCGCCGCTGCCTGACCGCTTCGAACAAGATCGCGGCTCCCGCAGCAGCCACGTTCAGGGATTCCACGGTGGAGTGGAGGGGAATGCGCACGCGGGCGTCGCAGGCGGCCATGATCTCGGGGCTGGCACCGCGGCCTTCGTTGCCGAGGATGAGGAGGGTGGGCTGGCGCCAGTCGTAATCGTAATGAAGCAGGTCGGCTTCGCCGGTGGCGACGACGGTTTTGAGGCCTCGGCTGCGGCAGGTCTCGATGGTGCCGAGGCCGGAGACATCGGGGAGGATGGGCAGGCGGAAGGCAGAGCCCATGGAACTGCGCAGTGTTTTGGGGGAGAAGGCGTCCGCAGAGCCTGCGAAGGAGAAAAGGCCGCTCGCGCCGGCGGATTCGGCGGTGCGCACGAGGGTGCCGAGATTGCCGGGGTCTTGGATGCGGTCGAGACCGAGGATGAGGGGAGCAGGGTTTGCAAAGAGGGCATCCAGTGCCGGCCACGGGCGCTCGGCGATGACGATGATGCCCTGGGTGGAGGTGGTGTCGCTAAGGGATTCGAGGACGGACTCCGAGAGCTGGAAGACCGGGCAGGAGATGCGCTCCAGCAGGGCCAGCTGGGCTGCGGAAGGCGCGGCGGCGGTGAAGCAGGCCTGCAGTGGAAGGCCGGACGAAACGCACTCAGCCACGAGGCGTTCACCTTCGATGAAGATCAGGTCACGCTCACGGCCTTCGCGGACTCTGCGGGCGTGTTTGATGCGTTCGTTGGATGAGCTGGTGATGAGCATGCGGGGGAGGGGACCATCTATCGGCTAATCCTGTTGTAAATCCATTTGCCGAATGAACTCGGGCGTTTATTATCACAACCCCTCACGAATGTGCCTGCATAGCTCAGTGGTAGAGCAGCGGTTTTGTAAACCGCAGGTCGTCGGTTCGAACCCGACTGCTGGCTCCATTCGAGTCTTTTAAGACACCTGGTGCCAATGGTTTAGTGGGGGGGCGAAGCGAACGCAGAGGAAATCAACGTCCTCCTGAACCTGACCGGTTCACGAGGTTTGTCTTGAGGCTCGAAGAAAAGGCTGCTGCGGTCCGTTTGTCGCTCATGAGACTTCTTCTGGTTCTTCTTGTCACGAATTCGCTGTGCGCCGCCGAACTCCGCATCGGCTCAGCCACAGTCAGCATCACGCCGGACAAGCCGGTGGCACTGGCTGGACAGTTTGGCACGCGCATTTCGCAAAGCGTGGAAGCTCCGGTTATCGCCGCCGCCGTGGCGATTGAGTCGGTGGAAGGCGGCAAGGTGGTCGATCAGAGCATTCTCATCTCCTGCGACCTCGTGGCGATCCATCACTCCGTGCTCGCCCAGTTTCGGCAGCATTTGAAGCCGCTGCTGCCCGATTTCGATGTGCGGAAGGTCATCGTGTCCGCCACGCACACGCACACCGCGCCGGTGACGTCCGAGATTTCAGAGGAGACGCTGATCACCTATGCGATTCCCAAGGAAGGCGTCATGAAGCCGGTGGAATACACTGCGTTTCTCGTCGAGCGGCTCTCGCAAGCCGCTGTGCAGGCCTGGAAGGAGCGCAAACCGGGTGGTGTGAGCTGGACGCTCGGTTTTGCCCAGATCGGCGAAAACCGCCGCTCGGTCTTCGCCGATGGTCATGCACAAATGTATGCGAAGACGAATGACGCTCGGTTCCGGCATCTGGAAGCCGGCTCCGATTCGGGTGTCGAGACGCTGTTCTTCTGGAATGCGGAGAAGCAGCTTCAAGCCGTCGCGATCAACATCGCGTGCCCATCGCAGGAAGTGGAGAGCCGCAGCGCGCTCAACGCCGACTTCTGGCATGATGCACGGGAGCAGTTGAAGACCAGATTGAACCTGCCTGATCTCACGGTGCTCGGCTGGTGCAGCGCGGCCGGTGATCAATCGCCGCATCCGCAGTACCGCAAGGACGCCGAGGCACGCATGATCGCCCTGCGGGGTCTCACGCGGCAGCAGGAACTCGGCCGCCGCATCAGCAATGCCGTTTACGACACGGTCGATGCTGCAAAGGCCGACATCCGCACGGATGCGCCCTTTGGCCACATCGTTGAAGACCTGCCACTGCCGCCGCGCAGGATCCTCGAACGCGAGTATGTGGACGCGAAGAAAAACATCGCGCAATACAGCGTCGTCGAGAAGCCGGACAACCGCGTCATCACGATGCTGAAGCTTGAGCAGGGCATCATGAAGCGGTTCGAAGAGGCGGACAAGCTGCCGGCTTATGACATGGAGCTTCATGTGCTGCGCCTCGGCGACATCGCCATCACCACGAACACGTTTGAGCTGTATCTCGACTGGGGCATCCAGATGAAGGCCCGCAGCCCCGCGCAGCAGACCTTTGTGCTCCAGCTTACGAATGGCTGCGGCATGTATCTGCCCACCGCGCTCGCCATCGAAGGCGGCAGCTACAGCGGTCTGCCTCACGTGAACAGGGTCGGTCCCGAAGCCGGGCAAATCCTCGTCGATCAAACCGTGCGTGCCATGCAGGCCCTGTTTCCATCACCGGCCGTGGTGAAATAAACATGTCGTCGCAAGATCACACTCTTCGCAAAGGCTGAGAAAAGATCATGTCCACGATGGGGATGCGGGAGCGAAGTTCCGCACCGCCTGAACTGGAGAAATGAGCCTTGCCTCCCGTGGAGCGGCGGTCATGCAGAAGGGAGATGTCATGGACATTCAGGGCGCGCATCTTCTCAGCCGTCAGAGGCTCTCCGCCAAGGTGCGTGTCCGGATAGGCGAAGGCCTCCACCCGCACAAACGCCGCCACCCACTGGCCGGCGGCGTCCCGCTGCAAAGGAAACTCGGCCTGCGATGCATCGACCACCTGCGCCACTCCCTGATCGGTCACAAAACGGATCTGCACCTTGGGCCGCTTGACGCTGTCGTTGCCTGTGACTGCCACCTCGACAGCCGCCGCTTTGCCAGCGGCATCTCGCCGGACGACGATGCGTGTGAAGCGAAAGGTACTGTAGTCATAAGGTGGCACCACTTCTCCCGCGTCGTTGACCGCCAAGGCAGACACCGCTCCGAAAAAGGCTCCCTTTCTGTAGGCGCGCAGAGCCTCCACTTCCGCGTCGGCTGCGTGCTCTCCAGTGTTTGGGACCAGCAGCACATTACGACCGCGCCCGAAGGTGTTGTGATCTTTGACAAAGAAGCCCCAGCAGCGCCTGCCAGTTTTCAGCAGGTCGTCCCACAGCTTGTAAAAGTGCCAATGCGGCCCTTCGCTGTCGTCGTAGAATCCTTTGCTGGATCCGAAGCCTGACGTCAGCTGATTCCATACTTCGATGCCCAGAACGCGGGGGTCGAAATCCAGAAACATCTCATACAGTTTACGATCCTGCGTGGGATGGTTGAGCGTGATTCCCCCGCCATCCGCATGCAGCAGTCCGCCGGTGCGACGACCCTCGATGGTTTCTCCATCCAGCGCGGCGCGGAAAACTTCGCGCCATGGGCGGTTGGTGCCCTGCATCAAGCGACACTGAGTTACCATGAGCTGCTGCTTGTCATAGACCAACTGCGTGTGCAGATGCGGTTCGGTCGTTCTGAAATAGATCGTGTGGCTGCCTGCCTTCAGGGGCCTGTCATGCACGGGCGCTTTGGCGGCAAATTTGCCGGTGAACTCGCATTCGGTGGCACCTTGGACCGTGAGTTTGGCGAGCCCGCCTTCGGCGACGGCCGTTAAAGTCAGGTCCAGCCGATACACGCCTGCCCATGGGCGGGCTTCATTAAAGACCTGCAAGCCGTCAAACTGATGGACCAGCGGAGATGTGCTGAGCTGCGCAGCACTGAGACTGCTGCCGTACCCGGTGGCGAGCAAACTGCCGAGCGAGTTGAAATGAAGCCCCGCGTCTGGCATGGAGTGCTGCTCCGCGTTCGGCGCAGCCACGACGTCGGCATGCCTCGACAGGAAGGCCTGAGGGAGTGGATACGTGGGCGCAGAAGGATAATAATTGCTGAAGGCAAAGTGGCGGTAGCCCATCGCATAAAACTCCTCACACGATGCCGCCGTCTGCCCCGTATGCTGATGGGACATCGAGTGCAGATAATCACACTTGTCCCAGTCCACATCCGCATAGGGATCGTGCAAACCGCCTTCGCTCTTCGTCTCTGCCGCCTGGGCGTCATGACGCAGCAGTGCCTGGGCGCCATACAAGCTGGCCATGGTGGAGAGTATGCGCCTTCGTTTCATGGCTGAAACCAACGAGACCACCGCCGGATTGTTTCTGCTGCCGGTTTACGATCGGACATTGATCAACTCTTGTCCGGCATGGTGTTGATCCAGTGGCGCAGCATTTCGAGTTCGGTGGAAGTGATGAAGGGGCCCTTCTTTTTGGGCGGCATCTCCTTGTAGTGGATGAGCTCGATGAGGAGGCTCTTTTTGGCGTTGCCGGGTTTGATGGCGGGGCCGGTCACACCGCCTTCGAGCAGGGCTGTCGGGGTGCGCATGTCCAGTTTGCCATCGCGCCGTTTCGCACCGTGACAGCGGATGCATTTCTCTTCGAAGACGGGCAGCACGTCTTTTTGGAAATCGGGCGGGGCTTGCGGTTTGTCTTCGGCACGGACGTTCACTCCAGCGAGGCTGCTGAGCAGCAGCCCGCTGAAGAGAATTGAGAAGGATGCCTGCATCAACTGCAAGGGACTCAGGCCTGGCCGACGACGTTTACGAAGCAGTGGACGTGGGGGAGGACGCGGTAGTTCCAGACGAAGCCGGGGCCTTCGATGCGCCAGGCGTCCCAGCGGTCGTTGCCTTTTTCCGCGTTGTCCTTGTAGAAGGCGAGGCGCAGTTTTTCCATGCCGCCGTTGATCTTGATGAACTGCATCACTTCGTCGCTATCTTCCTGGCGGAAGGGGTTGAGGAGTTTGCGCATCACATCGGCGACCAGTTTGCGCTGGGATTCCTCAAGATCGCCGTAGCCGACGCCGGTGGCGGGTTTTTCGACCAGCTTGGGCTTGAGCGCGCCGACGCCGTCTCCCGGGGAGCCGACGATGACGGCCTGCTTGCGCTGGGGCTCGTTGAGCATGTCAAAGACGCTCATGACTTCCTTGGTCTGGTCGTTGTAAACATTCATGTCGCTGTGGCCGTTTGCGGAATGGCCGTAGTACATCGGGCCGCCGAAGGCGGTGTTGGGCTGGGAATTGCCATCGCAGCGGAGGGTGAGGTGATGGCCGGCGAAGACCCAGGAGAAGGGATCCTTGCCGGAGGGATCGCCGAAGATGGCGATGCCGTTGCCTTCAAAGGAGCCGCTGCTGTCCCACTTGCCATGGCGGCTGATGCGGTCGTAGGCCTCGTCGCCTGAGAGGATGGATTTGAAGGTCTGCTTGATGAGGTCCTGCTGCGGGGTGGTGAACTGCTCGCTCAGCTTCTTGCCCAAGGGCGCGGCGTTGTGGGTCTTGAGGCGTGTGGGGATGCCGCCTGCTTCTGCGCCATGGTCCCAAGGGCGCACCATGGCCGTTTTCTGCTCGGCGGTCAGCGTGGCGAAGAGCTCGCGGATGAGTTCTTCCGCAGGCTTTGCGGTGCGCGGAGCGTCTGCCGGGGCGGCTATGCCCGAACTCAGTGAGGAGGCGCCCATGACTCCAAGGGCACTGCCGGAAAGCACGCGGATGAAGTCACGACGTCCGCGATGCGGTGAAGGGGAGGAGTGCTCGGCACACTCTGGGCAGACCGCTTGATTCAAATCGGAGGAGGATGGAGTTGGGTTGGAATTCATGGCGGGGTCTTATACAGCCGGGGCTTTGGGCATCTTGCTGGGCGCGGGGAGGAAGATCGTCTGCGTAGCGAGGGGATCGCTGGAACCGCGTATGCCCTCCGGGCTTCGGTCCACGTGAAGCTGAAAGGAACGATTTTCCAAATGCAGCCGGAGAACTTGCCGAACACTCACAAGGTTCGTAAAGGGCTAGAATTCAGAGGGTTTTATAGCTTGTAGTTGATACTGTTCCAAAGAACAGTATCAGGTGGACATGATCAATCCCTGCCAGACTCGCGCTTTGAATCTCCTTTGGCTGTCCGAAGGCCGTTCCTGGATCCGGCATCAGGTGCCGTTCCTTGGCAGCATCATCGCTGGGAGGCCGGAGATTCAGGACGGGCGGGTGGATGGGTGCATCGACATCGACCCCACGACGTTGCGGCTGCCGAAGAATGCGCGAACTTTTGCGCTGAAGGTGAGGGGGGATTCCATGCGCAACGCGGCCATTTTAGAGGGGGACATTGTCATCATGGAGTTTCGTGAGGCGAAGCATGGGGACATTGTGGCGGCGCTGATCGACGGAGAGACGACGCTGAAGCGCTTCGTCGTCCAGGGGGGCGTGCCCTACCTCCGGGCCTCAAACCCGAAATATCCGGACCTCATTCCGGCGCGGGAACTGGTGATCCAAGGGGTGCAGATCGCGCTGCTGCGGCTGTCGGAAAGGTGATGTGCCATGATTCTTCACTTTGATGCGGATGCGTTTTTCGCCTCGGTGGAGCAGGCGGCGGATGTGAAACTGCGCGGGCGACCGGTGGCGGTGGGTGGTGAGCGGCGGGGCATCATCGCCTCGGCCAGCTATGAGGCGCGCAAGCTGGGGATCTACACGCCCATGCCGACTGCACGGGCGCGAAAGCTGTGCCCCAGCCTGATCGTGCTGCCCTGCGATTTTGAGAAATACGAGCGCTTCTCGCGGCTGATGTTTTCGTATGCCTATGACTTCTCGCCGTTGGTGGAGCAGGCCTCGATTGATGAGTGCTACCTGGATCTCTACGGCGCCAAGCGCACGCGGGCGGGGGAGGCGGCTGTGACGATCCAGAAGGCCATCGCCCAGAGCCTGAAGCTGTCGGTTTCGGTGGGGGTGGGGACGAACAAGCTGGTGTCTCAGATCGCCAGCAAGCTGAGGAAACCGCATTGCTTCATCGAGGTGGAGCGGGGAAGTGAGCAGGGGTTTCTGTGGCCGTTGGAAAACCGGTGGCTGCCGACGGTGGGCCCGCAGCTGGCCGCCAAGCTGAACACCGCCGGGCTGCGCCAGATCGAGCACATTGCCCGAACGCCGGTGGATGAGCTGTCTCTGCTGGTAGGGCAGGGGGCTCCGGTGCTGCATGAGTATGCCATGGGGCTCGACACCCGCCCCGTGGTCTGCGATGCCCCGGAGGCGAAGAGCTACGGCGAGCAGGACACCTTCAGCCAGGACACCACGGATGAGGCTTTCATCATCGCCCGTCTGCGAGCCATGGCGGACACGCTGATGCGGCGGGTGCGGCAAGATGGGAAAAGTATCCGAACGGTGTTACTGCGTCTTCGTTACAATGACATGGATGAGGTGACGCGCTCGACGAGCCTGGATGAGCCGACTGATCTGGAGCATGATGTCTATCCGCTGATCACCGGCCTGCTGAAGCGGGCCTGGGAACGGCGTGTGAGTGTGAGGCTGGTGGGGCTGCGCTTTACCAAAGTGTATGAGACGGGCGGGCATGCGCTGCTGCCATTGGAGCAGTCTGACATTACGCGAGAACGGTTACATAAGATCGCAGTGGTGGTGGATGCGCTGCGGCATGAACACCGCAGCATCATGCGGGGGCATGACTTGTGGCTGTCACAGCACCGGCATGCTCCCAGGCAGGCGCTGCCCAAGCCGCAGTCTATCGTTGACCTCATTCCCGAAGTGTCGAGTCGGACGTTGAAAGAACGGCCAGGGATAGGTGTGCAAATCATAACGAAACAATCGTTACACAATGTAGTGCCTGCTTTGAATGTGAAAAGCTGTTACAGCTTCCTCGATTCCACGCTCACCATTCCGGCGATGATCGATGCCGCGATCGAGAGGGGGCTGCCTGCCATGGCGATCACCGACCCGAACCTGCATGCTGCGGTGCCCTTTTTCCAGGCAGCCAAGGCGAAGGGCATCAAGCCCATCATTGGGGCGGAATTGCGCTGTGACCAGAAGCCGCTGCTGGCCTATGTGAAGAACCAGCGAGGTTATCAGAACCTCTGTCGGCTGCTGTCATTTGGTGACGCTGGGTTCGTTACTATTGAGCAAGTGCATGATCATGAGGAGGGTTTGATTGTTGTGCCTGTAGATGCTGATTATGTAACGTTTAAGCCGATACGTTATCGGGACAAAAAAGACCGGGTGTTTTTCGATATCCTGCAAAGCATGAAGACGCTGACGCTTTTGCACGAAGCACATTCGGGCAAAAGAAAGGGAGACTTTTCTTTTCACGATTATGGCGTGTTAACGAGTGTCATTTCTGCTGGTGAGATAAAGATTATCAATACTATTCACGCAGAATGTGAATTTGAATTCGACTTCAAAACGTTACGATTTCCACGTTATGATCTAACGGATGGGAGCACGCCAGCGGCGATGCTGCACCGGCTGGCGCATGAGGGGCTGAGGCGGCGGTATGGGAGGCGGTCACGGCAGCATGAAGCGCAGTTGATGGAAGAGCTTTCGATCATCGGGGAGGTGGGGTACGAGGAGTACTTCCTCATGGTCTGGCAGTTGCTGCAGGAGTGTGAACAACTCGGCATCGGTTGGATCACTCGGGGCAGTGCGGCGGACTCTTTGGTGTGTTACGCTTTGGGCGTTAGCAATGTTTGTCCGATTCGTTTCGATCTTTACTTCAAGCGGTTCCTGAACCGTGACCGCATGGCGTTACAAAAGCTGCCGGATATCGACATCGACTTTGCGCATGATCGGAAAGATGACGTGGTGAAGTTACTGTTGAATCGTTACGGATCGGAGCATGCGGCCATCGTTGGAGGGTTCAATACTTTCCAGGCTCGCTCCGCATTTGGGGATGTGGCCAAGGTGCTGGGGGTGGCTGAAAACGAGATCCGGCGGCTGACTGAGCACATGCCCTGGACCGATGCAAGGCATGCGGCGGACGCGGTGGCGCTTTCGCGCGAGTGTGATCTTTCGGCCTGGCAGGAGGAACCTCTGAGCACCGCCCTGCTCATGGCTGGAATGCTGGATGGGCTTCCCCGGTATGCCAAAATGCACCCCTGCGGGGTGGTGCTGTCCCGCGACCCGATCCGCGACCAGACGCCCACCTTTATTAGCGGCAAGGGGTGGCCGACCACTCACTTTGACATGGATGCGGTGGAGGCCGTGGGGCTGATCAAGCTGGATATTTTGGCGCAGGGCGGACTGGCCGTTTTGCGGGACACCCAGATTACCCTCCGGAGCCAGGATCAGGCTTTGGACCTTTTGGCACTGGAAGTCGGCGCGGCGGGCGGAACGGAGCAGCCGCCCCGGAAGGTGGAAGTGGGGCCTTGGAGCGATCCGGGCATTTGGCAGATGATCGCCAGCGGCAATGCGCGGGGAGTGCATCATATTGAGAGTCCCGCCATGATCGGCCTTTCCTGCATGGCCGATGTGCGGGACATCGACCGGCTGGTGGCCATCGTGTCCGTGATCCGTCCTGGTGCGGCCAATGGCCTCAAAAAAGTGCAGTTTGCGCGGCGGGCGCAGGGGCTGGAAAAGGTGGACTACCTCCACGAGAGCCTGGCCCCGGTGCTGAAGTCCACCTTTGGCGTGATCGCCTATGAGGAGCACGTTTTGCAAATCTGCGAGGCCTTCGCGGGGCTGGCCCCGGGCCGGGCGGACGTGCTGCGCCGTGCGCTGGTGAAGCAGGACGCGGCCAAGATTGCAGAGATTCGGGGAGAATTCATCGCTGCAGCTCGGGTGCTGGGACGTGAGGAGGGGATCATCGGCAAGGTCTGGGAGCTTCTGGCGAGGTTTGAAGGGTATGCGTTCTGTCGTGCGCATAGCACCGCCTATGCGGTGGAGGCCTATCAGGGGGCGTATGCCAAATGCTACCACACCGCTGAATTCATGGCGGCCGTGCTGACGCATGGAAAAGGATTCTACTCAGCGCTGGTTTACACCCTGGAATGCCGGCGGCTTGGCATTGGGTTTCTCTCTCCTTGTGTGAATGTGCTGAGTGAGGCGTTCGGGGTTGAGTCTGTGAGTGCCGAGCACGGTACGCCTGCGCCTTCCATGGGCAAAGCCATCCGCGTGCCCCTGCGGTGCATCAAGGACCTCACCGAGGCCATGCTGGAGCGCTGGCGCAGTGAGCTGGGGCGTTCTCCCTTTGTGAGCGTGCGAGATTTTTGCCAGCGGGTGCGTCCTGCGGGCACCGAAATTTTAAATCTCATCCGAGCCGGAGCTTTCGACCGGCTAGGGGACACGCGTACGGCGCAGTTCTGGCATTGCCTGCACGCGGCCAGCGACAGCACAGTCGGAGCGGACTGGTTGTTTCGAAACAGCGAGCCGGCGGTTTTGCGAGCCACCTGCCGCGAGGAACCGACGCTGCTGCAGAAACTTCACGATGAAGCCGAGCTGTTTGGCTACACGGTCAGCGGCCATCCGCTTGATCGCTTTCCTGAGGTGGACTGGCGTACGTATTGCCCCATCGCGGAACTGCACCGCTACCCGAATCAGCGTGTCACGGTCTGTGGGCTCATTGTTGTCACGCGTTCGCATGTGCAGCAGAACGGGCAGCCGATGAAGTTTATCTCGATCTGCGACCGCACCGGCATCGTCGAGTGTGAGATTTTCGCCGCCGCCTACCGCGCCTATGGGCTCAATACCGCACGCTATCCTGTGGTGCAGATCACGGCGGAGGTGAAGCCGTTTGAGAACGGACAGGGGTTTACGCTGGAGGTGCGGCGGGTGGAGAAGGCACGGACTTGGTCGTCCGGCCGCTGACTCCGTTTTATTCGTCGTCCTCTTCCCACTCCTGCATCAGGCGGGCGAGCTTGCGCTTGATGCTGACTTTGGCGACGGCGTTGAGGCGGTCGATGAAGAGGATGCCGTTGAGGTGGTCGATCTCATGCTGGAAGGCGCGGGCGAGGAGGCCGTCGGTTTCCACGGTGACGGTTTTGCCGTCGAGGTCGGTGTAGGAGACTTTGATCTGGCTGGAGCGGCGGATGTCGCCACGGAGGCGGGGGAAGCTGAGGCAGCCTTCTTCGCCGATCTCCTTGGCGCTGCCGAGTTCGAGCTGGGGATTCATGAGCACGATGGGCATGTGCTGGGGCATTTCCACCTTCTCACCGTTGATCTTCATGAAGGTGATGCAGTCGGGGTTGTGCGAGACGTCGATGACGGCGAGCTGCACATCCACGGCGACCTGCGGGGCGGCGAGGCCGACGCCGTTGGCCTCGCGCATCGTTTCCAGCATGTCGGCGGCCAGGGCACGGATATCGGGCGTGACTTCAGTCACGGGGCGGCATTTGGCACGGAGCACGGGTTCAGGATAGCGGACGATTTTACGGACCATATCCTTCTTTAATATCACCGGGTTTTCACCGGCTCAAGCCGGGAGTGGTTTTGTCCTTGCCAAGATGTGGCGGTCTCCCTAGCCTCGCGGCCTCCCTATGACTGACACCGCAGCGCAATCATCCATCAAGATCAAACTGTTCCTCATGATGATCCTCGAGATCGCGATCTGGGGGGCGTGGCAGATCAAAATCTTCTCTTATATGACGATGCTGGGTTTTAATCCTGATCAGCAGTGGCTGGTGGGCAGCGCGTTTGGCATCGCGTCGATTGTGGGGATCTTTTTCAGCAACCAGTTTGCGGACCGCAACTTCTCGGCCGAGCGCTTCCTGGCTTTCAGCCATGTGATCGGCGGTCTGGCATTGATCGCGACGGCGTTTCAGACGTCCTTCTGGCCCTTCTTCGCCTGCTTCATCACCTATTGCCTGCTGTATGTGCCGACGATTTCGGTGACGAACTCGCTGGCTTTCGCCAATCTCAAAGACCCGGCGAAGGATTTTGGCTTTGTGCGCATGGGTGGTACGATTGGCTGGATCGTGGTGAGCTGGCCGTTCATCTTCCTGCTCAGTGAAAAGGCGGGCGCGTCTGAGACGAAGTGGGTGTTCATCGTGGCTGGCATCATCTCGCTCGTGCTGGCCGTGTTCAGTCTGACGCTGCCACACACGCCGCCGCGCAAGGATGTGGAGGGCATTGACAAGGTGGCATGGCTGAAGGCGCTGAAGCTGCTGGGCAATCCCTTTGTACTGGTGCTCTTCATTGTCACCTTCATCGACTCGACGATCCACAACGGCTACTTTGTGGTGATCGACGGCTTTCTGCAAAAGGTGGGCATCTCGGCGAACATGAGCATGGTGGTCAGCAGCATCGGACAGGTGGCGGAGATCGTGACGATGCTGATCCTTGGGACGGTGCTCAAGAAAATCGGCTGGAAGACGACGCTGATCATCGGGATCATCGGTCACGCAGCGCGCTTCAGTATCTTTGCCTTCTTCGGCACGCCAGAAAACCAGTGGCTGATCATCGCAGTTCAGGTGCTGCACGGCATCTGCTACGCGTTCTTCTTTGTGACGGTGTACATTTTTGTGGACGCGGTGTTTCCGAAGGACATCCGCTCCAGTGCACAGGGCTTGTTTAACCTGCTGATCCTCGGCATCGGCATGGTGGTGGCGAGCAAGATTTTCCCCGAACTGGTGGTGAAATACACCGTGAATGGCGTGGTGGATTACCATCAGCTCTTCCTGGTGCCGACCGGCATGGCGCTGGCAGGCATCGTGCTGCTGGCGCTGTTCTTCAAGCCGCCGACTTATGGGCCTGAGGGCGAGGTGAAGCATTGATCCCTTGTTGAAGTCCTTATGAAACGCATCGTGCTGCTCTGTTTCGCCCTGGCCACCATGGTGCATGGGGCGGACAAGAAGCCGAAGGCGATGCGTTTGAAGGGGGATGTCCTCTTCGCGGATGACTTCAAGGCTGAGAAGCTGGACGAAAAGTGGGTGTATGCCAAAGGCGCGGAGGCGGCGAAATTTGAGATCGCCGACGGTGCGCTGCTGATGGATCAGGCGGCGGGCAAAGGGGCGGTGATCTGGCGTGCGTTTGAGGCGCCGGTGCAGGATGTCTCAGTGCAGCTGCTGGTGAAGCCCTGGGCCTGCAGCTGGATTGCCTTCGGCTTCTATGCTCCGGGGATCGACCTGGGGCGCAGCGAAAGCTCAATATTGCCGTGACACCGAAGGGGGCTGTGGCGGTGCGTGATGTGGAAAATCAGAAAGTGCTGAAGTCTGCGAACACGCGCATTGAATCCACCGAATGGCGGCGGGTGGCGTTTGAGTCGAAGGGCGACAAGATCAACGTACAGGTAAATGACCAGGTGGTTCTGGAGCTCAAGACGGAGCTGACGCAAGGCGAAAAGGGCGGGGTGCTGCTGAACCTCTATGGAGGCAAGGGGAGCGTGGATGAGATTGAGGTGAAGAAATTGAAATGACGAATGACGAATGACGAATGACGAATGACGAATGACGAATGACGAATGATCCGGCGGCGGCGCTGCTTTTGTCATTTGGTCTTCGACATTCATTCGTCATTCGTCATTTTGCATTCGCCTTCCTTCTTATGAACCCACCCGGCCTTGATCACCTCCTCACCTGCCTGCGATTTCCTTCTGTTTCCACTGACTCCACGCGGCGTGCGGATGTGCGTGCGTGTGCTGAATGGCTGCTGAGCAAGGTGCGTGAAATGGGGCTGATGGGTGATCTTCATGAGACGCCGGGACATCCGGTGCTGGTGGCGAAGAACAAGCACATCGCCGGACGTCGCACGGTGCTGCTGTATGCGCATTACGATGTGCAGCCTGCGGAGCCGCTGGGGGAGTGGAAGTCACCGGCGTTTGAGCCGACGATCCGCGATGGTCGCATCTTTTGCCGCGGAGCCACGGACAACAAAGGGCAGCTCATGGCGCACATGCAGGGGCTGGCGGAGACGCTGGAGAAACATGCGGATCTGCCGGTGAATCTGACGCTGCTGTTTGAGGGGGAAGAAGAGATTGGCAGCCCTAATTTGAAGCCGTTTTTGGAGCAGCATCGGGAGATGCTGAAGTGTGATGTGGTGGCGATTTCAGACACGGGCATGGTGGCTCCAGGCGTGGGGACTTTCACGTATGGGCTGCGTGGCATCGCGTGCATGGAGGCGAAGATCCATGGGCCTGCGATTGACCTGCACAGCGGTATTTTTGGCGGAGCCATCGCGAATCCGGTGACGGCCATCGCACGGCTGACGGCGACACTACACGATGCGGAAGGGCGCGTGATGATTGATGGATTCTACGATAGCGTACGTCCCATCGCCGACTGGGAGCGCAAGGCGTGGGCGGAGCTGGGGGATGGTGATGCGGAGATGCTGGAGCTGACGGGATCACCCGCGCTGTTTGGTGAACCGGGCTACACCGAGCGCGAGCGTCGCTGGGCACGGCCCACGGCGGAGGTGAACGGCATCGGTGGTGGTTATCAGGGTGAAGGATCGAAGACGGTGATCGGGCGTGAAGCCTTTGTGAAGCTGTCGTTCCGTCTGGTGCCGGACCAGCATCCGGACCTTGTGCTGAAACGTGCCGCTGAACATCTGCGGGCGCATCTGCCCAAGGGCGTGCGGCTGGAGATCACGCCCGGCCATACGGGCATGCCGTATCTGATGGATCCGCATTCGGCGCTCGGCACCGCTGCGCAACGTGCTTTGAAGCAGGTGTTTGGTGACAAGACCGCGCTCATCCGTGAAGGTGGAAGCATCCCGATTGTGCAGGCGTTTAAAGACGTGCTGAATGCCGACACACTGTTGCTGGGACTGGCGCTGCCGGACTGTCAGGCGCATGCGCCGAATGAGAACTTTCCCATCGAGAATTTCGTGGCGGGTGTGCGCTTGAATCAGGCACTGCTGACGGAGCTGGCTTGATTTTTTTCTGCAAACTTTGCAACCAATCCAGCGGGGGTCTGTTTGAGACCTCGTGCTTTCACTAACCAAATACACGCACGACATGAAACTTAAAAAAACACTTCTCTACGGGTTCAGCATTCTGAGCCTGACCTGCCTCTCCACGGCTCAGGACGCACCCAAAGGACCTCCGCCAGACGGTGGCCCACCCGGGGCACCTCCTCCTGGCGGACCTCAGGGTGGCCCGCCTCCTGGTGGCCCCCAAGGAGGCCCTCCTGGTGGTGGTGATCCTGCCGCGCGTGCCGCAGAGCTCATCAAGCGCATGGACACCGATGCCGATGGCAAGGTGAACAAAGACGAATTTGCCGCCATGAGCCGGAAGATGAGCGATGAGCGTTTTGGCCAGATGGATGCCAATGCAGATGGCTTCATCGACCAGGAAGAAGCTGGCAAGCTGGCGCAGCGTGGGGGCGGTCAGGGCGGCATGCGTCGTCCCGAAGGCGGTGGTCCCCCCGGCGGTGAGGGTGGCGGCTTCCGTCGTCCGCCTGGTGGCGAAGGTGGCCCCCCTGGAGGATCTCCCGGCGGCCAGCCTCAAGGCCAGGGTCGTGGACGCGGCATGTTTGGTGATCCCAAGGAAAACTTCAAGCGCATGGATGCAGATGGCAACGGCAGCGTCTCCGAAGAGGAGTACCTCAAGGCCATGGAAAAAATGCGCGAGATGTTCCGCGGTGGTCAGGGTGGTCCTGGCATGAATCGTCCTGGTGAAGGCGGCGGCCCTGGTGGTGCTGGCGGCCCTCCTGGAGAAGGTCAAGGCGGCTTCCGTCGTCCTCCTGTCGAAGGCGATGCGCCGAAGGGGCCTGCTCCGACTCCGGCCCCGGCTCCTGACAAACCCAAGGATCCAGCGTAGTCGCGGCGTCTGATTTCAATCAATCACAGTGCGGGATGGCCGAGAGGCCATCCCGTTTTTCGTACTGCTTATAACCCCATCACCTGCTTCAGGTATTGAATGCTCTGGCGTGCGATGGTGGGGGCATCGGGGGTGTAATCGAAGACTTCGACAGACAGGTAGCCGTCGTAGTTGGTCTCGCGCAGGGCGGCGATGATGGGTTCGTATTTCACTTCGCCCTGGCCGGGGCCGCGGAGGTTGGGATCGTTGGTGTGGAAGTGGACGGTCCACTCCTTGCTGTCGCGGATGATGTCCGGGATGGGCTTGGACTCATCGCTCATCGCTTTCACATCGAGGTGCAGCTTGCAGGAGGGATGGTCCACCAGCTTGCAGAGGCGGATGGTCTCTTCGGCGGTGTTGAGGAAGTTGGTTTCCTTGCGGCCGAGAGGCTCCATGGCGATGACGACACCGTATTTGCCACATTCCTCGGCCACTTCGCGAACGCAGTCAGCGGCACGTTTGAATGCGTCTTCGTAGTTCCATTCCGGCAGGATATTGCGGGCCTTGGGGCTGCCCCAAACCATGATGCGGCCGCCGGTGGCACCGCAGAATTGAGCGAGGTGCCGGCCAAATTTGGCGGTTTCCTTGCGCTGGAGGGCGTCGGGCGTGGTGATGTGAAACCACGTGGGTTTTGTCAGAAGCCAGTGGAGGCCGAGGATTTCCAGACCGAAGGATTTGGCCTTGGCGCAGAGGGTGACGGCCTCTTCCACGGTCAGTTCGCGGGGGTCTTCCTTCAGGGTGAAGGGGGCCAGTTCGATGGCGTGATACCCCGCCGCTGCGGCGTCCTCACACATTTTTTCAAAGGTCCAGTTCTGGTAGGTCTCGTTGCAAATCGCGAATCGCATAGGCGGGCAGGGTGCGCGGGCATGGGCTTGACGTCAACTTTGGAGGTGGTGCGCAGTGACGCTGAATATCTGCTCGCATAAACGCCGGAAATGCGTCATCTTTAAGTATGGCCATGACCACACTGACGCCCACGAGTGCACGTTTAAACCTTTCCAGCCTGCTGCGTCGGGCGCTGAAAGGCGACGATATTGGCATCGTGCTGGACGGGAAAATCATCGCGCTGCGCCCAGTGGAAGTGGAAGCCACTGACTATGCGATGCGTGAGTATGGCGCGACTGAGAGTGAACTGGCCGACTTTGCAAAAAACGTTCATGGCAAAATCGAAAAAGAGGGGAAAGCAGGAAACCTCCGAGAGTTCACTGGCGACATCGAAGCCCTTGTTGCGGGCAAGAGTCACCGCTGATCTTCTGGACCAACTCCGTCAGCGCACCAAAGCCGACCGCAAGGTGATCGGCGAGGCGATGAACTCCGTGCTGGCTGCATGGGGGCACCCGCACCTGCACTCCGGCATCAGCATCCGCCGTCTGACAAAAAATATCTTTGAATGCCGTGTAGGTCTTGAGGAGCGGCTGGCCTTTGTCTTTGTCACCACGCCTCCTGAGCTGGTATTCTTTTTCATTGGCAAGCATGATGAAGTTCAGCAGCTCATTCGCTCGCAGCGATAGATTTGACGCCAAATTGTGCTATATTTTTACATGCCAGCCGCCCGACTTACCCTTCTCCTATTTGCGCTTGCCGCCTCGGTGCATGCCGAGCTGTCTCTCGACGTGCCTGCGATCGAACTGAAGCCGAAGCCGGAGGACGAGGAGGTGGAGACCACTTTCAAGTTCCGCAACAAGGGCGACAAGACGGTCAAAATCCTCGGCCTTGAAAGCGCCTGCAGCTGCCTGAGTGCTGAACTCGACAAGGCTGAGTACAAGCCGGGGGAGGTGGGCACGGGGCACGCTTCGTTCAAGGTCTCCACTTTTGTGGGGAGGCATGAAAAATTTGTCACGGTCAATACCGACGACCCGAAGCAGCCTGACTGGCAGATCAACTTCATCCTTGATGTGCCGGCGGTTGTAGACATCAAGCCCAAGAATCTCCAGTGGTTGGTTGGTGATGCTCCGGCGACCAAGGCCTGCCAGGTCAAATTCGTGGGCGATGAACCGATGAAGATCCTCAAGATCACATCGACCCGTGAAAATGTGGAATTCGACTGGAAGGAGATCAAGGAAGGTCGGGAGTATCTTATTACAGTGAAGCCTAAATCCACGGAGGAGGTCACGATGGGGGCGCTCAAGATCGAGACGAACAGCACCATCGCCAAATACCGCTACCAGCTCGCCTTTTTCACGATCACCCGGAAGCCGGAGGCGCAGCCTGCTGCCGCCACGGCAGAGACCAAGCCCTGAGCTGCGGCTGTATGTTTTCCATGCTTCGTCAGGCCACGATCCTCATCCTGCTCGCCGCTACGGCGGCCTGGGCCACCCGTGAGTGGCATCCGCGTGCCCCGGCGCTGTATCTGGTGGAGGAGCCGCTGCGAAATGACGAGGTCTCCATGCAGGTCATTCAAGAGCGCTGGCAGGGCAAAGTGTTGTGGATCGACGCCCGCATCCAGGAGCAGCATGACGCCGAGCACATCCCGGGTGCGGTGCTGCTGAACGAGCAGCATTTTGAAGAGCAGCTTTTTGGTTTGCTGGACACGCTGCAGACCAACACGAAGCCCATCATCATCTACTGCAATGCAGCGAAGTGCGACGCCAGCCGCAAGGTTCTCGAACGACTCAAGCAGACACTTCCCATTGAGAACGCGTTTGTGCTGAAAGGCGGCTGGCATGCATGGCAGGAGGTTGCAAAGAAGGAGTAGGAATGGAATTGACGGTGCCGGGCATGTCTCAGTAGCATGGCGGCCTTATGTCACTCCAAGGACTTCTTATCTGGTCGGCGCTCGGATTGGTCGCTGGCATTCTGGCGAAACTCATCATGCCCGGCAGGCAGGGCATGAACCCCATCACCACGGTGCTGCTGGGGATCATTGGCAGCATCATCGGCGGCAAAGTGGGGAGCCTTTTCCACTGGGGTGTCGTGGGCGAATTCAGCATCAAAGGCATCGCCACAGCCGTGGGTGGTGCGCTGATTCTAATGTTTGTCTGGCGGCTGCTGTTTGGCAAAAAAGGCTGACGCAGTGCTGGTTGCGGTGCGGACGACACACTCGTAGTCTTGAGCATGCAAATCTTACGTCTTCTTCTGCTGGCCTGCCTGACGGTGCTTTCTGCCACAGGCTTCGCGGCGCCGCTGACCGGCCAGATGGCCCGGGTGGGGGTCACCGATTCTGACATCGAGGACATACGGCGCTGGCGTGAACTGCGGCAGTGGATGGATGAAGCCATCAAACAAGGGGCGGCGGGGCTGATCCTCGACATCAACGTCACGCAGAGCCCTGCCCAAGCTGCGCTGTCTCTGGCGGAGGAGGTCGCGCGCTTGAAGATCAAAACGCATGCCTACGTGAACACTTCGGCCATCGGCGGTGGTGCTTTGCTGGCACTGGCTTGTGATGAGATCTGGATGGCTCCCGGTTCCCGCATCGGCGCGGCACCTCCCAAGGTGAAGACGGGCGAAGAGCTCTCGCAAAAAGCGCAGGACACCCTGCTGGCGGAGTCGCTGGCTGTGCTGAAAGCTGGTGCGCGCAGTCTGTGCAAGCTCAAGGGGCACCGCCCGGAGATCGCCGATGCCTTTGTGGATCGCGACAAGGGTTTGTTGCTTGGCACCCTGACGCTGGCGGACAAAGGGGAGCTGCTGCTGCTGGACGCCGACACCGCCGTGCAGGCCGTGGAGGGAAAGCCGCTGCTGGCACGTGCGATCATTTCTGACGTGGAGGCCCTGGCGAAAGCTGCAGAGCCGAAGGGGAAGCTGGTCATCCTCAACGCTGTCTGGTATGACCAAACTCTTAAAAAAGCAGTGGCAGCGAAGCCTGTGCCTGAGATGGAGTCCAAACCAAAGAATAAGGAAGTCCCTGCTTTTACCAGCAGCCAAAGCTATGCAGGCAAGGTCGTCGTCATTCCCGTGGGCCAAGATGATCTGATCCTGCCAGCGCGCTTTGAGTTCATGAAGCGAACGCTGACCCGCTGCAACAATGACGGCGCTGAGGCGGTGATCTTTGAACTCGACACCCCCGGAGGCCTGGCCTGGGACACGATCAGCCTGATGATGCAGGACCTGCAGAATCTCAAAGCGCGCAGCTTTGCCTTTGTGAACACGCGGGCCATCTCTGCCGGCGCCATGATCGCGATGGCAACGAATACCATCTACATGGCACCCGCCAGCGCCATCGGCGCCTCCACGCCGGTTTCAGGTGATGGCACACCGCTGGCCCAGGCGGAGCGTGCGAAGAACAACTCTGCCTTCATGGGTATGGCCCGCACGGTGGTGCGTGAGAAGGGGCACGATGTCCGTATCATTGAGGGGATGATCGACATGGACCGTGGACTCAGCATCAACGGGCAGGTGATCATTCCCAAAGGGGAGATTGTGACGCTGGATTCCGCGCAGGCGACGATGCAGATCGATGGCAAGCCGCTGCTGGCCAAGGGGATCGTCAAATCGATCGAGGAAATCAAACAACTCGAATCCCTGAAGGGAGAGGTCGTTACCGCCGAGCCGACGGGTTTTGAAATGATCGCCATTTGGGTCACGCGCTATGCGGCGATCTTGATCCTGATCGGTCTCGCAGGGGGGTATCTCGAAATGCAGACGCCCGGTTTTGGCCTGCCTGGCTTCGTTTCCGTCGCGGCTTTTGCGCTTTTTTTCTTTGGGCACTACGTGGCCGGGAGTCTGGCTGGGCAGGAGACGATGGTCGTGGCGGCTATTTTTGTGGTGGGCATCGTTTTGATCGGCGTGGAGCTGCTGGCGGCACCCGGGACGATTCTGCCGGGGATCGCGGGCTTTATCTGTGTGATGGTGGCGCTGGTCTATGCGATGTCCGGCTGGGAGGTGCTGCCCCCGAGCGGGGCCAGCGCGGACAGCTTTAACCTTGCTGCGTATGCCACCGGTTTCCGCAATTTTGCGCTCGGAGTGACGGGGGCAGCGGTGATCATCACGCTGGTGTGCCTATGGCTGCCGGACCTGCGTCCGTTCCGTTCGCTGATCCTGCAAACTTCCGCCGGTGGGACCCTGATTGATGCCCCGGCGATGCGGGACGCCATCCGGGCGCAAGTGGGAGACAGCGGCACGGCCCGGAGCGCCCTGCGCCCTTATGGAACCATCGATATCGGCGGACGGCTTATCGAGGCGATGGTGGAAGGGGGCTATGTACAAAGCGGTACCCCCGTGCGAGTGCGGGAAATCAGGGGCGAAAAGATCATCGTGGAAGCGGTTTAATCTCAATTTTTGAGCATGCATTCGCAGGTTTTGGTCGTTAATCTTCGCCTACCAACGCATGTCCAAAAATCTCAGTGCCCTCTCTTTCCGCAAAGGTGTCGAAAAAAACGTCTTTGAACGCATGGTCGATGCCGCCGACAAGGCGGGAACGGCTGAGAAGAATGACGTGGTGCACCAGATGGGGCAGGATCACCTCTTTGGGGATGCCATGACGCTTGGCGCAGTGTCCTTCTATGATTTCCTAAAAAAGGAGAACGAGGGCAAGAAGGTGTTCGTCTGCAACGGCAGCGCCTGCCTGTGTGCGGGCACGCAGGACAAACTGCACCACACGCTGGAGACGCATTTCAAAAAAGAGGAGATCGGGCACATTTGCTGCCTGGGCCGCTGCCATGAGGGCGGGGCGCTGCAATATCAGGGCAAGAATTATTCTGGCCAGAGTGATGAGGCGCTGGCCGAGCTTGTGAAGACGGGGAAGGGGGATGCGGAAGACCGCTATGCGGTGGTGTCGCATCTTCAGCCGCCTCAGCTCACGGCGGAGTTTCCTGGCATTGACGCGTATTACGCGCCGTTTAAAAAGCTCATCGCAGGCGGTGATCGTGACGCGCTGGGTGTTGAGCTCAAGGAGAGCGGATTGCGTGGCCGAGGCGGTGCGGGTTTCCCGCTGCATTTCAAATGGTCTTCCTGCCGCGCTGCTGAGGGCAAGGACAAATACATCGTCTGCAATGCGGACGAAGGAGATCCGGGGGCCTACATCGACAAATACCTCATGGAGAAGCAGCCGCACAGCGTGCTGCTGGGCATGATGGTGGCGGGATGGTTTGCAGGGGCGGAGAACGGCATCCTTTACATTCGCGCTGAGTATCCAGATTCGGTCACGATCATCAATGAAGCCATTGAAGACCTGCGAGCTGCAGGTCTGCTGGGGAAGAACATTTTGGGCAGCGGCTTCAACTTCATGCTGAAGTCCATCAAGGGTGCGGGAGCCTACATCTGCGGCGAGGAAACCGCGCTGCTTGCCAGCCTGGAAGGCCAGCGCCCGGAAGTGCGTACGCGTCCGCCGTTTCCCACCATCGAAGGGCTTTTCCGCAAGCCGACGATCGTCAATAACGTGGAGACCCTGGCGAACATCCACGCGATCCTCACGCTGGGCGGAAAAGGTTACGCGCAGATCGGCACCAAGCAGTCCACCGGGCCGAAGCTCCTCTCGCTGGATTCCCATTTCGTGCGCCCCGGGATCTACGAGGTGGCCATGGGTACACCGTTGCAGACGGTGATCGACCTGGCGGGCGGCTTTAAAACGAAGGTCAAGGCTCTTCAAATTGGCGGGCCGCTAGGCGGCATCGTGCCGATGAGCCACGTGGGCAAACTCACCATGGATTTCGAGTCCTTCAAGTATGAGGGCTTCATGAAAGGCCATGCCGGCGTCGTCAGCATTCCGGAGTCGATGCCGATGATCGAATACATCCAGCATCTCTTCCAGTTCACCGCTGACGAGAGCTGCGGCAAATGCTTCCCCTGCCGCCTCGGCAGCACGCGCGGCAAGGAACTCATCGCCAAGGCGCGGAGCGACAGCAGCTACAAGATCGACCGCGAGCTCATCACCGACCTCCTCGACACCATGGAGCAGACCAGTCTCTGCGCCCTTGGCGGCGGCGTGCCGCTGCCCATCAAGAATGCGCTGGAGCATTTTGGTGCCGAACTTAGTCCCTATTTCAAAGCCTAGCCTTCATCCCAAACCACCTCTTTTATGGTCAAGGATCTATCCACTCTCACCGCTTTCATTGATGGCGATGCCTGTCAGTTCAATGAAGGCGACACGCTGCTGAATTTCATCGACCGCCACCGCGGGCGCGGACATGTCCCGACGCTCTGTGATGCACCGCAACTGGAGCCGTATGGCGCGTGCCGCGTGTGTTCGGTCGAAGTCGCGCTGCAGGCTGATGGGCCGCGCCGGGTGGTGGCCTCATGCCACACGCCTTTGACGGCGGGCATGCATGTGTTTACCGAATCGCCCAAAGTGCGGAAGCTGCGCAAGAACATCGTGGAACTGGTGCTGACGGATCATCCGCTGGACTGCCTGACTTGTGAGGTGAGCGGGAACTGCGAGCTGCAAACGGTGGCTGCGAAGGTGGGCATCCGTGGGGTGCGCTACCCAGCGGGGGCAAACCATTTGGACCGTAAGAAGGATCATTCGCATGCCTACATGACGTCCGAGCTTTCGAAGTGCATCAACTGCTCACGCTGCGTGCGTGCGTGCGATGAAATCCAAGGGCAGCATGTGCTTTCGATGCATGGTCGCGGTTTCAACGCGAAGATCATCAAGGGGCTGGATGAATCGTTTGCGGACTCCGAGTGTGTGTCCTGCGGTGCGTGTTCTCAGGCTTGTCCGACCTCGGCCATCAGTGATGTGTTCTTTTCGAAGTCCATTGAGGCGACGAAGAAGACGCGTACCATCTGCACCTACTGCGGTGTGGGCTGCAATCTCAATGTGGCGACAAAGGGTGATCAGGTGCTGAGCATCCAGGCTCCGGTGGATGCCGAAGTGAACCATGCGCACACCTGTCTGAAGGGCCGCTTTGCCTTCAAGTTTTACAATCACAAGGACCGCCTGCGCACGCCGTTGATCAAGCAGCCGGATGGTCAGTTCAAGGAATCGACCTGGGAGGAAGCTTACGATCACATCTTCGCCAATCTGACACGCATCAAAAACGATCACGGCGGGCAGGCAGTGGCGGGGATTTCTTCCGCACGCTGCACGAATGAGGAGAACTATCTCATGCAGAAGTTCATCCGTGGCGTCATGGGCACGAACAACATCGACTGCTGCGCCCGCGTCTGCCATTCGCCGACGGCCTGGGGCATGCAGAAGAGCTTTGGCACGGGTGCGGCCACGAACTCGTATGAGGACATTGAGCATACTCGCTGCATCATGGTCATCGGTGCGAACCCGACGGAAGGCCACCCCGTGACGGGTGCGCGACTGAAGCAGCACATCATGAAGGGAACGCCGCTGATCGTGATCGATCCGCGCAAGATCGAACTGGTGCCGTATGCGAAGCATCACCTGCAGCTGCGTCCTGGAACCAATGTGGCGCTGCTGAACATGTTTGCACGCTGCATTCTCGATGCCGGTCTCGTGAAGACCGAGTTCGTGAAGAAGCGCTGTGAGAACTGGGACGAGTTTGAGAACGGGCTGCGTGCGCTGGACCTGCCGGCGTTGGAAAAAATCACCGGCGTGAGTTTGGAACTCGTGCGCGCCGCCGCCATCGAATACGCCTCCGCTGAGGCTGCGATGAGCTTCCATGGTCTTGGGGTCACGGAGCATGAGCAGGGCGCGAAGACGGTCATGCTTATCTCCAATCTCGCGATGATGACCGGCAATATTGGTCGCCCTGGTGTGGGTGTGAATCCGCTGCGCGGCCAGAACAACGTGCAAGGTGCTGCGGACATGGGCTGCCAGCCGCATCAAGGTGCCGGTTATTTTGAAATGGCCGACGTGGAAGTGCAGAAGCGCTATGCCGATTTCTACGGTGTGCCGAGCCCGAGCGAACCCGGCTGGAAAATTCCGCAGATGTTTGATGCTGCCGTCGAAGGCAAGCTAAAGGCACTGTGGCTCATGGGCGAGGATGTGGTGCAGACAGATCCGGATGCGCACCATGTGCGCCATGCGATGGAAAGCCTCGAATTCCTGGTGGTGCAGGAAATCTTCATGACCGAAACGGCGAAGTATGCTGATGTGATTTTGCCTGCGTCCTCCTTCCTGGAAAAGAGCGGCACCTTCACCAATGCCGAGCGCCGAATGCAGCGCGTGAACGCCGCCGTGAAGCCGCTCGCGGGCACCAAGCCCGACGGCCAGATCATGTGCGAAATCTTGCAGCGTTTTGGTTTCCCGCAGGCGGACTACACGCCAGATGGTGTGCTGGCGGAGATCGCTCAGATTGTGCCTTTCTTCAAAGGAGCCACCTGGGAAAATCTGGGCATCAATGGCAAGCAGTGGCCGGTGAAAGAAGGCGGTGTGGACACGCAGATCATGCACCAGGAGCAGTTCACTCGTGGCAAAGGTCACTTCCACTTCTTCCCGTGGGTGGAGTCCAACGAGTTGAAGACGAACGGGCAGGAGTTTCCCTTCATCCTCACGACGGGGCGCATTTTGGAGCATTACAACTGCGGCACCATGACGCGCCGCACGGGCAACAGCGAGATCGTGACGCAGGACCTGCTCTCCATCAATCCCGAGGACGCGAAGCGCAAAGGCATCCGCACGGGAGACATCACGCGGCTTTCCAGCGCGCGCGGTGAGGTGGAACTGGAAGCCCGCGTCACCGATGAGGTGAAGCCTGGTATTCTTTACACCACCTTTCACTTTCCCGATGCCATGGTGAACAACGTCACCGGCCAAGGCTGCGATGGCGACACCCTTTGTCCCGAGTACAAGGTGGTGGCTGCGGATGTGGAACTCGTCCGCATGGGCAAGCTGAAGAAGAAGCAGAAGGATGGCTTTGCGCCTGCGATGGTGTGAACAATTCCCCAACTTTCGAAGGCATGAGGCATGTCATCACAGGGCTGCTGGTCAGTGTGTTTGGCTGCGCAGTCCTGCATGCCGAAATCCTGACCATACCCGTGGTGGGTCAGGGCTGGCAGATCAAGTTTGAGGGGCCAGTGCTTGCCGTGGAAAGTCAGGAGTTCAAGGCTGAAGGGCTGACCTATCGGGGCAATGCAGGGCGGTTCAATGTCTCAGCTTTTGTAGGCGCACCGGCTGGCAAGGGGGGAGACAGCAAAGCCTGCCGCGATCACTTCTGGAAGCTGGCCAGCCAGAACCCGATGATTCAGCAGGACAGCGTCAAGCAATGGAGCACGCCCATGTGCGAATGCGTGGAGTCTGTGACCAAGGATGAGAGCCAGGGAGAGGAATCGACCCAGGCCCATATCAACTGCTACTTCGAACTGCTGGGCAAATGGGTGGATGTGCACGCGTCGGTCATCTCACCGACGAACGACGACAGGCAGATGCTGAAGAAACTGGGGGAATCTCTCTTTTACTGCACCTTTTCCAGGTTCAAGGGGCCGGGGCAGCAGTTTGATCTGGGCAGCATGGGCCGGGTGCAGATTGATGTGCCTTCGACATGGCGGGTCGGGAACCATTGTGTGACCCAAGGCCTCGGAACCGGGGAGCAGCATACGCTGTCGTTTTTTTCCATCAATGACCCCAGTAAGAGCTGGCAGATGACCTTCTTCAATAGCTCAGTGCGCTACAAGACCCTGAACGACATCCAGCAAACGGCCCAGCGGTTTGCAGCAGCCGGTTCGGTGGAAGGGGAGGGGCAGATGCAGGAAATCAAGCTCAAGCAGGGTGTCGGGTGCCACGCTGAATACACGGACACTTCCCCCGCTGACGATCCCGCTGAAGCGGGTAAAGCCAAAGCCGTCTCAACGGCCTTCGTGGCCCCCGTGCCGGATATTCTCGGCACGATCAGCATCGTTGCCAATGACACGAAAGACCCTGATTTTCTGGCGGCGATTCAGGCGCTGGGAACGATTGAGTGGGAGCAGGCGAAGGCTTCGAAGGGTAAAGAATGAAACGGGAGAGATGGCTGGTAGGCATGCCATTTTCACATCCATTTCACACGACTGGCCTTGGAAGGGATGCCATTTAGAGAAGACTGAGTCAGCCGAGAATCTTCGTGCCTTGGCCCAGACAATCATGAGCAGCCAGCAGACAGCGCCAATCCAATCTGCCCTCAGTAGGCGGCGCATCCTGCGGCTGCTCGTGCTGATCCCGATGATGAGCATCGGGCTGTTGATGGCTGGCGTAGGCCTGGTGTTTCTGCGCTCAGACGTGGCGTCATTTCGGCCTCAATTATCGAAGATCCGGCAGATGATTGAGGTGCAAAAAGAGGTGACGCCTACGCTGCCGCGTTTTCTGATTCAGTGCTTGCATGCGGGAGGCGGCTTGCCGAATCATTTCACCGCCCGGTATTTGCTTGTGAGATATGGCCTGAGTGAAACCGATGCTTTGCACTGGCATACAAGGACGCTTTTTTGGAGCTGGTCTCTATACTGGCATTTGTCCGAGGCAGAGCGAGACCTGCTCTACTGCGCATGTCTGAACGATGGAGCGGGCCAGACGGGCATTCATCATCTGTCCTTGCGCCTTCACGGTAAGCCGGTTGAAAAACTCACCGAGCCAGAACTGGCGGCGCTGGCCGTGGCCAGTCGTTCGCCGATTATCTTTCTCAGGGACCGCCAGCGTCTGGATACTCTTAGCGGGGATCTCTTGCGCCGCGTCAAAGCCGGGTGATGAATGGAACCATGTCGCGAATTCTCATCGCCACGGATCTTCATCAGCGTGCCGTTCTCTATGCAGCGCTGTTGAAGCTGGCCGCTGAGATCAAGCCGGACGCGGTCATCCTGGGCGGTGATTTTCTGCATCATACAGGTCTGTCGCCATATGGGGAACCCCCACAGCTCATACCTATGCAATGCGCTGTGGAACTCCACGCGATTGAAGCACCGCTATTGTTTGTGCGCGGTAATCACGAGGATGAGAACTGGTTCGAGTTTCGGGATGCGTGGAAGTCGCTGCGCACTTCCACTCCAGCGCGTTTGAATGGAAGCTTTGCCATGATCGGAGGTGTTGGCTTGGTGGGATTTCCATGTTTCATGGGGTATCAGCAGCCGTTCAGCGAAGGTGAACCACTTGGAGGTAAACACTACCAATTCTGGTTCAAGCACCTGCTTGCCGATCATGGCGACGAGGCGAAGCGGCTTTGGATCATGCACGAGCCGCCGACGAGAACACAAATCTCGGAGGCAGGTTCACCCGTTGAAGGCAATGCCTGGTGGCGGGATGCCATCGAGGAGCAGCAGCCAGAACTCGTCGTCTGCGGCCACGACCACACCACGTCGATCCGACGTGGTGTTTGGCAGGATCAAATCGGTGCGACGAACGTCATAAACGTGGGGCAGAACATGGACGGGCCGCTGCACGCCACGCTCGTCGAAGGCTCAGGATCAGGTCGGCTGAAGTATGAAAAAATCGTGATGGCTTGATCCGCCCTCAGCCAAACCTCACGCAGTACACCGGCGGCAGATCCGCGCTGAGCCGGTCCCATGAGTCGCCGCCGTTTTCGCTGATCCAGACGGAGCCTGTGGTGCTGCCGAAGGCGAGGGTTCGGCCATCGCCGGTGACATCGAGGCAGTGGCGATAGACCAGATGATACGCATGCTCCTGTGGCAGGCCATGACGCAGTGGTTCAAAGGTCTGGCCACCGTCTCGAGTACGCATCACGCAGAGGGCACCGTCGCAAGCCACGCGGACTTCGTCTTTGATGCCGGGCACAAACCACGCGGTTTGCGGGTCCTGAGGATGCATGGCTACGGCGAAACCGAAATTGGAGGGGTTGTCATTCAGGATCTCGCGCCAGTTTTTACCGCCATCAGTGGAGTGGAAGATGCCGTTGTGATGCTGCATCCAGATCGTGTCAGGATCCGCAGCGCTCCAGGCGATGCGGTGCGGATCTTGAATGCCGGGATCATAGACCAGTTCTGGCGGTACGTATTCCGCACGAATGCCGGTGCCGATGTTGGTCCAACTTGAGCCGTTGTCGGTGGACTCCCACACGCCGCCGCAGGAGACGGCGATGAGCAGGCGGTGGCGGTTGCGGGGATCAACGAGGATGGTGTGAATACCGGGCCAATCTGCACCGCCGCCCATCCATTTGGCACGTCCGGGATCATTCCACAGGCTTTCGACGAGCTGCCATGAGGCGCCGCCATCGGGTGAGTGAAACAAGCCGCCGGGCAGTGTGCCGCACCACAACTCGCCTGGCGCAGCTCCGGCTTCCAGTGCCCAGACTTTTTTCAGGTCCCATGGGATGGTCTGCTGGCTCACGAAATTGACCACGTCTGGCGTGGCCTCCGGCTTGGGCGGGAAGGCTGGGCAGGCGCGCTCCTCCCAGCTCGCGCCTGCATCGTGAGAGGCATGAAATTTGGTGCCGAAATGCCCGTGCTCCACGGCGGCGTAGAGCGTGCCGTCGCGTGCATCCGGCAGCAGCATGGGCACCTGCACGCCGAGAAACGAATTGCGGGTGATGTGCCAGCCTGTGGCGCTGCGTTCTGCTTCGATGAGTCCTTTGCGGGTGCCGAGGTAGAGTTTCGTGCTCATGATTTCATCCTCCTGAGAGTGCCTGCATCACAAAGATTTCCGAGTCCGGCCGCACGGCATCCGCCTGCTTCTGCCGGTCTGTGATGGCCGTGCCATCAACAAACACGACCACATGCTGCCTCACGGCTCCTTGGTCATCCAGCACGTAGCTGCGCAGCGTGGGATGTTGTGTGAACACGGCGTGCAATGCCTCGCGAACCGTGATTCCTTCCACCTTGCTTGCAGGTGCTGCGGTCTGACTCGCGAGATTGGCGGTGAATTGGACCGTGGGCATGGCGCGTGTTACTCTGGCAAATCTTCTCCTTGTGTCTCCGGCAGACAAGTGAGGAAAATCAGGCCGAGGAGAAAAAAGCCGCCGAGGCAGGTGATGGCGGTGCGCAGGTCCATCGTGGATTTCATCCAGGCGCTGAGCCAGATGAGCACGGGCGCAGCGAGCAGGCGGCCCGTATTGAAACAGAAGCCGGAACCCGTGGCGCGCAGATGGGTGGGAAACAGCGCCGGGAAAAACGCTGCGTAGCCAGCATGGATGCCTTGGGCAAAGAAACCGAACACCGGCAGCAGCAGGAGCAGAAGCGTGTAGCTGCCGACGTAGGATGGGAGCCAGCAAACGATGGGCGTCATGGCCAGTGCGGCGAGGTGCATGATGACAAAGGTTTTCTTGCAGCCCCAGCGTGCACTTAGAGGACCAAAGGCCAGCATGCCTGCGCCTGCGCCTGCCGTTTGAATGAAGCCAAAGGCGATCTTGGATTTGCTGGCCCAAGCGGGATCTCCTGCACGCTTGAGAAAATCAGCGGCGATGTCCTGCCCTGCGACCACCACGCCCCAGAATGTGGCGAGACCGACCATGGCGAGCAGCGCGCCAAAGATGGCACGCGAGCGCCAGCGCGGTGTGCCCAGCAGTTCGCTGAAACTGCCCATGCGTTTGGGCTTGGACTGCCGCGCCTCCTTCCATGCTTCGGGCTCCTTGATGCTCAGGCGTACCCACAGCACCAGCAGGGCGGGGACGACGCCGAGCATGTAGGCGGTGCGCCACTGGGTGCCGACCCACAGGCCGGCGGCGGCGGCGAGCCACAGGCCTGCCACACTGGTGGCGTGAAAAATGCCGCCCGCGCGCTCCCGTGCTTCTTTGGGAAACACTTCTGCCACCAATGCTGCGCCCACGGCCCATTCGCCGCCCACGCCCATGGCCACAAGGAAGCGCAGTACTCCGACTTCCCAAATCTCACCGGCAAAGGCGGTGATGCCGGAGAATACCGAGTAGAACAAGATCGTCAGGGCCATTACGGGATTGCGCCCCCATTTATCAGCGAGCGAACTGAAGAGCAGTCCGCCAAAGGTGCCGCCGAGAAGGAAGATGCCGAGAAAGCGCTCTCCCCATATTTTAACGAGAGGATCGTCGGCCTTCACATGCAGCAGTTCCGGCAGCATGTCTGCCCGCGTCAGATTGTAGATCTGCCCTTCAAACGCATCGAAGACCCAGCCGAGTGAAGCGACGAGCAGCACCAGCCACTGGTAGCGGGTGACGGTGGAATACCATTTGGGGGACGCGGAGGGCATGGTGAAATGAGTCAATCTGAAGGCTGAAGAAATGTCGAAGCTGAAATGCGGAAAAGTGTTATGGGAGGGACTCCTGCCATGAATCTTGATCCATCACCCTGTCAGAGCTGTGGGGCGTGCTGTGCGCACTACCGCGTCTCCTTCTACTGGCAGGAGGCGGCGCAGCGTGGTCTGGATGAAAGCATGCTGGTGCAGGTGAGTCCGTGGCAAGTTTGTTTTCGAGGAACAGAAGTGAAGCCGGTGCGCTGTGTGAACCTGGAGGGCGAGGTGGGCTCGTGTGTTTCATGTCTCATCTATGAGCAACGAACGACGCCTTGCCGAACTGTGGAGATTGGGGATGAGAAGTGCCTGCAGGCCCGGGCTGCGCATGGGATGCGGGCATTGGCATGAGGGGTGAACTCACAGCGGCATCGTCGTTCCTGGAATGGCCACGGGATACCAGCCTTCCTCGTCTGGCTTCACGGGCGGTTCGGTGGCCCAGGTGATATTGTCGGGGACGAGGGCTTCCTGTGAATTCATGGCCTGCTCCCAGGTGATGACCTGGCCGGTGTAGCTGGCCATGCGGCCCATGACGCCCATCATGGTGCTGTGCGCCGCGTAGTCTGCATCGTTGCGGACTTGGCCGGTGCGGATGTTTTCAAACAGGGCATCGTGTTCGAGCTGATAGGGGTCTTCCTTGTTGCGCAGACGTTTGCCGCCGGGTGGCTGGCCGTTGATGAGGAACTTGCCGCCATTCGCCAGATCGGCCGCGCCCTTGGTGCCGTGGAAGTGCTCGCTGACATCGCGTGCGCATTTGCCGCCAATCTGGCAGCACTGGCTGAGGATGCGCATGCCTCTTTCGTATTCGAACTCGACGGTGTGGTGGTCAAAGATGGTGCCGTTTTCCCGGGCACGGCGCACCTGACGTCCGCCCTGGCCCACGGCTTTGATGGGCATGACGCCCTTCATCACCCAGTTGGCCACGTCGAGATTGTGGCAGTGCTGTTCCAGGATGTGATCACCGCTCATCCAGGTGAAGAAGTACCAGTTGCGGATCTGGTAGTGCATTTCGCTCTCCTTGGGTTCGCGCACAAAGCCCGGGCGCGAGGTGCCATTCCAATAGACTCGGCCAAAGACGAGGTCGCCGATTTCACCTGCATGAATGCGGTCGATCATGTCCATATAGCTGGGCTGATAGCGGCGCTGAAAGCCCACGCAGACATTGAGATTCTTTTTCTTCGCCTCCTCCGAGGCGGCCAGCACACGGCGTACGCCAGCGGCATCCACTGCGACGGGTTTCTCCATGAAGACGTGTTTGCCGGCCTTCACGGCCTGCTCAAAGAGAAAGGGGCGCGGGCCGGGAGGAGTGGTGATGAGAACGACGTCTGCGAGGGCGAAGGCCTTCGCGTAGTCCTCGAAGTTTGTGAACACCTGATCTGGTGGCACATCGACCTGGCCTTCGTGCTTCGCTTTGAGAATATCCAGCGCCGCCTGGGCCTTGCCTTCCAAAGGATCAACCACCGCCACCAGCTTGATGGTGGACCCTGCGGAGAGCGCCTGATTGCAGGCCCCGGTGCCGCGCCCGCCGCAGCCGATGAGGGCGATCTTGATGTCGTTGTCTTTTGGCGCCGCAAACGCATGCGTGGCGGCGGTCAACGCGGTGGTGGTAATGAATGTGCGGCGGGTGGTCATGGTGGCTGGTTGGACGCAGCTGTGAACCGTCCAAGACCACCCAACCTTTCATCTGTCCGCTGATCAACGCAGCAGCCCTGCCCAGGCCTTGCGTTCGGACCAGAGCAGAAAAAGAGCGAGAAGGGAGATGCCGATGAGCATTGGCTGGAAGATGCCATCGCCTGCGACGAAATGATGGAAGGCGAGGATGTTCAGGATGATGGGGCCGAGGCAGAGGAGGCCGAGATTCCGTGTCTTGGGAACGAGGAGGAGAATGCCTCCAATGAGTTCAAACACCTTCACAAACTTCATGTAACCCGTGGGGCCAAAGGCAGCCATGAAGTGGAAGATGGGAGTGTCCTTCGGAAGCTCTGGCATGGGCGCGAGATTGAACAGGACCATGCAGGCGCTCATGATGAACAGAAGTCCGAGGAGGATGGATGCGACTAGGGGGGCGTATTTCATGTGTGGAGAGGGGATTGCGAACTGTACGAATCGGGAATGTTTGAGGCTGTATTTAATTTTTAGCGGGCATTCATGGGGTGAGTCCGCCCTATCCGAGATGGGCGGCGAGTCGATCAAAGTTTTCTTCGTTGGCCGGGACGCAGATCGGTTTGAAGCGTTCGCAGATTTCGGCGGTTTCAAACTGCATGCACCAGGTCATGTGTGTGCCGGTTCCTGCATCGGCGAGGGTGATGGTCATGCGGAAGTGTGGGGCGACGTGTTCATAGACGATGCGCTCGTCTGGGACGATTTCGATGAAGCGAGTGTGATTGGCGTAGTCCTTGCCATCGGGGCCGTGCATGGTGAATTTCCAGTCGCCACCGGGGCGGAGGTCGAATTCATCGAAGGTGTTGGTGAAGCCCTTGGGGCCCCACCATTGGGCGAGTTGGTTGGGATCGCTGAAGGCGGTGTAGATGCGGTCGCGACTTGCAGGGAAGATGCGGGTGCTGATGATTTCGGTGGAATGGTCTGGAGACTGACTCATGGGAATGAATGACGGTTTTACTTGGAAGCAGCGGCTTGCTGGAGTGTTGCGATATCGAGCTTGATCATTTTCAGCATGGCCTGGGTGACGCGGGAGCAGAGGGCATGATCGCTGGAGGCCATGAGGTCTGCCAGCACCGTGGGAACGATCTGCCAGGACACACCGAATTTGTCCTGCAGCCAGCCGCATTGCACGGGCTTGCCGCCATCGGCGGTGAGAGCGTCCCAGTAGCGGTCCACTTCCTCCTGGGTGTCACACGATACCACGAAGGAGATGGCCTCATTGAATTTGAAGATGGGGCCGCCATTCAAGGCGGTGTAGTTCTGGCCGAAGAGTTCAAACTCCACGGTCATCACGGTGCCCACGGGCGGGCATGGCGGTCTGTCTTCGGCCGGCACCTCGGCGTAACGGGCCTTGCGCAGGATTTTGCCGTCTTGAAAGATGGAGATGTAGAAGTCCACCGCCGCTTCGGCGTTGTCATTGAACCACAGAAAAGGGCTGATTTTTTGCATGGATTTAAGGGGTGAGGTCAAGCAGGCTTTGATTCTGCACTGGGAGCCACGGTGACCATCCAGCCCATGCCAAACTTGTCCTGCAGCATGCCGAAGCGAGATGACCAGAAGGTCTTGCCGAGGGGCATGTTGACGGCACCGCCTTCAGCAAGCGCATTGAAGGCACGCTCTGTCTCGGCTTCGGTGGGCAAAGCGAGAGAAAGGGAGAAAGCGCGAAAGCCTTTGCTCTCTTCACCACCGCAGCCATCGGAGGCCAGGATCACGCTGCCACCGACCTTGAAGCTGGCATGCATGACTTTGTTTTCATAGCCGGCAGGCAGGGTGTCGGGCGGCATTGGATCGGGGCTGTCGCTGTAGCGCAGAAGCATCTGCACTTCGGCACCGATGGCGGATTTGTAAAACTCGAGGGCCTCCTCGCAGCGGCCGCCGAAGAAGAGGTAGGGGTGGATGTAGGGCTGGGACATAGGGGTGGTCAGGCTTTGGGTTGCATGCAATTGATCATCCAGTGGATGCCGAACTTGTCTGAGAAGGAGCCGAAGTAGGCGCCCCAGAGCATGTCCTGGATGGGCATTTCGACTTTGCCGCCTGCTGAGAGGGCGGTGAAGAGACGGTCCGCTTCTTCGCGGGTGTCGGGTTCGAGATTGATGTGCACATTGTTGCCTGGGGTGCACTTGAAGCCCATCGACTCGGGGGAATCGGTGCCCATGAGGACGTGGTCGCCGAGGGTGGGCAGGGCTATGTGCATGACGAGGTTCTTGTCGGCCTCAGCGGCGGGCGGGCAGTCCGGGCTGGCAGGAATATCACCGAAGCGGGCGATGTGACCGACGTATTCGGTTTTGAAAACCGACTTGTAGAAGGCGAAGGCTTCTTCGGTGTTGCGCGGGAAATTGAGGTAGGTGCTGACGCGGGACATGGTAGGGCAGTGGGTTGAAGTGTTACTTGCTCATGAGTTCAACGAGTTGATCAAATGCCTTGCCCCAGCCGTCCATGAAGCCCATGGCGGCGTGCTTTTCGCAGGCCTCCTTGGTCCAGTGGCGGGCGCGGGCCGTGTAGCGAGTTTTGCCATTGGGCAGGGTTTCCCAAGTGAGAATGGCGGTGAAGAAGAGATTGGGATTGGGCTCCCAGTTTGGCAGATAGCCGTCGGTGAAGACGAGTTTTTCGTTTGGCACGACTTCGAGATAGACGCCGACATTGGGGAACTCCTGGCCTTCCGGGCTGCGCATGGTGGTTTTGCAGGTGCCGCCGGGACGGAGGTCGATCTCGCAAGCCGTGGTGGTCCAGGGCTTGGGGGTGAACCATTGGACGACGAGGTCAGGCTGTGTCCATCCAGCGTAGAGTTTCGCGGCGGGAATGTCGGTCTCGCGCACGAGGACAAGTTCTCGTTCGGAGAGGGGGGATTCGATGGGGGTGGGGAGTGGCATGGTGAGATGGAGGATGGATGCAAGAGACTAGATGCTGGATTTGCGAAAAACGTCGAAGTGGCGAACGAGGCAGAGGATGCAGAGAGGCAGGCAGAGGATGATGAGCGTGGCATGCAACACGGTGGCAGTGGTGACCGATATACCGATGCCAAGCATGAGGCTGAGCCATGCAGCGAGGCATAGCGGGCACTTGGGAAGGAGAGCCAGCATGACTCCGGGGATGAACCAGCCGGCGCAGTGTTTCACAGCGCGCAGCTTTTTCCCGAAGGAGCAATGGCAGGCTGTGGTATTCATGCGGCTTTGGGGGTGGCGCTGCAGCCGCAGCATTCTTTGCCGGTGGTGCGGCCGTCGTTTTCATAGCGGTCGTGGCGCTTCACCCAGTCCATGAGATTGCCATTCACATTCTCCATGCGGCCCTTCGGCGTCTGATCGATGAACTGATAGGCGCCCAGCAGGACCTCGCCGCCACGGCTGAAGGAGGAGTAGGTATGGTAGATCTGCCCTTCCGCGTCCTTGTAGAAGACGCTGAAGCCTGGCAGTTCTTCGCAATCAGGGCTGTAGTCCTGGGTGGTGAAGTTGTAGGTGATCTTGCCGTCCTTCACGCTCTTCGGTGGGAAGGAGACTTGGAAGTCCTGGTTGAAGTCGGTGTGCGCAGCGGAAACCCAGCGAAACTTCCAGCCCATGCGTTTGCGATAGGCCTCCAGTTTGTCGATGGGGCCGTGCGACACGGCCACGAAGGAGAGGTCGTGATGTTCAAAGTGCTGGCGCGCGCCATCCACGTGATCGCACAGAAAGGAGCAGCCGGTGCAGCCCTCTTCCCAATCGGGGCCAAACATGAAGTGATAGAGAAACAACTGGCTGCGGCCGTCGAAGAGATCGGCCAGCGTTGCCTGGCCGGTGGGTGTGTCGAAGACGTAGGGCTTGGTGATTTTCACCCAGGGCAGTTCGCGGCGTAGGCGTGCCACCTCGTCGCTGGCTTCCATCTGGGCTTTTTCCCTGGCCAGCAGGGCACGGCGTGCCGTCAGCCATTCTTCGGGAGAAACAATGGAATGGTCTTTCATGGTATGATGGTTTGATTGAGTTCGGTGCGGAAGGTGGAGGAGTCTTGACTAGACTCAGGGCCGGAGAGGTAGCGTTCCCAGAGATTGGGTCCCAGCTTGTGGCCTTGGGATTCGATGATGTCCTGAAAGTCTCCCCAGGCCTGGCCGAGTCCTTCATACGGACCGGTGTAAACGGTGCGCACGATGGTGGTGCCGGGGATTTCACCGGGCTTAACCCGCCCCACTGGCTGCATTGCGCCCGATATGGGCACGCCGACTTCAAAATTGAAGATGCCAGGTGTCATGCCGAAGTGATGTGCAAAGACAGGTCCTTTGGGACCGATGCCCTGGGCCTGAGTTGCGGCGATGACTTCGTTGATGGCCGGGCCCATCACTTCCTGAATTTGATCACGCGGCACGGTGATGTGGATCACGGCGGCGGGCTGGGACTCAGTGACAATGGGGGCTGTGGGCTGGTCGAGCATGGTGGTTCCTTGTTCGAAGTTTGCAGGTCAAGCCTTTGGGGCTGCTTCAGCGACCTTCTTCAAATTGGCGAGTCCTTCTAGGAACTGGTCGCCGCACATTTTTTCGCAGTCCATGAACATGCCCATGATCTTGCCGATGAAGGGTTTCTTGCTCTGCATGGCCCAGGTGATCTTGGTGCCGGTGCCTTCGGGGGTGAAGGTGAACTGGACATCGCTGGTGCCGGCAAAGGGACGCACAAAGGCCAGCTTCATGCCGACTTTTTCATTCGGCTTGCTCTCCACCAATGTGGTGCTGCCTTCGCCAACTTCATTGTTGCCGGACCACTTGTAGATGGCGCCGACACCTTCGGGCGGGCCTTCGAGGCTCTTCTTCATGTTAGGATCAATCTTTGCCCATGGCGACCACGAGTCCCACTGGCGAAAGTCGTTCACGATTTTGAAGACTGCCTCAGGGCTGGCGGTGGTGGTGGCGGAACGGGTGACGTTCATGTCATCGGACTGGAAAGAGGCGATGACGCAGATGACGGCGATGATGAGGACGAGGCCGAGGAGAATTTTTTTGATCATGGTGTGCGTGTTGTGTGTTGAAGGTTGAAAGTGGATTACTTGGCGGCTTCCTTTGAGGACGGGCATTTTCCGAGCATGGCATCCCAGCGCTTTTGCATTTCTTCGGGAGATACTTTTTCGATCTCGTGCTGGAGCAGCCATTCATGGCCGAAGGGATCGCGCACGGAGCCGCTGCGGAAGCCGTAGAATTGATCGCTGGCTGGCATGAGCGGAGTGGCACCAGCGGCGACAGCTTTCGCAATGGCGACATCTGCGTTTTCAACCATGAGGCAGAATTTCACGGGTGTGCCGCCGAGTGTTTGAGGGGACTTGTTCCAGGCGGGATTTTCATCCGAGAGCATGAGCAGGCTGCCTTGGAGATCGAGCTCGGCATGGCCGATCTTGCCGGACGAGGCATCGGCGAGACGGAAGCGTTCGCTAGCACCAAAGGCTGCGTGATAAAAAGCGATGGCCTCTTCGGCATTGTGCACGGTGATGTAGGGGCTGAAGGATGGGTAGGCGAGTGTGCTCATGGTGGGTGGTTGGTTGGAGTTGGTGTGTGTTTTGATCAGGACTGGGAGGTGGATTTGACTTCGGCCATGGGGCGGCAGAGATCGGCAATGGGTCGGACTTCAATGGTGGCGCCGTATTGGAGGATGGGGCATTCCTGGGCGATGCGGACGGCTTCATCCATGCTGCCCACAGCGATGCGGAAGTATCCGGCGATGGCTTCCTTTGACTCGGCAAAGACGCCGTCGGTCACGGTTGCTCCCTTGGGGCCGGAGACCAGCTTGCCCTCCTCCATCAAGGGCTGTGCGCCGCGATGGATGCCGGTTTTGCCGAGGCGATCAACCCAGGCGTAAAAGTCAGTCATGACGTGCTGGAGTTCAGAGGGAGACATGCCGTGGTTCCAGTGAGTGCCTCGAATGAGCAGCAGGTATTCGTCAGTGGGGTTTTGGGGATTCATGCGGGCGGGGTTTCGTTGGTGATGTCTGAGGCTGTGCAGAGTTCGGGATCGAGCGGGCGGACCTCATAATGGAGTCCGCAGGGAAGGGTGGGGCTGTGGGAGAGCAGATCAGCGGCCTCACGCAGGCTGCCTGCGCTGACGAACCAGTAGCCGCCCACGACTTCCTTGGCCTCGCCGAAGGGGCCGTCGGTGGTGACGCCCGCCTTTGAGACGTTGGCGCGGTCCGTGCCTAGGCGACTGCCGGGGCGCATACGGCCTGCCTCGATGTGGCGGTTCAGCCACGCATAAAAGTCGGTGATGGCGGTGTCGATTTGCTCCTTGGACTTGTCTTTGTCCCAATGGCCGCGCGAGATCACGAGATAGTCATGGAGGGAAGTTTCAGGGCTCATAGGGAGGGGCGGACGTGGGGCGTTTAGGAATGAATTGTCGGGGTTTCAAAAGGACGACGAACGGGCCAGACGAAAAAGGACATCGAAACAAAATTATTTTTGAGCGGGGTTATTTTCTGACTACAGCGGTTTCACATGCGGCCAGCTGCCGCTCCAAAAAGCTGCGTTCGGAGGTCAGTGCCGCGAGGGCCAGTGCCTTGCGGTAGTGAGCGGCGGCGGCCTCTGCTTGGCCGAGTTCGGCGGCGAATGCACCGCGTGCTGCGTGCAGGGAGAGGTAGGCATCAAGTCCCTGTACGGCTGCAAGTGCCTCCAGCCCGCTCTGCGCACCATGCACACGCCCCACGGCGATTGCGCGATTCAAAGCCACCACGGGCGAGGGCGTAAGCAGCACGAGCTGATCATACAGCATGAGAATGCGTGCCCAGTCGGTGGTTCCATGATCGGTGGCCGTGCTATGGCATGCGGCGATGCCTGCCTCCAGATGATATTCCGTGAGGGTGTCCCCACGTGCGGAGTGCTGCAGGTGCTGAAGCCCGCGCTGGATGAAAGACTGATTCCAGAGGCTGCGGTCCTGTTCATGCAGGCGCAGAATTCCGCCGGTATCATCGGTGCGTGCCGGCAGGCGAGCGGCACTCAGGAGCATGAGGGCCAGCAGAGCGTGGCACTGCGGCAGGCCGGTGTGCTGATGGGTGGCCAGCAGCTCGGTAAGACGGATCGCCTCATGGCAGAGATCGGAGCGTACCAAGTGCTCGCCACTGCTGGCCTTGTAGCCTTCGTTGAAGAGCAGATAGAGGGAGGTCAGCACGGCATCAAGGCGCTGCGGCAGTTCATGCGCCGCAGGCAGTTCAAAGGGCAGCGCCAGCTCGCGGATGCGCTGGCGTGCGCGTACGAGCCGTTTCGAGATGGCGGCCTCACTGGTGACGAACGCCGCCGCGATCTCCGCCGGACTGAGACCGCAGAGAGTCCGCAGTGCGAGGGCGATCTGCGCCTCGGCGGACAGCTGCGGGTGGCAGCAGACAAACATCAGCCGCAGGGTGTCATCTCGCAGGTTGGCATCATCCGGTGCTGCTTCCAGCGGCACGGCCATCCAGCGTGCCTGCTCTGCCGAGATGCCCTCCTCACGTTCGTTCCAGCGCTGTTCGCGGCGCAGTTGATCCAGCGCCAGATGGCGGGCGGTCTGAGTCAGCCATGCGGCGGGATTGTCCGGCACACCGCGATAGGGCCACGTCTGTAGTGCGCGCACGAGGGCCTCCTGCACCACATCTTCGATCCACTGCAGCCGCTGCGCGCCGAACTGACCAGCCAGTGTCGCGACGAGGCGCGCGGACTCATGCCGGAAGAAATGCTCCGTGGCAAACTGAGCACTAGCAGTCGTGCTGGAGGGTGCGTCAGACATCGCAGATTCGATTATGCAGAGTCGCCACGTGGAGTTCCATTGGCCTGAAACAGACCGTCCACATAGTCGCGGGCGAGTTTGAGATTGTGACGAATCAGTTCCTGAGAGCGGCAAGTTTTGCCGATGAGCATGGAACCTTGCCAGAGGCTGTTGAGGAACCACGCTACTTGAATGGGATCAAATTTGGTCTTTGGCTTGTGCAGTTTCTTGGCGGCGGTGAGGAGCTTGGCGACGTTTTCGGTCCAGAGTTTCAGTTCCTTCTCGCATGCTGCCTGAAACGCCGGGTTTGTGGCGGACATCTCCTGGGACATCATGCCCACCATGCAGACGACGGCATCATCATTGCGCCGCGTGAAGCCGATCATGATATCAAACATGCGGTGCAGCTGTTCCAAGGGATCGAGTAAGGCGTCCTGCCAAGATTCGGCGTAGAGGGCGGTGCCCATGCGTCCCCACCATTCGATGGCTGCGATGCCGAGGGCTTCTTTGTTTTCGAAGTGGTGGAAAAAGCCACCCTTTGTCATGCCTGCTTCTTTGCAGATCTGATCGACCGAAGTGGCGGAGAAGCCCTGCTGCAGCATGAGGCGCACGGTGGCGTCGATCAACCGCTGACGTGTAGCGGCAGGATCGCGTTCGCGCTTGGTGCTGGTTGCTTTCTTTGACATACAAACCGGTTGGTATGTAACGAAAGGGGCGAGCCCGTCAAAGTTTTTTGCTCTTAGGCGTGGATCAGGGAATCACTTTGCTGCCTCGCCTACGCACCACAGATATTCCTGGCGGGTTGGGCTGGTCTTGGCGGAGCGAAGGTAGATGCGGTTGTCGCAGATGGCGGGAGTGCTGAAGGATTCATCGCCCAGCTGGTTTTGCGAAAGCAGGGTGAACTTCTCTGGAGTCGCCTCAAAAACGGAAGTGATGCCGCCTTTGCTCGTGACGTAGATGCGCGAATCGGCCATGACGGGGGAGCCATAAAACTCGCGGTCCACTTTCTCTGACCACAGCTCTTCACCGGTGGCGGACTTCCAGCAGGTGGCTCGTCCGCCATCACCCACGGCGAAGACATGGCCGTTCTTCACAATCATAGATGGCACGTAGGTGCGGGTGACGTTCTCCCAGGCGATTTTGCCTGAGCCATCGGCTTCAACGGCCATCGTGTGAGTTTTCGGATAGCCACCGCCGAGGAAGATGCGGCTGCCATCGGTCACGGCGGTGACCACGGTTTCTTCGGTGCTGCCGTCGATGCTCCAGAGTTTTTTGCCAGTGAGGGGATCAAAGCTTTCCACCTTGTTGCAGCCTGCGAGCACGGCCTGCGTTTTGCCTGCGGCGTTGACGACCGCGGGGGATGCGTAGTTCGCCACGGGCGGGCGGTCCTGCTGCCAGACGATCTCGCCGGTGAGTTTGTTAAGGCCGGACATTTTGCCGCCGCCGCGATGATCTGCGGAGACGAGCACGATAGACTGATAGATGACCGGAGAGGAGCCAAAGCCCTGATGCACCTGGAAGTCGCACACGCGGCGCTGCCAGAGCTGCTTGCCGGAGAAATCGAGCGCGGTGGTGAAGATGGCGCCGTTGTTGAGGAAGTTGACGAACAAGCGCTCGCCGTCGCTCACGACATCGGACGAGGCCTGCGAGGAGATTTTGTGGCCTTTGGTGTTGAGGTTGCCGCGATGCACGACGGCTTCCCATTTCTTCTTTCCGGTGGCGCGGTCATAGCAGAGGACGAGCTGCTCCTCGGTCTCCATGTCAGCCGTGGCGAGATAGACATGGTCTGCCACGATGGTTGGCGAGCCATGGCCACGACCACGAACCTCGGCCTTCCATAGGACATTTTCAGCTTCATTCCATTTTAACGGAAGCTTTTGTCCGGCTGCTGCATGACCATCCATCGTGGGGCCGCGCCAGGCTGGCCAGTCGGCGGCGATGAGGTGAGTAGAGAGGAGCGCGGAAGAAAGCAGGAGGGCGTGGATTTTCATGCAGACGTTGCATAACGCCGCGAAAAGAGGAGTGCTGTCAAAAGCACCCTTGGCCGCACTTATTTCGCAGCGACGGGTTTCATCAGACCGGTGAGGGGATGATGAGTGATGGTGTTCCAGGCAATTTCTTGCAGCAGCTTGTTGAGCTTTGCCTTGTCTTCATCGCTCATGTCTTTGAGGGCTTTGAAGGCGTTTGGCACCGGCAGGCCTGCGGGGTTGCGGCGATAGATGACGGCGAAGTGGCAGTAGCTGGAGAGGATCTGAAGCGGCGCCAGCGCGTGGCCCCAGTTGTCGCGGAAGAGTTCGGCCTGGGTTTTCAATCCGGGTGCTTCGCCTTTGAGGATATTCTCACGCAATGTCACGGCCGCCATGCTTACTGGTACGATGAAAACGGACTGCTTTCCCAGCCGCTGGTTGATGCCCTGGACATAGTCCTCGATGTCCTTTGCGTAGCGCATGGTCGCATCGCGAAGTTTGGTGATGTCGGTGGCGTTTTGATCGGCCTTCTTTTTTGTGTCGAGAGGATAGACGGGGTTGTACTCATCACTCGGCATCCAGAACTCCTGCACGGTAATGCGCAGCGCGGGATTGTGCTCGATGCCGAGTTTTACAAACTGCTCGATGGCATCGTCCGGCAGCCAGATGGGGGAGATGGTGAGCACGTCAACCTTGCCCGTTTTCAGCACCTGCTTTACGGCGCTTTTTCCTCGGGCACGTCCCAATGCTTCTGCACCGTGGAGCCGCCGATGCTCGACAGGCCCACAGGCTGATGCGCCAGCCCGGCAGATTTTGCGATCTCGTCCACCTGCTTGTAGGTGAAGACATGAAAGCTGTGCCCTCAGGTGGCCACGCGCTGCCCAGTGGTGATCGGCGGCAGCAGGTCACCTGCGCGAACGGTGGATAGGGTCAGGCAAAAGGCGGCGAGAAGGAGCGAGGCTTTGGCTGCTAGAACGACCGTGAGACAAAAATCCACCCTCAAATCGGCTCTCTAAAATTTCAGCATTTCACCCACTGGCAGCGGTTTGTTCTGACGGATGGATTCCTCTGCCACGAGGCAAAGGCCGGCGCTCCAGAGACCGTCCATGCCTGATGCGATGGGCTTTTTGCCGGTGCGTACCATGTCGATGCATTGGGCGATTTCTTCGCGCAGTTCAAAGACTTCGCCGCTATGCTTTTCGAGCTTTACCGTTTCGAGATTTTCACCGTCGAAGACTTTGAGGAAGTATTCGGGTTCGAGGGTGCGATCAAGCGCGCCGCTCCAAGCGGCCCAGAGCGCGCCCTTGGTGCCGCTGACTTTGACGGTTTGGTGGTGCTCGAAGGCGGCGAGTGTTTGCGATACCACGGCGTAGCTGCCGTTGGCGTATTTGAACATGGCGCTGAAGTTGTCGAACAGCGTTGGCCGCTGGGGATCGCGGGAGTTCGCGTAGGCGTGGAGTTCCACGGGATCGCCGCTGCTTTCGAGGTACCAGCGGGCGAGGTCGAAGAAGTGGATGGGCTCTTCGAGAACCCAACTGCCGACGCGATTTTGATCATAGCGCCAGCCGCTGGCTCCCTGGCGGTAGGGTTTGCGGGAGAGTTCGACGAGGACGTACTGCGGATCGCCGATGGTGCCAGCGTCGATGATTTCTTTGATGCGGCCCCACTGGCTGGAAAGGCGCAGTTCGTGGCCGACGGCGAGATGGACGCCGTTCTGCTGAGCCCCGGCGACGATGGCTTTGCAGTCTTCCAAGGTGATGGCCATGGGTTTTTCCAGGAGGATGTGTTTGCCTTTCGCCATGGCGGCGAGGGCGATCTCTCGGTGCGTGTGGCTGGGGGTGACGACGTCGATGATGTCGAACTCGGACTGAGCGATCATTTCGAGGCTGTCCGCAAAGATCTGCGCCGTGGGGTAGAGCCTGCGCGCTTCCTCACGTGAGGCTTCTGAAGGCGCGGAAATGGCAACGAGGTGGGCGTCAGGATTTCCTGCGATGGACTGGGCGTGGAATTTGCCCCAGGCGCCGAAGCCGGCGAGAGCGAAGCGAACAGGCGAAGACATATCAATGGCGAGGAGCGGTGGTGAGCGGTGTGACGGGATCAGGAACGCGCCGACCCTGCACTTCATTCAGGCGGCATGCCGGCAGATGCGGCAGGACATGCTTGGCGAAGAGGTCGCACTCTTCGAGATGCGGGTAGCCGCTGAGGATGAAGGCACGCATGCCCATGTCCATGTAGCGGTTGAGCTTGGCGAGCACCTGTTCGGGATTGCCGACAATGGCACTGGCGCAGCCGCTGCGGGCGAGACCGATGCCGCTCCAGAGATGGGGCTCGATGTAGAGATCGGTACTCTGGGCGCGGAGCTCGTCCTGGCGCTTGACCCCGGCGCTCTGACTGTCTTGGGAACGTGCTTTGATCTCGGCCCCTTTTTCGGCAGTGAGTTTGGAAATGAGACGGTCTGCTGCGGCGCGGGCCTCGGCTTCGGTTTCGCGGACGATGACATGGGCACGGAAGCCGAAGTCGATTTTGCGACCGTAGCTGGTGGCTTTTTCGGACATAACGCGCATGGTTTCGGCAATGCGGTCCTCCGTCTCGGGCCACATGAGGAAGACATCACAGTGTTTGGCGCACAAATCCTGGGCTGCAGGCGAGATGCCGCCGAAGTAGAGCAGGGGGCCGCCGTTTTGCTGGTAGGGCTTGGCGGGCTCGGTGGTGGGCAGGCTGATGTTGTAGAAGTCGCCTTTCCATTCAAACGGGCCGTCGGTGCGCCACAGCCCCTGCAGGATCTGGATGATCTCGCTGGCACGGGCGTAGCGGACTTCATTGCTCTCCTTGATGCCAGGCATGTCAGAGGAGATGATGTTGATGCATAGACGGCCTTTGGCGATGTGATCGACGGTGGCGAGCGCCCGTGCGAGCATGGGGGGCCAGACTTCGCCCATGCGCAGGGCGACGAGCTGATTGATCTGCGTGGTGAGCGGCGCCATGGCGGCGGCAAAAGCCAAGGCGTCCTGTCCGGCGATCCAGCCGGAGGGAAGGAGGATATTCTGGTAGCCGAGAGCGTCGGCTTTTTTGACGATGTCGCCGCAGTGTTCGAAGTTGGAGCGGATGGAGCCATCTGGAATGCCGAGGAATTTGTAATCGTCGGAGCAAAGTGCGGCAAACCAAGCTACTTCACACTTGCGATCAGGGGTGCGAATGGGTAAGTCACTCATGAGAAGATTTTTGACGGGAGGACATTGATCCTGCTGGACAGGGAGAGATCAACAGGCTTTTTATTCGAATGCGAAAAAACCCAATAGTCCAACGTGAAACGCTAGGGGCTGCTGTGCTGCAGGTTCGCAGCGGGCGTGCGACCTCGCGTACGACTCTGGCCAAGGCATTAGGAATTTCGCCTTCGACGACCGGGTTGTATGTGGATCATTTGATCGCCGAAAAGTACCTGAATGAATCGGGCTTGAACCAAGGGCCGATGGGCCGTCCCCGGCGCATTTTGAGTACGCAAGCGGAAGCGGGCTGGTTTGCCGGCTTGGAATTTAATGCCCAGCGCATTCAGGCCGTGGGCGTGGATTTTTCCGGCAGCGTGAAGATGACCTTGGAGCTGCCCTTGCCTGTAGATGTGTTGGCAGATCAGGTGATCAAGTCGATTCTCACCTGCGTGGCCCGGTTGGCCGAGGCGATGCAAGGTCCGCTGCTTTCGGTTGGTCTGGGAGTTCCCGGGCTGGTGGATGCGCATGCAGGTGTGGGGTTGTATTATGCATTCATCCCTGATTGGAATCGGGTGCCGGTGGCTGATGAGATCGGATCCAAATTGAAAGTTCCTGTCATTTTGCAGAACAACCTGAGGGCGATTGCGCTGGCTGAGCGTTGGTTCGGTCTCGGACATGGCTTGAATGATTATGTGATCCTCGGACCTCGGAGTGGTTTTGGCGTCGCCATCGTTCAGGACGGCAAAGTGATCGAAGGTTCGAATCATGCCGCCGGAGAGGTGGGGCGCTGGCCGTGGCCCTTGATGGGAGGAGCGGGTGACGGCAAGGAATTGCACCATGCGCTGAGCGCCCCCGCGACATGGCGGAGGCTGGCAGGAGTGGATGGGCTGGCAACGCTGCCTGAAGATCTGCGCGCAGGTCTCGCGGCTGTTTCTGATTCAGCAGGGCCGGAATGGGAAGCCGTGTGTGCCGACTACGCACGAGTGATTGGCTTGTTGCATATGATCATCGACACCGGGGTTTTCATCCTTCATGGCCCCTTGACGATGCTGGGGGAGCGTTTTTGCCAATCGGTTACAGATACCGCATGCGCGCTGATGCCTGCTTTGCGTGGGGGAGGACTGAAAATCGTGCCTTCGACGCTGGGTGATAATGCAGGTGCCCTCGGGGCGGCGAGTCTGGCCATGGAGGCTTGGTCTCCTGCCTGAGCATTCCGGCTGCGGGCACAAAAAACCGGGTGGCAGGATTGGTTCCCGCACACCCGGTGAGTGGAGTCTCTTGAAGTATTACTTCTCCAGAGGTTCTTTGGCGGCCTTCCAGCCGGAGATGCCAGCGGAGAGGTGTTTCACGTTCGTGTAGCCGAGCTGGCTGGCGGCGTTGGCTGCGGCCTTGTAGGCGCTGCAGGCAGGACCACCACAGTAGGCGACGACGAGAGCACCCTTGTCAGCAGGCAGGGCGCTGGCGAGGTTGGAGCCCTGGGTTGCGAAGTCGATGGCGGTTGGCACATGGCCTGCCTTATAGGAGGCGGCGCCGTTCACGTCGATGACGGTGACTTTCTTGTCAGCGATGGCCTTCTTGAGATCGGCAATGCTGATGTCCGGGAACTCGGCTGCGAAACCGGCGGAGGCGACGAGGGCGAAGACGAGTGCGATGAGTTTCTTCATGATTGGATTTGGGTGGGTTGAGTTGAGTGGTGCGCGTTAGACTGTGCGCGGCAGCGGCCCCGTTTTCCGGGGCAAAGGTTTCAGGTTCGAGAGTATGATGACATCATGCGTGCGAGTGAGATGCAGGAGCCGGCGGGTTTATTCCCGAAAAAAAACAAATTCTGACCTGCTGCGGCAGCGGCTGGAGCAGGGGAGGCGTGGGGGAAACCTGGGAGACATCATGGCAGGCTGTAGATTACAACGTTCCTAGATACGGTTGGTTTTGCCAAAAGATTCAAAAGTTCTTAGAGTGCTGGAATGAAGAGGCGCGCAAAGCCGTTGCGCAGGCGATGCAGGACCGGCGCATTTTCCAGCATCTCGTGTGTGATTTCACGGCTGTGGGCCAGCTTGGCATCCATCTCCGCCGCGAGCCGCTGGCATAGTTCAGCGTCGTGGCAGGCGAGGTTGAATTCAAAGTTCAGGCGCAGGCTGCGTGGATCCCAGTTGGTGGACCCAAGGAAGGACCACACTCCATCGATGAGGAACAATTTGGAGTGATCAAACGGCGGGGGGGATTCAAAGATGCGGCAGCCCACCGACAGCAGATCGGGATACAAGGTCTGTGCAGCCCATCCTACGAATGGGATGTTGTTCTCCGCCGGTGTGAGGATCGTCACTTTCACGCCACGTACAGCACACAGGCGCAGCGCCGCCATGAGAACTGCGTTGGGAAGAAAGTAGGGGGTAACGATCTTCACCTCTTCACGCGCGGCATTGAGCGCGGCGAAAAATGCAGCAGGCATCACTTCCATGTCCTCGTCGGGACCATCGACAATACCAATGGCGGTCGTGCTGCCCGTGGCGGCCAGATCAGGGAACCACAGCGGTCCTTCCAAGGATTCACCCGTGCAAAAGGACCAGTCTTCGGCGAACACCCGCTGAATTTGCGCCACGCATGGCCCGGTGACAGCAAAGTGCAGATCAAGAACTGCGTGCTTCGGCTTGCGGGCGACCATGTTTCCTTCGCGGATGTTCATTCCACCGGTGAAGGCCGTCTTGCCGTCAACCACCAGGATCTTGCGGTGATTGCGCAGGTTCATGGTGATCAGACGCAGGACCAGCCGGCTGGGCATGAAGCGGCGTGCAGTGACTCCGGCTTTCGCCAGGGACTCAACCACTGGCGGCCAGGAGTAGCGTGTGCCGGCGTCATCCACCATGACACGCACCTGCACGCCGCGCTTAACTGCCAGGGAGAGCTCACTTATAAAGTCTGCGCCGATGCCGGTGGCTTCAAAGATGTAGCTGGCCAGCGTGATGCTTTGTTGCGCTCCACGGATCGCCTCCAGCATGCGCGGCATCGCCTCGTCGCCATTATGGAGGATATCGAGGTGGTTTCCCAGCATGTGGCTGAAGCGCGAGATGCGGTCCAGCGTGCGTGCCAGCTGCTGGTGCTCCTGCATGGCACAGCTGTCAGTGGCAGTGACGGGCAGCGGCTGATCTGGCACCGGATCACGCCATGGTTCATTGATGCCGCTGCGGTAGCGCCGGCCGCTGCGACGCAGAATATTGATACCCAGCAAAAGGTACAGCAGGGGGCCGATCAGTGGTGTGAAGACCACCAGTGCCGTCCAAAATGCTGCAGAACGGTAGTCGCGATGCCGCAGGAGCAGATGAATCAGCGCAATGACGGAGCCGACGATCGACGCAATCGCCAGCACCACCGTCCAGAAATTGTGTTCAAACCAAGTCATGGCGCAGCATGCGCGATTCATGAAGAAGTGCAAAGCACAACCCCGACTCGGGGAGTTTCAGGCATGCTCAAACTTCCGCCAATACAGCAATGCAATCGGGATCATGCTAAGGCATTCCTGACCGGCCTTGGCGACGCCTGCCATGGTGTGCGTGCTCCATGCGCCAAGGATGAGGGAGATGGCTATCAAAACGGCGGAGCCAAAGGTGAAGACGGCCCGTGGTGCGATGGTGAGATGCACGGGGCGGGTTTCCTCACCGAGGAGATCAATGAAACGTGCGGCGCAGAGAATGAGCACAATGACGGAAAGCCAGCCGTTGTCATCAAGCCTGCCGGGAGAGAGGTAGTCGTAGGCACCGTGAGCAATGACGGCCAGCAGGAAGGTGGCGATGAATTCATCAGCACGGGCGAAGCGGGTGAGCAGCATGCGGTAGAGGCTGTGTGCGCAGATGCCGGTGAGGGAAATATGGAGGAAATTGGCGGATAGGAAACGCGTCCAGGCGACGCTGCCGCCGAAATTCTGGTAGTAGCCGATGTTTTCCTCCAGCGAAAACCCCAGTCCAACAAAAGCACCCGTGAGCAGTGCCAGACCCGGCGTGCGACGCCACATCAACCATGGCAGGAAAAGTGAGAAGAGCAGAAGCTTGCAGCCTTCTTCGCGCAGTCCGACTCCCGCGATGTAGTAGATCAAATCATGAGGAAAGGGGGCGGCAGCGGTCATGCCCTGATGGAACTCCTGATAGGCGAGAATGGTGAGCGTGGGCCAAACGCTGGCCACTCCGGCCATGAGGGCGACGATGGGGCGCGCCCAGCGCCAGCGTTCGCGGTCACTGTGCTGCACCAGGATGAAGTACCACAGAGCGGCCGCGAAGAAAGCGAGGCCGAGCATGCCATAGGGGATTTCATCGAGACGATGACGAAAAAGGCCATGCCACTGCATCCAAACATCGCCCAGAAGTGAACCTGCATGGTGCTGGAGCAAGGGAGGGCAATGCTCGATCCATCCGGGCTGGGCAGCAAGGGTGCGCAGGAACTTAATGTCATGCTGTGTGACAGCCAGGTGGAGTGCCTCTTCACGCGAGGTGGTGGCATCCGCAAAGTGAAGGCCTTCGGTGTAAAATGCCTCCATGGCCGCCGGGATGTTGTTGCGGCGCTTCTGTACGCTGCCGAGAAGCTCTGCGGCGAGCATTTCAGGCGGCAAGGCCCGGGCATTTTGCTCGAGCTGCTGCTGCGCTGCCGGATCTCCGGCGAGTGCTGCGGCAAGAAAATTCTGGAACAAACCTGCCGGGGCATCTGTGGTGGCATGCTGCTGGATGAGTTGCGCCACATCATAGCCGCCAAGCTTGCCAGTCTGAATGAACATGGGAAACACAGACTCGTCGTTTTCCTCCTCGATCTGCGGGAGTTGGGCGAGAAGCATGCGCAGCCAGAGGGCGAACTGGCGCGGCTGCGGGGTGGTTTCATGCCGCAGGCGGTTAAACTCTTCATGCAAGCGGCTTAATGCGGAGAGGTCGGCTTGACTCTGTTTGGGCTCCCCCTGGCTGACATCGCCGATCACGATCACACAGGCGATGATCATGCCTGTGGCGGTGATGCTGGCGGCGGTGCGCAGCAAAAAGCGACGATTGCGCGTGAGGTAGTGGGTGCGCGCACGCCAGCCATGAAAAAGAGAACGCTTCTCGCTCATGCTGCATTCAAGGGTCCACTTTCTTCCACCAATCAGGGGTCTGCTCCCAAGGAGCACGCGTTTCAGTCTCTACCTCTGGCATTGTCGTGCGGGCTTCGACTTCAGATTCATCCTCGAGTTCCATGAGCAGTTTGATATGCGGCTCCGGCTTTGTGGTGCGCCGCCAAATAAGCCAGGCCCACATGGCAAATGCGCCCAGCAGAAACAGCAGAGTGCCAAGGGTGAAGAGTACAAACCAGTCGGAGGCCTCCACCCACTCACGTGACACCTTCATCGTGGCGCCTTCGGGCCGGGGGAGGAAGGCGAGAAACGCGTGCATAGGGAGAGACTGCTTTAGGGTTCGTTAAAGACGAGGCGCATCGGGATCATCTTGGAAAACTGGAAGCCGTGCTGCTGAAAGAAGGACTGCGAGTCTGCGCTGATGCGATCGGTCAGCAGGGTGATACGGCGGAAGTGTTTTTCCCGCGCGAATTCGATGGCGTGATCCAGAAGGCGTCCTCCATATCCCTGACGACGATGCTGCGGATGCACAATGACGTCCTCCATGATGAGGACCAGGCCACCTTCCGCCGTGCTGATGGTGAAGAGCAGGTTGATCATGCCGATGACCTTGTGTTCTGTGCGCAGCACAAAGATGCGGCCGCGGTTGGGCTGCTCCAGAATGAGGCGCAGGCCGTGCTCCTGCTTGGAGCGGTCCGGCTTGAAATCCTCTTCTTCACTGAACAAGGCAAGAAGCAGTTCCACCAACTGGGGCAGGTCTTCGATGGTTGCCGGTTCGATATGGGGCTCAATGTCGTTGGCGGGCATAATTTACAGAATAACGGGCTCGTGGACAAAGGCAATGCGTTCGATGCATCGACTTCGGCAAGCTGCTCAATCTGCCCCAAAATGAAGCAGATTTTATCCAATGCCTTCAGTCTGCCCTTGCCTATGTCTTTTGCATGGCCTCCCGCAGGTTTTCCCAGGCACGGCGAAAATCCTGTTTCATCATGTAAAGTGTGGCGATTTCCTGGCGGACGTACGCAGGGGCATTGGGGAATGCGGCCACTTTTTCCAGAGTACGCAGGGCGCCGTCAATGTCGCCCTGTGTCTTTTGAGCTTGGAATAAATCAATGCCACTTCTGGCATCGGTTGGATTGTAGAGCAGGGCGCGCTCCAAGGCTGGGATGTTGCTGCTGGTTCCTGGTGCAGTGCGAATGACCGAGGGGAGATAGGGGATGGCTGTCTGACACGCGCGCTGGAAATCTGAATTGCGAGCGTAGTGTTCCGCGAGGGTACGCCAGCCATCCTCCTGCCATTTGCGGTTGGTTTCCAGAGCAATAATGAGCGCTTCTTGATTGCCATACTGGTACCACATGCTGAAAAGGTTCTTCCTTTGCTCTGGATCCAAACCCCTTAGGTCTGGTTGTTGAGCCAGCAGGCTTTTCAAGCAGCGGTCGAATTCATCGCGCGTCTGAACACTTTTCAGGAACTCGAATTTCAACTCCGAAGTTGTGGCCAGTGTCCAGAGCGGTTCGCGCAGTCCGGGGTGCTGGTAGGAATAATTGAGCATTTGGCGGTAATAGCCATACTCACCGGGTGCCGCCTCCGGATAGCGGCGCAGAAACTCGCGCCAGCCGACGACTGCGTACTGAGGGTCGAAATCGAGCCAGAAAAGGCCTTCGGTGTAGCAGGTCAGTGCGTAAGTCGGATCGAGCACACGCGAACGAGAGAAATCCAGCAAAGCCGCTTCTTTCGGCTGGCCGAGACGAAGGCGCAGACACGCCCTTTCGTAGTAGTAGCGAAAATCCATCGGCGCCATTTCAATGGCCTGATCCATGAGCGGCAGCGCGCCTGCAGGAGAACCGGAGTCAGCCAGTTTTCCCGCCCGGCTTCGCAATGCATTCGCCGCACTCGAGCCCGGCAAAACCGGATGTCCCAGCGCAATGGCCGTCCAAGCCGCACCCAGTGCCAGCAGCATCACTCCGCCCAGCCGGAAGGCCAGACGCTGTGGCATGCCGGATGCGTTTGGCAATCTGCGTGGTCGAATCGCGATTCCCGCCAGCAAGGCCATGAAGAGCGCATAGCCGAGACCATGATTGGGCACATCACCCAGTCCATGGATGGCTCCAAGACCGAAGACGATGGCGGCAGCATTGCGCAGACGACGATCCTGCATGCCTGATTTGCGTTTCTTTTTCTTGCCATACCAGGGGCCGGTGGACACAAAAATCCAAAACAGCACCAGCATGGCGGGCAGCAGGGTCAGCAATCCGCCCTCAGCCAGGAGCCAGAGCAGGTCGCTCTCAGGATGGATGAAGCGGCGTATGTGCTCGGACATGCCGGAAAATTGTGGAAACACAGCAGCGAAATTTCCCAGCCCGATGCCAGTCCAAGGGGAATCCAGGGACATCTTGAGAGTTTCCACAAACAGGGAGCCTCGGTTGCTGTCTGAAACAAAATCTACGAGGCCTCCTTCAGTAAGCCGCTTGGATACATTCCCTCCGGACATGACCAGCAATGAGGAAATAATGAAGATGAGAGAAGTGGAAACGGCCAGTTTCTGAAAGAAACCACGCCGCATCGCAATGGTGCCAAACCAAGCTGTCATACCAAGAAACAGCAAAATCAGACCTGCGCGCGAACTGTTCATGTAAAGGCAGATAAGAGGAGGGATGAACCCCAGCAAACATGGGATCCACAAACGTGATTTGCGCCGATGAGCATCAAAGCCGGTTGCAGCACAGAGGACGCATGTCATGGCGGCGATGCTGCTGATGTGATTACGATTGGCAAAGGGGCCAAATGCATTGCCCCATTCCAAAGGATTGCGCGGCCACCAGGGAATGTGGATCACTCTCGTGCCTTCTAAGATGGAGAGCAAACAAAGCAGGATTCCACCAAAGGTGAGGATTTGGATCATGGCCCGACGTTGGCGGTCTGAAAACCCCCGGGTCAGACACCAGGCCAGCCAGGCAATGCAGGTGGCAAAAAAGAGCCAGGCCTCCATCGTTACGGCGGCCTGAGGAGTCAGTGTTTTGGACAGATGGATGTCCCAGTCCTGAACCAAGGTGGTCTGCCATGCTGGAGACTTGAACAGCCAGTTTGACGGTAGAAAGGAGAGCAACGGAGCGAGCACAGCCCCCAGCAGGCCGAACAACGCTATCGGCGGTAGTTTGCGCTTGGGCGCAAAGAAGATCAACACCAGGGCCAGCAGAAGAGTGATGCTTCCTTTGGACCAAGCTTCGCGCCCTGCGCCGAACATGCAGGCAGCAACAGGCAGTAAGGCAAAGACATATCCCTGCCATGCGGGACCGGGGACATCATAGCTGCGCTCTTGAGCCGTGGTGCCATCGTCTTCAAAGTCGTCTTCCTGCAAGTCACCCATCCGAGGTGCTGAATCCACCTCTTCGACTTCATCTCCGGCAAGCTGTGGAAGTTTTTTCACTGGCTCTTCAAACTGGTCGGACTCTTTGTTCATGTAGTGACTGAGAGCGGGAGATTGGGGGGCGCTGCAGCAGATTCGATTTCATTGCTGGAGGGTAGAGACTTCCATTTCTCCAGGCAGCGTTCGAGTGCAGGCAGCAGCACATCAAGACGGAGATGCCATTCAGCAAGATCGGTGGAATCCACAGGACGATGGATGGTAAAATGCCTGCCCCCTCCCAGTGCCAAAATTTCTGGCTGACTGCCGGTTTGAGGGTGCATGCTCAAGCCCATGCGTTCCAGCCCGTGCTGAAACAAGATGGCAAAGCTTGGCAGGTCAGCGCAGCGCTCCACCTCAAAATCCAGCACGCGTCCGTAGGCACGAAAGAATTCCCGCTGCCTGCGCCGCTCCATCGTTTCGTTGATTTGAGCGCGGAAATTGGACCAGCTCCGAATGTATCCCAGATAGCGGGCTGCACCCAGAGCCAGCAAGAATAAAATGGCACCGACCATTGGCAGCGCGATGCCCTTGATCATCAAAATGCTCAATCCCACCAAGCTCAGAGCGAGACAGACGGCATACATGGCGGCAAGCGCACCACCCTTGCTGTAGCCAAGCAGAATCAGCCGATGATGGATGTGTTCAGCATCCGCGTTGAAGATGGAAACTCCCCGGATGGCTCTTCGAATGATGGCAAACAGGGTGTCCAAAATCGGCACCCCAAGGGCAATAATGATGACCAGCAGCGCGCCGATGATCGATCCTTTGTTCGAAGTGAAGAGGGAGACTGAAGCGATAAAAAAACCGATCAAATAAGCTCCTCCATCACCCAGGAATATCCTGGCAGGAGGAAGATTAAAAATCAAAAATCCTCCCAGTGCGCCGGCCATTGCCAGCGAGACAACCAGGACGTCGGGCTGGCCGCTGTAATAGCCCAGAAATGCCAGGGTCAGGCTAAGAAACAGGCCGAAGCCGCCCGCCAGCCCGTCCATTCCGTCGATGAGGTTGACGATGTTGGGGATGCTCACCAGCCAGAGCAATGTCAAAGGCAGGCTCCACCATCCCAGAGAAACTGACCCCTCTCCGAACGGATTGCTGAGAATGTCGATCGAAACCCCCAGGGAATACAAAATCAACGCCGTACCGATCTGGCCAATCAGCTTCACTTTGGCGCCTAGAGGTTTAAGATCGTCCACGAAGCCCACGCTGAAAATCAAGGCATTGCAAATCGCCACCGGCAGCCAGCGAGTCCAGCCAAGTCCGCCAATGTAGCCTGCCACCAGCGAGGCCAGACCCACGGCCAGGAAAATGGGGGCGCCACCGAGTCGCGAGATCGCCTTCTCATGCAGTTTGCGGCGGGTGTCTGGTTCATCCAGCCCGATTTGTCCACCACGATGCAATATCCACCATGTGCCAAGCGAGGCCACCAGCAAGGCACCGCCAAAATAACAGGCCATTTCCAGCCATGAAACATGCCGCGGAGCCCATGGGCCCATGGCGGTGTATTGAATGGCAGGTTCAAACATGCGTGACTGGAGATTCTAGTTGGAAAGCGGCCAGCATAAGCGTTGCCCAATCAGGGATCAAGACTTCAGCGTTGAAGAAGTCTTTTGTTGCAACTTCCTGGAACGCTTCTTGAACTTCTGCCGCGCACCCCTCACCATCGCCAATGCTTAACGACACTATCGCTGCCATTTCGACCGCCTTGGGAGAGGCTGCAATCAGTGTGGTGCGCGTTTCCGGCCCGCAGGCGCTGCAAATCGCTGCCCGGGTCGCCCGATTGCCAGTGAAGGTCATGCCAAGAATGGCGCATCTCGCTCCCATTGTGGACGCAGACGGAGGTGATCTGGATCATGGATTGCTGCTCTACTTCAAGGGGCCCGCAAGTTACACGGGTGAAGACGTCATCGAATTCCATGGCCACGGTGGCGTTCTTGTCACCCAGCGTGTTCTGGACCGTTGGCTTGCGTGTGGGGCGCGAGCCGCTGATCCCGGTGAGTTTACCCAGCGTGCCTTTTTGAACGGCAAAATGGACCTTACGCAAGCCGAGGCCGTGATGGATTTGATTCATGCGCAAAGCACGCTCGCCCTCCGTGCTGCCAATGAGCAGCTTGGCGGTGCTATCGGCCGTGAAGCTACAGCCATGCAGCAGGAGATCATTCCAGTGCTCGCCCATATCGAGGCCTACATCGATTTTCCAGAGGAAGACATCTCGCCCGAAACGGGGGCCGATCTGCTGCGTCGTATCGATGCCGTGCTCGGGCGCGCGCAAAAACTCATCGCGACTTCCGAGCAGGGGCGCATCCTGCGGCATGGTGCACGGACAGTGATCTCAGGCGCTCCCAATGTTGGTAAAAGCAGCCTGCTGAATGTCCTGCTGGGGTTTGAGCGTGCCATCGTGAGTCCCACCGCAGGAACTACCCGCGACACCATTGAAGAAATCATCCAGGTCCATGGCATCCCGCTGCGCCTCGTGGATACCGCCGGTCTGCGTGAGGCCGGCGACGACATCGAACGCGTTGGCATTCAGCGAACTGAGCGTGAATTGGAACGAGCCGACCTCGTGATTGAAGTTGTTGATGGCAGTCGTGCATCGAGTGGGTCCCGACTGGTGCTCTCGCCCGAAGTTGCCCGCCGCCGCATTCTCATCCTCAACAAAAGCGATCTGGGCATTCATGCTGATTGGAACGGCGAGCCTGGGGCCATCCCGCTGTCCTGTCTGACAGGTGACGGCATTGAACCGCTGCGCGATGCCATCCGCGATGTCATTGCCACGGCGGGGCCGCTCGCTGCGGATCATCCCATCGCCATTAATGCACGGCACAAGGCTGCCTTCGAACGCAGTGCAGAGCGTCTCCTGGCCGCCAGGGCGGCTCTGGAACACAATGAGGCTCCCGAATTCATCGCCCTTGAGATTCGTGAGGCGCTCCAGGCCCTTGGCGACGTCATTGGCCAGGTCGATGTCGAACGCATCCTGGATGTCATCTTCTCCACCTTCTGCATAGGAAAGTGATCCTGGCACCGTTTGACTTCTCCAACCATGAACCGTCGTCATTTCTTCGCCTCAGCTCTTGCTGCCACCGCTGCTTCACGTCTCAGCGCTCAATCCATCGATAAAGCGGCGGCTGATCCTGCCTACGTCATCAAAAACCACGGCATCAAGCACACCGTCATGGGCTGGTGTTTCAAACCCATGGACACGATGGTTCTGGCCAAGCACTGCAAGAACATTGGCCTTGTCGGCATGGAGGGCATCGACAGCAAGTACTACCCTGATGTGAAGGCCCTCGGCCTCGACATCTCACTCGTCGGAAGCCACGGCTTCGCCAAAGGGCCATGCAATCCCGAATTCCGGGATGAGGTCGTCACCAAGCTGACCGATTCCATCAACCTCGCCGCCGATGTCGGCAGCAAAAAGGTCATCACCTTCACGGGCATGAAGTTTGAGGGAATGGACCGCGACCAGGCTATCCATTCATGTCTCGATGTCTGGAAGCATGTGCTGCCGCTCGCCGAAAAGAAAGGCATCACGCTGGTTTTGGAGCACCTGAACTCCCGCGACAGCTCCCATCCGATGAAGGGGCACCCCGGCTACTTCGGCGATGACGTGGACTTTTGCGTCGATCTTATCAAAAACATCGGCAGTCCCAACTTCAAGCTGCTCTTCGACATCTATCACGTCAGCATCATGAACGGAGACATCATCCGCCGCTTGCGTCTCCATCAGGACTACATCGGCCATGTTCACACTGCTGGAAATCCTGGCCGCTGCGAGCTCGACGAGCATCAGGAGATCAACTACCCCGCCGTCATGCAGGCGCTGCTCGAAATCGGCTACCACGACTTCGTCGCTCACGAATTCATCCCCACCTGGGACGATCCGATTCTGGCGCTGCGCCACGCCGCGATGGTGTGTGATGTATGATTCCTAGGCAGCCTGTAAAAGCTGCCAGGTGAGAACAAACGAAAAAACCCCGCCGAGTGAAACTCGGCGGGGTTGGAAATAGATTAACGAGATGGGATCAGGCTTCGCCAGCGACCTTGCTGATCACCTGACGACCGCGGTAGTATCCGCAGGAGGGGCAGGCGACGTGGCCAGGGACTGAGGTGCCGCATTCTGGGCAGCTCTTGAGGGTGGGCGCCTTCCAGCGGTTTGCGCCTTGACGCATGCGTTGGCGGCTCTTGGATTGTCTGCGCTTCGGATTGGCCATGAGAGTATCGAGGTGGGGTCTGTTCTTCTAATTTAACTTGTTCAAAGCTTCCCATACACCCGGACCCGCACTTTGAGGCTCGTCGGGAGCTGTTTCCAGCACCGGTTCAAACCTGCCTTCGGCGGGACACTGACGAGGATGGACATTGCCAGCATCGCAGCGTGGGTAGCTCGGAAGGGCAAGCAGAGTATCTTCCCGTACCGTATCCGTCAAGTTGATCGTTTCATCCTTTGCAATCTCGACTTCGGAATTGTAGTCGGGCAGATCGACTTTGTAGTCGAAGCGTTCCATGCAGGTGCCGCATTCCAGGCTGAAAGTGGCCTCCAACTTACCGCTGATGAGAAGCTCGCTGCCGTCACGCTCGACGTGGAGGTCATATTTCAACGGGGAAATGGCCTGAATGGAGTCTTTGGGGTCGAGGTCAAAGAAAGCCGGCAGTTCCTGCCCGGAGATGTCCTTGCCGCCATCGGGCAGGGTGCGAAGGTCAATGAAAAAGGGACGGTGCATAAGGGGATTGGGGAAAAATCAGGCCTTTTGTAATTTGTTGCAGAGGGCTGCCACGACATTGGGCGGAACGAACTGCTCGATGTGACCGCCGAGCCGGCAGATTTCCTTGACCAGCCGGCTGCTGATGTAGGTGTATTCTTCGCGGGGCATGAGAAAGAGTGTTTCGAGATTGGGCTCTAACTTACGGTTCATGAGGGCAAGTTGGAACTCGAATTCAAAGTCCGACACCGCGCGCAGACCACGCACGAGGGCGCAGGCCTGATGCTTGCGGGCGAAATTAACCAGCAGACCATCGAAGGGCATGACCTCGATGCCAGGAATCTCGGCGGCGGCGTTGCGGATGAGTTCGACACGTTCTTCGACGGTGAAGAGGCTCTCTTTGGCATTGTCGCGTGCAACGGCAATGATGAGATTGTCAAAAATACCGGCTGCACGCTGCAAGACGTCGAGGTGGCCGTTGGTGATGGGGTCAAAGCTGCCCGGATAGATCGCGCGTCGCATGTGGATGAAGGCCGATTGTAGCGGCTGGGAAGGGGAGTGAAAAGCAAAAGCTCACGCGAGCAACACCTGCGCCATGGCCAGCTCGCGTGTATGAGTGAGACTGACGAGGCAGGTGGCTTCACCGGCGTGCTGTTTGGCAGCGCCGTGCAGGAGGACGGAGGGTTTGCCGTTGGCTGCACGCACGACCTCGATGTCGGTCCAATTCACGCCTTCCGCCCATATGCCAGTGCCAAGTGCTTTGGCCACCGCTTCTTTGGCGGCAAAACGTGCGGCGTAATTCATGGCGGGCTCGGCGCAGGAATCACAGTAAGCGATTTCGCCAGCGGTGAAGGTGCGCTCTTTGAAGCGCTGGCCGTGCCGCTCCAGCATCTCGCGGATACGGGACACTTCCACGAGATCAATGCCGATGCCGGTGGCTTTCATGTGGGATCAATTGCGATAGGTCGCCATGACGGCGAGCATCTCACGCACCGCTCCATGCAGGCCGATGAAAATGGCGCGCGAAACGAGGTGATGGCCGATGTTCAGTTCCGCCAAGTGGGGCACGGGCCACAGGGCTGGGAGGTTTTTCGTGGTCAGGCCATGTCCGGCATTGATCTGGAGGCCAAGGGCGTGGCCCAACTCGGCAGCGGCGCAGAGGCGCTCGACCTCGGCGTCGCGTTCTGCGCCGGTGTGGTTGGCAAAGGTGCCGGTGTGGAGTTCGATCATGGCCGCGCCGATTTCTGCACTGGCTCGAATCTGTTCGAGGTCTGGATCAACAAACATGCTGACTCGGGTGCCGTTGTCGCTGAGCGCCTTCACAGTGCGGCGAAGTGCGTCACGCTGACCGGCCACATCAAGGCCTCCTTCGGTCGTGACCTCCTCCCTGTTTTCCGGCACCATGCAGACGAAGTCCGGGCGTACCTGGAGTGCAATGTCCAAGATCTCCTGGGTGTTGCCCATTTCCAGGTTCAGCTTGGTGCCGATGCTTTTGCGGAGCAAATACACGTCCGCGTCCTGAATGTGGCGGCGGTCAGCCCGCAAATGCACGGTGATGGAATCAGCGCCCGCCACCTCGGCTGCCAAGGCGGCAGCCAGGACCGAAGGCTCCGCATTGGGGGAATCCGGCATGGCGCGGTAACGTGCCTGACGCAAGGTCACGACATGGTCGATATTAACTCCAAGGAGCAGGTTGGTTTGGGGCATAAGGGCTATGTAGCGCAGCCCTTCCCGCCCGCAAGCTTCCGGTCTATGAGTCTTTTGACGCAAACTTTACAGAAAAATGTAACTGCGATCCCAAGAAATTGAAGTACTCAATCGCTGTATCATGCGGTGACGCATGAGCATTTATCTATCAATACTCCCATGAAATCTCTATTCTATACTATCCTCATCATTGGCGGTGCCTTTCTTGCATACGACTATTTCGGGGCGCCTCCCGGCAAGAAGCTGGTTTTCAAAAGCCTCAATCCTCCCGTGAAGCCCAAGGCTCTGCCTGTCAAGCCAGCCGAGGAGGAAAAACCCGTTGTGGTTGTCAAGGAGAGCCCGCCCCCGCCTGTGAAGCCTGTCATGGTGGAGAAGCCGGTGGAAAAGGCCCCTGCGCCAAAGTCTGAATCGGTCTCCTCAGGCCCGAAATTTGAGCCCATCGAAGCACTGACCGGCAACTGGTTGAAGATTCCGGCGTCCGCCTTTCCTCGGGAGGTGAAGCTCATGCAGGACGCGATGTTCAAGATGAGCGTGGGATCGAGCAAGATTGCCGCGGGTGGCAAGGCCTATGCTCTGGCTGCAGAGAACGGGGTGCTCACCCTCGCGCCGACTGCCTCTTCGCCTGCACGTGCGCAATTGCCCGTTGATGGCACAGACTTGAAGGCGCAGCTCAATGAGTCCTATGAGAAGTGGAAGATCACACGCGCGGAGGAGCTCAAGGCCATTGCCGCGAACAAACGTCAGAGTCAGCCCGAGGCATCGGTGGCAGATGCCAGCCCTTCCAGCAGCGAAGTGGAAGCTGACGGCAAGCCGGTTCGAGATTCCACCAGCGGTTATCCACTGCTGATTGCCAGCATGAAGCGCGGGCAGATCACCGAAATCAAGCCGGAGAATATCACCAGCTGGCAGGACCCGCAGCCAACCGTGATCCAAGGCAAGCCAGGCTGGGCGGTGAAAGTGGGCTGCAATGTGAAGACAGTGTTTGGGCTGCAACCAACCGAAGCGCAGGCGCTGGTGCTCAATGGCAAGGTTGTCGGCTGGTATTACACCGGCTCAGGCGAAGAGGTGCCGTGATGATTTTTTACAACTATGTAAGTTTCCGTTTGCCAGCATGCGATGAGCGTTTACTATCGCGACCCCAAACGGCAAAGGAGCGGTAGTTCAGTTGGTTAGAACGCCAGCCTGTCACGTTGGAGGTCGCGGGTTCGAGCCCCGTCCGCTCCGCCAGTTGGGTTATATAGGCCGCCTTGCATTTTTGCAGGCGGCCTTTTTTCTTTGCTGCTGTCTTCACCGGCTAGACCTGGCCATGAACTCCGAGAATTTCGAAGCTGCTCAAAACCTTAAAAGCTTCTGATTAATGCATCATCCTGCCATCAGCCGATGAGGATGGCGTGGACTGCTGATGCTTGTGAGAGACCTTACTTTTTCACTAAAACGCTCTCAAAGCAGCGTTGCTCCTCTGGCAGCATGCTGGCCTTGGGATTGATGGCTTTGATCACCCCCAGTGCTTCGTCATGAAATCCACCGCTGTTGGCGATGGCTGCAAAAACGGCACGTTGTCCCTCAGTGAGAGGATTGAGATCAATGTATTGGAGATTTTGTACTGCCTGCTGAGTGTCTCTCAGTCGCCAGCGAGCAAGGGCGACGGTGAGTTTGCGCTGATTGTCTGCAGGCTGAATTTTGAGCAAATTGACGGCATTGCGCAGGGCTAGTTCGATGTTTTTGCCGGCCAGCAGGCTGACGTAGAGATAGTTCTCGACGAAATTGGTGTCATCCGGCCAGCGTGTCACCGCCTCCTGAGAGGCCTGGATCAGAGATTCAGTGCTGCGGTTGGCCAGGCACGCCTTAATCAGGCCGGTGAAGGCATCGCGTTCGATACGGGGCGAAGCTGAGGCGCGCTTCGCCGCCTTGATGGCAAGGCGGTAGGCATCCTCCGCGATGTCAAAATGGCCTCGTTCCTCGCCATATCTGGCGATTTGCAGCAGGGCATCATATCGCCCGTTGAACTGAGCGGCGTCTTTGGCGGTAATCAGTTTGGAACGGAGTTCTTCGGCAGGCTTTTTCAAAATGTAGGCCAGGTGAGCACGGAACATTGCGACCGTCGTAGGATCGAGCACTTCTGCTATCTTGGGATCGTTGACCAGTCGCTCCAAGTCATCAAAACGCTGCAACATGGTGAGGGCGTTGAGATAGTTCTCCAGCAGGCGCGGATGGGCTTTGGCTTCATCCTCAGGCAGGACGGAAAGCACCTGGCGGAATTCCCCTTCTTCCACCAGCCAGCGTATGAACGGCAGCAATTCATCACGCTTTTTGTCCCGGTACTTGGCCGTGGCAGCCATGACGATCTCTTTTTTATGTCCTGGGGACTGCTGAACTTCGCGCTTCAATGCATGTACGTAGTGACTGTCGTCCGCTTTGGGATGGTTTTTGAGGCGGTCGATCAACCGTGTGGTGTCTTCAGGCGTCAAATTGGGCAGGCTGTCGATGTACTCCAGGGTTTGCAGACTGATCGCGTCATCTGCGGAGGCCAGCTTCCAAAGTGTTTCCATGCCCAGTCCTGCTTCAGTCGAATTTCCGGAGGCCAGTTGCACTTTGGCGAACCGCAGTGCCCCTTCCTTGTCATCCGGATGTGCCAGAGTGTAGCTGCGCAGCACATTGAGCAGCTGTTTGTTCTGTTCACGCTGACCCCAGACTTCTTCGGCCAGCTTTATCAGCGCTTCACTGGGCTTCTCCACGCGCATCAGTTGTTCCAGCGCCTGGGCGGCCTCCTTGGGCTTTCCCAGGTTCAGGAGGCAGCGCACATGGAGCTGCTCGTCGGCGGGGGTTAGAACGTCTAGGTTCTTCAGCTTGTCATAAAAGTAGAGAGCTGTGTCACGCTTCATCATCGTGAAATACTCAAAGTTCAGCCGGATGGCCTCCTCGCTCTCCGGGGCTTTCGTGTAAGCTTCCTGGGCCTTCATCACCGCATTGACGCCCTGGCCGTTTTCCATCATCAGCCGCGCCTCCTTGACCATGCTTCCCGCACGCATGTTTTTGTACGAGTTTTTCAGCGGTCGCGCATAGACGATGCCGAGAATGAGCAGGGAGGTGCAGATGCTCAGGATCACAAAGGCGGCGATCCAGCGCGCCAGCGGCGACTGCCGGTCCCGATGCGCCACGGTCGGGGGGACCAGCCATTCCCAGGCGGCAATGAAAGGCCTCCACAAAATGAAGGGTTTTTGCGTGAGATCTTTGGTGGGATCAATGTTTTGGTTCCAAAGCATGAGGATTGGCGACTGGGGCGCAGAATGTAGGTGTGCTGGATGCGCCGTCACGTTGAAATTTATTCTGCAACCTGATTGTCAATTTTGGCGTTGAAGGCTCCCGCAACCCGAGAGAATTCAGTTGAAAAGCCCTTCGTACCTCCTAAAGCAGCACTCCGCGATTGAACGTCCGGAGGGGGCGAACAACCAGAACCGTCTCCCCGTGGCGTTCCGTTCTCCCAACCAACCGATCCAACGACGTTATGATCCAAGTTAAGAACCTCATCAAGGTGTTCGGCACCAAAGTGGCTGTCGATGATGTCTCCTTCTCCGTGGAAAAAGGGGAAGTCCTGGGTTTTCTCGGGCCGAATGGTGCCGGTAAATCCACCACCATGCGCATGGTCACCGGCTATTTCAGGCCCACCAGTGGCAGCGTGAATCTTTGTGGGATTGATATGCTTGAGGAGCCGGAACTGGCCAAGCAGCGCCTCGGCTATCTCCCTGAAAACGCGCCGCTCTATTCCGACATGACCGTGGCCAGCTTCCTCGGCTTCTGCGCCGAACTGCGCGGCCTGCATGGCGCGGCGCGAACCAAGGCCATCGACCGTGTCCTCGACATGTGCTTCCTCGACAGTGTGCGCAATCAGAGCGTGGACACCTTGTCCAAAGGCTACCGCCACCGCACCTGCTTCGCGCAAAGCATCATTCATGACCCGGATGTGCTCATTCTCGACGAGCCCACCGATGGTCTCGATCCAAATCAGAAGCATGAAGTGCGCAGCATGATCAAGCGCATGGGCAAGGACAAGGCGATCATCTTTTCCACGCACATTCTGGAAGAAGTCGAAGCCGCCTGCTCACGTGCCATCATCATTGATCGTGGCAAGGTGGTTGCCGACGGCACGCCCGAAAGCCTCAAGAAGCTGGTTCCCGGCGCGAACACACTCGACGAGGTATTCCGCAGCATCACCAAATCTGAAACAGCTGTCAAAAAAGCAGCCTGAGATCTTTTAGTTTTTTCACCCCCAATCCAACTAACGCATGAGCAATCGAGCAATCCAAAACACTCTGGCCGTCTTTAAGCGGGAGTTTATGGCCTACTTCAACTCTCCCGTGTTTTATGTCATCGTCGTCATCTTCCTGCTGGCGACGAATGGCTTCACGTTCTTTTTCTCCCGCCTGCTGGACAGTGACGACGTCTCACTGGCCACACGTTTCTTTGTCTGGCATCCGTGGATTTACACGGTGCTGGCTCCTGCTGTAGGCATGCGCCTGTGGTCAGAGGAGCACCGCCTGGGAACCATTGAACTGCTCATGACGATGCCGGTCTCCCCATGGCAGGCGATTGTGGGCAAATTTCTGGCGGCGGCAGTGATCTGGCTCATTGGCCTGGCTCTGACCTTTCTGATCGTGGGGACCGTGTCCTATCTGGGCGATCCTGACAGCGGCCCTATCATCAGTGGTTATGTGGCCAGCTACCTGTATGCCATGGCATGTCTGGCGGTGACGTCGGCCATCAGCGCCTTCACGCGCAGCCAGGTCGTGTGCTTTATCATCAGTGTCGCCTTCTGTCTGGTCATCGCCCTCATCGGCGATCCTGGCCTGACTCAGACGGTTGTGAACGCTGTCCCTAACGGGATGGAAGGAATCGTACGATTCATCAGCTACTTCAGCTTCATGGATCACTTTTTTGAAATGACCAAGGGCATCTTCGTCCTGCGTGACGTGCTCTACTTTGTATCAGTCATCGTTGTGGCGCTGCTGGTGACCGACCTGGGTCTCCGCTCCAAGCGTGCCTGATTTCCCGCCGAGCTTTCCTTTTCAACCAATCTTTTATCTCATCATGAGTGCTTCCAACAAGAACGCCGCAGCCGGCGTCACCACACTGTTGATCATTGCTGTCATTTTCGCCCTCAACTTTCTCGTTGGCGGGGTGGGATTTGGCAATCTTCGCCTCGACCTGACCGAGGACGGTTTGTTTACCCTCTCGCAGGGCACGAAAAACATTCTTAGCCGGATCAACGTCGACGAGCCGGTGACGATCAAATTCTATGCCACGAACGATGACCGGGTGATGCCGAACATCCTCAAGCCTCACGCACGCTCCATTGAGGACTTGCTGCTGGAATATGAGAAGCAAAGCAACGGCAGCGTTTCCCTGGAAGTCATCCATCCAAATCCGGACACGGATGATGAAGACAAGGCGAAGGACGACGAAATTCGTGGCATGCAGGTCAATCAGGAAGGCGACCAGATTTATCTGGGACTCACCGTCCAGTGCCTCGACCGCAAGGAAGTCCTGCCCTTCCTCAATCCTGAAGATGCCACGGCATTCGAATACGATGTGTCCCGTGCGATCTCGAAGGTCATCAAGCCCACCAAGACGGTCATCGGTCTCATGAGCGCCATGCCCATCGGCGGGGTGCCTTCCATGCCGTTCCAGCAGCAGCGCGGACCGGAAGCCTGGGCGATCATCCAGCAGCTTCGGGCTGACTACGAGGTGCGTGAGGTGCCAATGACGACTGATAAAATCGACAGCGACATCACCGTGCTTCTTGTGGTGCATCCGGCAGACATCACCAAGACCGCAGAGTTTGCCATCGACCAATACCTCCTCGGTGGCGGCAACGTGGTTGCCTTTGTGGATCCGCAGAGCCTGCTCGCTCAGGCCATGAGCAGCCAGCCCAATCCGATGACCGGCCAGCCGGGCAACATGATCAACACTTCCTCTGACCTGCCAAATCTCTTCAAGGCCTGGGGCATCGGCTACCAGAAAGACATGGTGTTGGCGGACATGAACTACAAAGGCAACCTTCAAGGACGCCTCATGCCGACGGCTCTGCAGCTCCCCGGCAAAGCCATCAATCAAGATGACCGTGTGACTTCCGGCCTGCAGGCCTTCACCCTCATCAACGCCGGTGTCTTGAACATTGATCGCAAGGAAGGGCTTGATGTGATCACGCTTGCCTCCAGTTCCGAGGCTTCGGAACTCATCGACACGGCAGCGGCTGACAAGCTGCGCCGCGAACCCATGGTGAACTTTACCGCCAGCGGCAAAAAGCAGGTTCTCGGTGTGCGCATCGCCGGCAAATTCAAGACGGCTTTCCCCGATGGCAAGCCTGCAGCGGCGGCTGGATCCAAAGAGACTGGCGGGCCTGAGCAGGATGCCAGCGCCCCAGGAGCAGCTGCAGCAGCGGCGAAGACGCCAGAAAAGAAAGCAGACAATTCGCTCAAAGAGTCCAAAGACAGTGAGCGCAATGTCATTCTCTTTTCGGATGCCGACATGCTCTATGATGCCTTCTGCCTGAAGCAGGGTGAACTTGGAGTCGGCCTCATCACCAATGGCGGCAACCTGCCCATGGTGCTCAACGCCATTGAAGTGCTCGTCGGCGGTGGTGACCTCATTCAGGTTCGCAATCGCAAGTCTCCGGTCCGCCCCTTCATCAAGCTGAAGGAAATGCGTGAGACGGTTGAGGAAAAATACCGCCCGCAGCTCATCGAGTTGGAGAAGGAACGTCAGGCACTGGCGGAAAAGCTCAGCAAAGCACGGCCTCAGCTCGACCTGAAGAAGGGTGCGTTGATCGTGGACCAGAGCACCATGAACAACATCAAAGAGATGGAGAAAAATTCGAAGACCATCGACAAGGAGGTTCGGAACATCCGTAAAGAGGTCAACAAGGAGGTGGAGTTCCGCAAGACTCTGATCAAGACCCTCAATGTCCTCGTCGTGCCTCTTTTGGTTGGCGTGGTGGGCCTTGTTTTCGCCATGCAACGCCGTACCCGCACAGCGGCGGCCTGATTTTCATTCAAAACCCGTTTTAAGCACTGTTCTTTTCCTCAACGCCATGAAGAAGATCGTCATCCTTTTGGTTTTACTCGTTGCCATCGTTGGCACCGCTTATTTTCAGTCCAACAAGCGCAACTCGCGTCTGAATCGTTCCGCCATGAACGTGAAATTGCGGGAGCTGCTGTTCCCGGAATTTGACATCAACGGCATCAAAAAAATCCGAATCAAGGAGGACAAGTCTGAGGCTACCCTCGCTGTCCAGAATGACACCTGGGTCGTCCTTGAGCGTGCGGGATATCCCGTGGAGAAAGAGAAGCTTCAGACCGCGCTGCTGAGCCTCAAGTATGAAAAGATCAAAGGTGGCCGCCATATCGGCAAGGATTCCTGGGGCAAGGTGGGGGTGAATTCTCCCGGCAATGCCACAGCCTCCGGCGCGGGCACTCTCGTCGAGTTGTTCGACGAGAAGGATGCTCTGAAATACTCCTTTGTGCTGGGCGGGCAGGTGAACAGCTCCGGCGGGTCCAACAATGATCAGATGCAGATGTTCGGCGGCCCTAAAGGCAACCGCTTTATCCGCATCCAAGGTGAGGACACCATCTGGGAGATCAATGACCAGCTGCCTGATCTGGTGACCAAGCCAGACGCCTGGCTGGCGAAGGGCTTTTTTGATGTGCAGAGGCTGAAGTCTGTCGAAATCACCGCTGCAAAACCGGCTGACTCCTGGAAAGCCTCCCGCACAGATGACAAGGCAGATTTCACTCTTGATGGCGCAGGGCCCGGTGAAAGCATTGACGCTGGCAAGGTCTCACTTGGCACCTTGCTCTCCAGCTCCACCTTCAATGACGTGCTCAGCAAAGACAAAGCAGCCGCCACCATGAAGGATGCAGTGAAGGCAAAGCTCTTCACCTTTGATGGCTTCACCTACAGCATCCAGGCAGTGAAGCAGGCCGGGCAGGGTGAGGGAGATAAATACTACCTCACCATGAGTGTCAGCGCCGAACTTTCCAAGGAGCGTGCCGCCGTGAAGGACGAAAAACCTGAAGACAAAAAGAAAAACGACGAAGCTTTCGCCGAAGAAAAGAAGAAGCTGGAAGAGAAGCTGGCCAACGAGAAGAGATTCGAAGGCTGGGTCTATGAAGTCACGGAATACACCGTCAGCAGCCTTCTGAAAAAGCGCTCTGAAATCCTCGCCGCCCCTGCGCCGGCAAAGCAGCAGCCTCCTGCCGCAGGTGGCAATGCCAGTCCGTCAGGGCTGCCTGATATCAAGAAGATGATCCCCGGCCTGAACATGGTCCAGCCTCCAGCCGGTTCAAGCAGCTCTGCGGCTCCCGCCGTTCCAGCGGCGAATCCCACCCCCCCCATCAGCGCGACCACGCCTGCTGTGCCACTGCCATCAGCTCCCAAGACCGAACTCAAGCCGGCCCCGTCTCCTGATGCCAACCCCGCCACGGGCACAAAACCCGCCCAGCCAGCTACAGACAAGTCGGCAGAGCCCGCCAAACCAGCGCCTGACAAGCCGGCAGAACCTGCCAAGCCAGCGGCTGACGCCCCGAAATAAGCTGAAGCAACAGACTGTTCCAACACGGAGTGATGCCATGCATCACTCCGTTTTTTTTGCCTGCCAGCCTCATGGCTGAGCATGCTGATGCAAAGCTGTCAGACAAGTCGCCACATCCTCAGGATGGAGAGGCCACTTGCTCTTCCCACCGTGCCAGCAGCCAAAGCACATCAGACAAGCGGTTGAGGAAGCGGATGATCTCTTCATTGGGCACATGATCGGCTGTGCCTTGCAGATCGATGACGTTGCGCTCGGCACGGCGGCAGGCCACGCGGGCGAGATCGGCATAGGCACCGCTCATCACACCGGCTTCGCCGGGCAGCGCCCAACCTTTGAACTTGAGCGCGCCACCAGCCTCCAGCTTTGCCACCCACTCATCCAGCCAGTCGACGTTGGGGGTGGAAATGCGATCGGGATGAGTGGCTGCATAGCGGCTTTCTTCGCCAGGCGGTGTGGCCAGCTCTCCCATGAGTTCAATGAGCCAGCGCTGCACCTTGGGTACGATTTGCTGCGTCTCCTCGCGTGCAGCGGCGATGCGCAGGGGGCCGAGGGCGGCGTTCAGTTCATCCACCGCACCAAGGGCGTGAACTCGAGGATGGGATTTGGCGAGACGACAGCCAAACAGCAGGTCGGTCTGGCCTTGGTCTCCTTTGCGGGTGGCGATGGACATGGGAAGAGACTTACGAATTCAGAAGAGGGAAAGACGGCTGAAAGCGATCACTCGTCAGGAAAGCTGCTGGGCGGCGTTTCGTGAAGCGGGACCGCGATGGGAGCTGGTGGCGGAAGGTTGGTCGTTTTTCCTTTGCGGCTGGAACGTACCGTCCAGCCAAACAGCAGGGCCAAAAGGAGCAAGGCGGCCAGACGTGCGGAACGTGTGGGAAGCATGGGACGGGGTGCTGTTTCAGCCACCTTTGGCCTGCCGGCGGCGATCCACTTCCCGGCTGGCTCGTTCCAAAGTGAGCAACTCCTCCGCCGTGAGGCTGTCTTTCCCGTGCAGGTTCATTTTATCCAGCAGAGGATTCACCACCTCCTCCATCCACGCTTCCACCGAGTCCAGCTGCCGCTGTGAGGCCAGGGGAACCGTGTCGATTTCGAGTTCGTTTGCCGGCCGTGAACGCGAACGGGCCATGGCCGGTTTGCGCGGCTGTCGGTACTGTGTCGGCTGCCACTGACTGGCGTAAGTCAGTGGTCTGCCGCCATAGCCGAGGCTGCGTGCATAAAACCAGCCCAGTGCCGCGCCGCCAAGGTGCGCAAAGTAAGCGATCTGCATCCCCTCGGGCAGGACATGAAACAGGATGCCGGCCAGGCCAAAGACCAGCTGGATGATGAACAAGCCTTTGGCCAGGGTCCAAAGGCGCAGCTGCACGGGAATGATGAAGTAGATGAACGCAGTGATTTTTTCATCCGGCAGAACCACCGCCAGCGCCATGAGCAAGCCAAAAACCGCCGCCGAAGCGCCCACGAGCGGTGTGGTCATGTCACCTGTCACAAAGCCATTCACGGCCATCTCCGTGGCGGCACCCACCACGCCGGAGAAAATATAGATGAGGGTGAAATGGCGGCTGCCAAACAGGTGCTGCACCCCGCGCCCGGCGAACCACAGCATCATCATGTTCAGGGCAAAGTGCACCACACTGCCATGCACAAACATGTAGGTGAAGAGCGTCCAGACATTGCCACGCATCAGTTCGTGCACGCTCACGCCGCCCAGGGGCATGTACATCTCCCCCGTCAGGGGGTGCCGGACCCAGCCGGTCTCAAAGACGAACTGCATGACGAACACCGCAATATTGATCCCAAGGATTACGTGGAATGCCGTAAAATCCCGCACCATTCCGGCAACGGAACGTGGCGGTCCTTCACGCATGTAGTCGCGGTCATACAGGGACATGGGCTGAATGTGCCCGTCTGCGCGCCTAGTGCGAGGTTTTTTTCGCGTTGGCGATGACAAGCGCCGACGGTTCGGTTACGCTTTTCTTACAGTATGAAATCGTCTTCTGAATCCCTGCTCGACGCCGTATCTCAAAGTGGGGCGCATGACGCCGCTGATCTGCTGGAGCAAGCCTCTGGCGAAGACGCCGCCAAGGTGCTGCAGCAGCTGAACCCCATGGTGGCTCAGCACGTGCTTGAGGAAATGCAGGAAGAGCCGCGGACTGCCGCCATGACGTTTGTGCCTTTGCAAAAGGCCAGGCAGTGGGCCAGTAACCGCGAACATCCCGAAGACAGTGTCGGCTGGCTGATGGAGGAGCCGGTGGCAGTCTTCCGCCCTGACGCAAGCGCGCGCGACACCATTGAAGAAGTGCGCAAGCTCGCGAAGAAGGCCTTTATCACCTACGGTTATATCACGGATGAACAAGGGCGCCTGCTGGGCCTGCTGGTGATGCGCGATCTAATGCTCGCCGAGCCGGATGCCAGGCTCAAAGACGTGATGGTGCGGGATCCCTTCAAGCTCGATCCCAACATGGAGCTAACCGAGGCGATGAAGCTGGTCGTGAACAAGCACTATCCCGTCTATCCTGTATGCAGCAAAGACGGCATCCTGCTGGGCTTGGTGCGCGGGCAGACCTTGTTTGAGGCGCGTGCCATCGAAATCAGTGCCCAGGTCGGATCAATGGTGGGGGTGGAAAAGGAGGAGCGACTCTCCACACCTCTGCTGCGCAGCCTGCGTTTCCGCCATCCATGGCTGCAGATCAATCTCGTCACCTGCTTCATCGCAGCGACGGTTGTCGGGGTGTTTGAGGGGACTCTTGGCCGCCTCGTGCTGCTCGCCGCGTTTCTGCCGGTTCTTGCCGGGCAGTCTGGCAACACGGGATGCCAGGCGCTTGCGGTGACCCTGCGCGGCATGACGCTGGGGGATCTGAAACCGGGAGATGAACGCCGGCTCGTGATCAAGGAAGGTTTGCTAGGTTTGTACAATGGCATGCTGGTGGGTATCTCCGCCGGCATCGGCATGGGGATCTATGCACGCATGAATCACAATCCCAACGCGCTCATGCTGGCGTTTGTGGTATGGGTCGCGATGACTTTCAGCTGCGTCGTCAGCGGCTTGAGCGGCGCGTTGATTCCGTTGCTGCTGAGGAAATTTGGCGCTGATCCAGCCACCGCATCCAGCATCTTCCTCACCACCGCCACGGATGTGATCAGCATGGGCACCTTTCTTGGACTCGCGACACTGCTGGTGCCATGATTATTTGGAGCAGGGAAGAGTGGCGGCAGCGCATGCATGAGCATGACGCGCGCGTGACCGCGCATGCGGATGCTTTTGTGGCCCGCCGCAGCCGAGATGCGAAACATCCGGTACATGATTTCCTCTTCACCTATTACAGCTTTGCGCCGGCGAAGCTCAAGCAGTGGGTGCCGCCATACGGTGTGGGCTTGAAAGTCACCAGCGCAGATCTCGAAGCATGTCCATGGTTGCAAAGCGAACGGTTCGTTTGTGAAAAGGGACTGCTGCGTGTGGATGCGAGACGTTTCATGCAGCGGGAACGCGAATTTGCCGCCTGGGTGGCCATGCTCTGCACGCGCATCCTCGGCAGGGCAGGGAGGTTCACCTGCTTCGGGTTGCATGAGTGGGCCATGGTGTACCGTCAGTCGGTGCAGCAGGTGCGGCATCAAGGCTATGAACTGCGTCTGCCACCGAATGAAGTCGCCGCCTTTGTGGAGTCTCTTCCCGTGTGCTGCTCACACTATGATGCCTTTCGTTTTTTTACGCCGGATGCACGGCCATTGAATGTCCTGCAGCCCACGCTTGATTCTCGTCCTGAACTCGAGCAGGCCGCCTGCCTGCATGCGAACATGGATTTGTACAAGTGGTCTTCCAAGCTCTGGCCCTGGACCGGCTCCGACTTGATCGGCAAGTGTTTTGAACTGGCGCTCAAGGGCCGGGATCTCGACATGCGGGCAAGCCCTTATGATCTGAGCTCTCTCGGCTATGAACCGGTGAAAATCGAAACGGTGGAAGGTCGTGCTCAATATGAACGCGAGCAGCGCGAGCTGGCGGCGCACGCTGCAGATCTTCGGCGGAGCTTGCTCGAAGTCTGCTCGGCGCTTTCACAGATTGTCGTTGCTCATCCGCCGGCCCACTTCCTCGCAAAGACCGATGAACGTGCGCTCGGGCAGGTTTAGCGGGCGGTTCTTGAGGGTGGAGACAATCCAGCGGCGTTTGAGTTTGGCTTTCGGCAGCGGCAGTGCGATCAACTGCCCGGCTTCGATCTCAGCACGCGCAATCCAGCGTGCGGCGATCGCCACGCCGATGCCCAGCTTGGCCAGTTCAACCGTGGCCTCGGAGCTTCCCAGTTCGATGAATGAGCTCAGACGCACGCCGTTCTTGAGAAAGTATTCCTGAATCATCGAAAAGTTCATGCTGTTGCGGCTCGCAACGATGAAGGTCTCGTTTGCTGCATCCTTCAGCTTTGGCCGCGTCTGAGCCCAGCGGTGCAGCGGAGAGACGAGAAACTCCAGCTCGTCATCAAAGATGGCGTGGCAGTTCATGCGCGAAACATCGAGCGGACGCAGGCTGACCGCGAGGTCGATTTCATTGCTCACCAGCCGCTCGATCGTGTCCGGGGTTTCTCCGCAGGTGACCTTGATTTCATAAAGAGGGAAGGACTCTTTGAACTCACGCAGCACGGTGGGCAAAATGAACTGGGCCGCCGCCGTGGTGCAGCCGATTTTCAATTTGCCACGCGGCATCTGGTCCAGCGTTCCGAGCACCGCCCGTGCGTGGCTCATGGACTGCAGGATCGTTTCTGCATGGGGCAGCAGCTCTCGCCCTGCATGCGTGAGGTGTACGTGCTTGCCCTGGCGGTGAAACAGCCGGCTGCCGAGGTCTGTCTCCAGGGACTTGATGGCATGACTGACAGCACTCTGCGTGAGGTGCAGTTCGCGTCCGGTCTGCGTGAAGCTGCCGCTGCGTGCCAGGCGGACGAAGGCGCGGAGCTGTCGGGTGTCGATGGCTTGATCCATGAATGCGATTCATACATCAATTGAAAAACATTGCGCCTTGTTTCTGGCGAAATTCTGGCACGTGGCTCGCCTGATGCTGATATGTCGGTGCATGCAGAAGCTCTCCACAGTCCAAAAATCCACATTAGCCGGGGTCGTTCAACCAGTCCGCATCGGGTTCATTCCCTTGGTTGACTGCGCCCCATTGCTGGTGGCCAGGAAGATGGATCTGTTCCGCAAGCATGGTGTGCATGTCGAGCTGAGCTGTGAGGTTGGCTGGGCCACCATCCGGGAAAAACTGCTCTACGGTCAGCTGGATGCAGTGCACGCCATTGCTGGTCTGGCGCTGGCCATGCGTCTCGGGATCAGCGGTCCGCCATGCCGGGTGGTCGCTCCTTTCGTCTTCAATTTGCATGGCAATGCCATCACCCTCAGCCGGGATCTGTGGAACCGTGGCGTGCGTGATGCCACCAGCTTGAAAAAGCTCATCCGCAGCGCCTTCAGCCGCCGCTTCACCTTTGCCATGGTGTCCCGCTATTCCTCCCACAATTTTCTCCTGCGTAAGTGGCTGCAGGCAGGCGGCATTGATGTCGAAAAAGACGTGCGCATCGTCGCGCTGCCGCCCACGCAGATGGCTTCCAGCCTGGCGGCAGGTCTCATTGATGGTTACTGCGTCGGTGAACCTTGGAACTCTTACGCTGTGGATCAAGGCATCGGCTGGATCGCTGCCACCAGTGAACAGCTCGCCCCTGAGCACCCTGAAAAAGTCCTGCTCACCACCGAGCGATTTGTAGGTGCCCATGCTGCAGAGTTCCAGGCGATCATCAACGCCTTGAAAGAGGCCTGCGAGTTTTGTGATGCCAAGGAAAATCGCCCCGAGGTTGCACGTGTTCTTGCTGACAGCGGCTACTTCTCCGGTTCTGAGAAGATCCTGAAACGCTCGCTGGTCGGCCCGCTGGATCTCGGCTTCGACAAATCCGTGGCAGTCACAGATTTCCACATCTTCCACCGTCGTGACGCCAACCTGCCCGTGAGTGAGCGCGGACGCTGGCTGCTCGATCAGTTCATCGCACACGGTCTGCTGACCAGCAGTCAATACACAGACGCCGCCACCGCATTGCTCGAAGCGTGGACTGCCGAACTCCAATTTCCCAAAGCCAAAGCTGCCGCCCGCACCCCCGCCAAATCCAACAAACGCTCCAAACTCGCTCAAGCATGAATCCCACCACTCCACTCACCCGTCGTTCCATTCTGCGCACCGGCACCACCGCCGGTCTCGGTGCTCTTTTCTCCGGTCTGCCTCAGGGCTGGATCGGCTCCGCCTATGCCGATGATTCTCCCGAGTCACCCGACATGAAGTTTGGCATGATCGCTCTCACCGATTGTTCCAGCATCGTCGTGGCTCACGAAAAAGGACTGTTCAAAAAATACGGCATTAATTCCACCGTCAGCAAAGGCGCCAGCTGGGCGGCGATCCGTGATTCACTAAACAATGGCGATATCCAGGCCACTCACATGCTGCTCGGCATGCCGATCGCCAGCACGATGGGCCTGGGCGGCGCGCCAAAGAAGGCGATGATCGCACCGTGGATCATCAACCGCAATGGCCAGGCCATCACGCTTGCCAACACCTTCAAGGGCAAAGTGGCTGACGATCCAAAGGCGCTGAAGCCTTTCGTGGATGAGGCCAAGGCGAAAGGCAATCCTCTCACCTTTGCGATGACGTTCCCACCAGGAACACATGCGATGTGGATGCGTTATTACCTTGCCGCAGGCGGCATCAATCCCGGCGATGCTGCAGGCGCTGGAGCAGATGTTTCCCTGATCACTGTGCCGCCGCCTCAGATGGTGGCTAACATGAAGGTCGGCAAGATGGACGGCTTCTGCGTGGGTGAACCCTGGAACGCGAAGACCATCGCCGAGGACATTGGCTACACCTCCATCGCCACGCAGGGCATGTGGAAAGATCATCCAGAAAAAGTCTGTGCTTTTACGGAGGAATACGCGGCGAAAAATCCGAAGACCGTCAAAGCGGTGCTCAAGGCGCTGCATGAGTCCAGTGTCTGGCTCGACAAGATGGAGAACCGCGAAGAGCAGGCGAACATCGTCAGCGCTGCGACCTACATCAACTGCCCGCCCGAGGCCATCCTGGGGCGTCTGCAAGGCAAGTACAACATGGGTGACGGTCGCAAATTCAAGGACCCGAACTACATGATCTTCAGTGATCGCAACTGCAACTACCCGCAGGCCAAGTATGCCAAGTGGTGGCTCACTCAGCTCCGCCGCTGGGGCTTTGTGGATGGTGCTCCTGACTACGAAGGTGTCGCCAAGCAGGTCATGCGCTCTGACATCTACGAAGAGGCCATGAAGGAAATCGGCTACACTCATGGTGGTGCCGATGAAAAGCCCGAAACGCTTTTCGACGGTGTCACCTTCGATCCGAAGACCGACCTCGAAGCCTATGCCGCATCATTCGCGGTGAAAACGCTCAAAGCTTAACCCCAGACCGCATAGCCGCATTATGCACCTGATCCAACGCTTCAAACTCGACTCCATCATCCTGCCTCTCGGCGCGATCTTGGTCTGCTGTCTTCTCTGGTATCTCATTGCCGGAAAGTCTGTCATCACTGAAAAAATCGATGACTTCGGTGACAAGATCAAAGTCACCAAACGCGCGGGCCTATCCGCCGATCTCCCGACTCCGGTCGAGACATGGACGGCAAGCAAGCTCTACATCACGGAGCCGTTTGCCAAGCGTGGAGAGTTGGATCAGGGCATCTTGCGGTTCACCTGGATGTCTCTGGTTCTCGTGGTGCAGGGCTACTTCATTGCCCTCGTTATTGGTACGCCGATTGGCTTCTGCCTCGGTCTTTCGAAGAAGTTTGCCACAGCCTTTGATCCCATCATTCAAGTGTTGCGGCCGGTCTCACCGCTGGCTTGGCTGCCACTGGGAATGATTCTCTTCAGCGGGGTGAAGTTTGTGAATGGTGAGGGGCGCACGACCTTTGGTGCCTCTGATGCCGCAGCACTTTTCACCATCGCCATCTGTGCGATGTGGCCCACGGTGATGAACACCGCCGTCGGCGTGCGTGCTGTGCCGCAGGATTACCTGAATGTTGCCAAGGTGCTCAAGCTCTCCAAATCAAAGACGCTTTGGAAGGTCCTGGTTCCTGCCACGTTGCCATACATGTTTACGGGCTTCCGCCTGAGCCTCGGCATCGCCTGGCTTGTGATCGTGGCGGTGGAAATGCTCACCGGCACACCCGGTGTGGGAGGCTTCCTCTGGCAGCAATACAACGCCAACAGTTACGCCCACATCATTCTCTGCATCCTCACCATCGGCGTCGTCGGCTACGTGCTCGATCGCCTGATGAGCGTCGTCGAATCGCGGTTCAAAACCGCTTAACCCTCAACTCTGATCCAGATATGCCGCTTATCGAAATCAAAGGTGCCTCCAAAGGCTTTGGGCTTCCGGGCAGCCGCACGGAGGTTCTCAAGAACATCAATCTCTCCGTCGAGGAAGGCGAGTTCGTCGTCATCGTTGGGTATTCGGGTTCGGGTAAATCGACCTTGATCAATCTGCTCTCCGGCCTGGTCAAACCTGACACAGGAACGGCCCTCATTGAGGGGAAGGTGATCACAGAGCCGGGGCCAGATCGTGGCCTGGTTTTCCAAAATTACTCTCTGTTGCCCTGGCTCACAGTGGAGGAGAACATTGCGCTCGCCGTCGATGAGGTCTTCAAGGACTGGACTCCTGAGCAGCGCAAAGAGCACATCGCGAAACACATCGCCATGGTGAAACTCAGCCATGCGGCACACAAGCTGCCCAAGGAGCTTTCCGGCGGCATGCGCCAGCGCGTCTCAGTGGCTCGCACGCTCGCCATGAATCCCAAGGTGCTGCTCATGGACGAGCCCCTGAGCGCACTCGATGCTCTCACACGCGCCCAGCTTCAAGATGAGATCAGCGACATCTGGATGCAGAATAAAACGACGGTCATCTGGATCACCAATGACCCCGACGAAGCCATCCTGGTGGCTGACAAGGTGATTCCCTTGCTGCCTACATCGCCCGCGACACTCGGTGAGACCATGATCGTGGACATTGAGCGGCCGCGTGATCGCAAGGCGATCAATCACGATCCCAAATTCAAAAAACTGCGCGCCGAACTCATCTGCACGCTGCTGGACGCCAAAGGCCGCAACAAAGTGAAGTCTTCAGTGCAAATCAGCCTGCCTGATATCCTGCCCGAAGACCTCACCTACACCAACTCGCTGCAGTTCCTCAATCGCACCGGGCCGAAGCGCCGCAGTGACAACAAGCGTGAAGAAGTGGAGGTGGCAGCATGAGCGCGATCCTCCCCATGCTCGAACTGGATCGTCTGTGGAAGACCTACGACACCCCAAAGGGGCCGATGACGATCGTCAAAGACTTCAATCTCAAACTGAAGGAAGGCGAGTTTGCCACGCTCATCGGTCACAGCGGCTGCGGCAAAAGCACCGTGCTTATGATGGTCGCAGGCCTGAGCGATCCCAGCCAGGGGAACATGATCCTTGCCGGTCGTGAAGCCAGCGGTCCCGGTCCAGATCGTGGCATCGTGTTTCAGTCGCCCTGCCTGCTGCCATGGATGACGGCCTTTGAAAACGTCATGCTCGGTGTGAACCAGGTGTACTTCACCGCCAGCAAATTGGAGCGTCGTCAGATGGCGGAGTATTACCTCACCATCGTGGGGCTTGGCGATGCGATGCACAAGCATCCCGGTGAACTCTCCCAGGGGATGCGCCAGCGCGTGGGCATTGCGCGCGCATTTGCCCTGCAGCCCAAAATGCTGCTGCTCGACGAGCCCTTTGGCATGCTCGATTCGCTCACTCGCTATGAGTTGCAAGAGGTGCTTTTGGAACTGTGGCGCCGCAACCGCATCACCACGCTTATGGTCACGCATGATGTGGATGAGGCTATCTTCCTCTCTGACCGCGTCGTGATGATGACGGACGGACCTGAGGCGGAAGTCGGTGACATTTTGCAGATCCCCTTCGAGCGCCCACGCAACCGAAAACAGATCATGGAAGATCCGCGCTATTACGAGCTGCGCGAGCGCCTCATCACCTTCCTCAACGACAAATCACACATCCGCCCCAGCCGCGATCCGAAGTTTGTCCCGTCTCCAGACATGGCCGCCGAACTGGCCACCCATGCCGCCCCTTTCCCTGCAGCCGCCGCTTAGCCGAATTAACAACGCACCCCTCCCATACCCACATGAAAAGGCTACTCACGCTTTTGCTCGCGACTTCATCGCTCGCACTCGCCCAAACTCCCGCTCCGAAAACCACGGCTCCCGCCCCAGCGCCTGTCCCCGGCTTCACGCTGGCTCCTCCTCCGCCCACCTACGCTCCCATGAAAATGGGCAAGCTGACAGTCGATGTGCAGGAAAAGATGCGCTACGAAATCCGAGACAATAACTTCGACTTCAACGGCGCAGTCAACAGTCCGCAGGACGCTGCCTGGCTGCTCCAGCGTTTTCGTCTGGGGCTTGGGTATGATTTGAATCCATGGCTCAAGCTCTATGTCCAAGGGCAGGACGTACGTGAAATCGGCGGCAGCCGGGCGCGCCAGATCGGAGTGAACGGCGCTGAAGGCGATGATGTCTTTGATGTCCTCAAGGCCTACATCCAGATCGGCAATCTCAAAAAGGGATTCAGTTCCGTCCTCGGCCGCCAGTTCCTGTCCTATGGCGATCAGCGTCTCCTGGGGCCGCTGGAATGGGCCAATCAGGCACGCACTTTTGACGCCTTTAAGTTTCGCTACACCGCGAGCAAGTGGTCTCTTGATCTCTTCACCGCCAGCCCGGTGAACTTTGCCAACAACAAGTGGAACAAGTCGGACCTCCTTGACCAGGCAGATCACCGCAATGCCTTCATGAGCGGGATCTACCTGAGCACGCTCTTTGTGCCCTTCAACACCACCACGGATTTCTATGTGTTTCACAATCGGGATGACGGCACGGCAAACTTCGGCGCACCGACTGGCTCAACGAGCTTTGTCACTCTTGGCACGCTGTGGAAAGGCGATCCGAAGAAGCTGAACGGCTTTGACTATGACACCGAGATGGACTTCCAAACCGGCAAGGTGGGCGGTCGTTCTCTCACCGCCTACGCCGGCCACTGGGGAGCAGGTTACAACTGGTTGAAACACGCATGGAAGCCACGTTTTGGCCTGCAATACAATTATGCCAGCGGCGATGGTGATCCGAACGACGGCAAGATCGGCACCTTCCAGAACCTGTATCCGACGAACCATCTGTTCTACGGCTACATGGATACCACGGCCTGGATGAATGTGCACAACCCCCAGGTGAATTTCAGCTTCATGCCGACGCCCAAGATGAAGGTGATGCTGGACTACCACCTCTACTGGAACGCCAACAATGCCGACGCGTGGTATCGCGCCAATGGTGCCACCAAAGTTCGCCCTCTCAGCACCGCCGCCAATAACGCCAGTAGCTTCCGAGGCCAGGAATTTGACATCACGATGAGCTACAAACTCAACCCTCACGTCGCGTTTCTGACCGGCTACAGCTACTTCATCGCTGGTGATTACCTGAAGCAGACCGGCGCGGCGAGCAATGCCCAGTTCGGCTACGTGCAGGTGCAGATCGATTTCTAATTTCAATTATTCTCAAGCCGCTCTGACAGATGAAAATCGTTCCTCTCATTCCCGAAAATGCACCCTTCAGTGTGGAGCAGCGTGCCTGGTTGAATGGGTTCCTTGCTGGAGTCCTCAATCGTGGCGCTGCGGCCAGTGGTGCAGCACCTGCGGAAACAAAACGACCCTTGCTCATCGCCTTCGGCAGTCAAAGCGGTAATGCGGAAAGTTTGGCCAAGCGGCTGGCCAGGGAAGCATCGGGTCGGGGTTTTGCAGCGCGCGCTGCAGGCCTCGACTCGCTGCAACCCGCCGACCTTGTCAAAGAACAAAACGTCCTTCTCATCACCAGCACCTGGGGGGAAGGGGACATGCCCGACAATGCCGTGTCCTTCTGGGACAGCCTCAATCAAAATGGCAGCAGTCCGAAACTGGATGGCGTGCAGTACAGCATTCTCGCGCTAGGAGACAAAAACTACGGTGATACTTTCTGCCTGGCTGGCAAGAAGCTCGACACACGCCTCGCCGAACTCGGCGCGAAGCGCATTGTGGACCGGGTTGATTGCGACGTAGAGTTCGACGACCTCGCGAAGAAGTGGAGTGCCAATGCTTTCACCGTTTTGAGCGGAGATTCCTCAGCGACATCTGCCGCAGTCGTTGGTGCAGCAGAGGTAGAAGAGACAGGCTATAGCAAAAAGAAGCCGTTCCCAGCCAAGCTCATCGCCAACGTGCCTTTGAATACCCGGGGCAGCAGCAAGGACACCCGACACATTGCTTTCTCGCTCACCGGCAGCGATCTGACCTACGAGGTCGGAGACGCACTGGGCGTGTTCGTACAAAACTGCCCTGAAGTGGTGGATGCGGTCATCGCTGCGCACGCCTTTGATCCGCAGGCGGTGGTGGCTCTGCCTGACGGTGGCAGCGCACCGCTACGGGAGGCGCTCATCAATCACTACGAAGTGAGAAACCTCTACGGAAAAGGGCCTGAAGCCAGTCTGACTCTCACGTCGTTCGTGGAAAATCTGCGCAAGCTGCAGCCTCGCCTTTACTCCATCGCTTCGAGCATCAAGAAGCATGAGAATGAAGTCCATCTCTGCGTCGCAGCGGTCCGCTACAGCAGCGATGGGGGCTCTCACAAGGGGGTGGCTTCCACGTTCCTTGCGGATCGTCTGCCACTCGAAGAGACCACGGGCATCTACTTCCACGCAGCGAACCATTTTCGCCTGCCTGCGGATCTCACAAGGCCCGTCATCATGGTCGGCCCGGGCACCGGCATCGCTCCGTTCCGTGCCTTCCTCGAAGAACGAGAAGCGACACAGGCTTCGGGGAAAAACTGGCTGTTCTTTGGCGATCAAAAGCGCGCCAGCGACTTCCTCTACCACGACCAGATCATTGAGTGGGTGCAAAAAGGACACCTCACACGGCTGGACACCGCCTTCAGCCGCGATCAGGAAGAAAAGATCTACGTGCAAACACGCATGCTGCAGGCCGCCACAGAACTCTGGCAGTGGCTGGAGGAGGGGGCGCACTTCTATGTGTGTGGTGATGCCAAACGCATGGCCAAAGATGTCGATGATGCGCTGCACAGCATCATCCAAACCGCCGGTGGCAAGACGACCGAGGAGGCCGCCGCCTACGTCAACCAAATGAAAAAGGAGAAACGCTATGCCCGCGATGTCTATTGAACCACTTCCCGCTGTGCTCCCGATGAACACCGATTTTTCCGGTGAGCAGAAGCGCTATCTCGAAGGGTTTTTTGCCGGCATTGCCGCAGGCGGAGTCTCCTTTGGTGATCTGGCGCCTGCACCGGCTGCTGCGCCTGCCGGACCCGCGTTGGATGATCTGACCAAGGAGGAGCGCATCAAACGTGAGTTGCATCCTTTTGATGCCATCGAGCAGCTCGTCATGGATGCACGGTGGAATTCCAAGCCCGAGCCTGAGTCGGTGTTTCGCTACAAGTGGAACGGACTCTTCTGGCTGAATCCCGTCAAAGACGGCTACATGTGCCGGCTGCGGATTCCCGGCGGCATCGTGAAGAGCTATCAGTTGCGGGAGCTTGCTGCCATCGCTCGTGAGCTCACCACGGGTTACATTCAGATCACCACGCGGAACAATTTTCAGATCCGCCTCATCGAGCCGAAGAACTGCCCCGAAGTGCTGCGCCGCATCCAGGGCTGCGGCCTGCACTCCAAAGGTGCGGGTGCGGACAACATTCGCAACATCACGATGAACCCATGTGCGGGCTATGATCCGCATGAACTCATCGATGTGCGTCCTTTGGTGAACGAACTCGCCACGCTCATCATTGCTTCCAAGGAGTTCTATGACCTGCCGCGCAAGTTTAACATCGCCTATGATGGCGGTGGCCTCATCTCAGCGGTGGAAGACACCAATGACATTGGTGCCAGTGCCGTGAAGATCGGCGAGAACAGTGAAGGCATCGAGCCCGGAGTTTACTTCCGCATCGCTTTGGGTGGCGTCACAGGACATCAGACCTTTGCCAGTGACTGGGGTGTCATTGTGAAGCCGGAACAGCTCAATGATGTCATGGTCGCGCTGCTGCGAGTCTTCATTCAGTTCGGCGACCGTACGAACCGCAAGAAGGCGCGTTTCAAATATGTCATTGAAGACAAGGGCCTGGATGGTGTGCTGGCCGAAGCTGAGAAGCTGCTGAAGTTCAAACTCACCCGCCTTGCGCCGACGGCACCGTGCCAGGCTAAACGCGAGTTCTCCCAGCAGGGGCATTCACACGTTGGCATGTTTCCGCAGAAACAGGAGGGCTTGGTTTACATCGGTGCCAGCGTTCCCGTGGGGCAGATGACCGCCAAGCAGCTCGACCGCATTGCAGATCTGGCTGACAGTTATGGCTCTGGTGAGATCCGGCTCACGGTCTGGCAGAACTTCATCATTCCGAACATCAAGGCGGCCTACGCTGCCACGGTGGCAAAGTCGCTGAAGAAGCTTGGCTTTCCCAGCGAGCAGTCGAATCTCAAAAGCGGCTTTGTAGCCTGCACCGGCAACAAGTACTGCAAGTTTGCTGCCACCGATACCAAGGGGCACGCCATCTCCATGATGGAGTATCTCGACAAGCGGGTGAAGCTGGACAGGCCCGTGAACATTCACTTCACCGGCTGCGCACACTCCTGCGCCCAGCATTTCATGGGTGACATCGGGCTGCTCGGCACCAAGGTGAAATCCGAAAGCGGTGAGGGCTATCACATCACGGTGGGTGGCGGCTTCGGCGAGAACCGCAAGATAGGCCGCCAGATCTTCAGTGGCGTGGCCTTCGAATCTCTCGGTTCCACTTTGGAGGCGATGCTCAAAGGCTATCTGGACAAGCGCAGCGCAGAGGAAACTTTTCATGCTTTCTGCAATCGGCACACGGTCGGTCAACTGCAGGAGGTGTTCAGCTCTGAGTCATGATATGCGATCTGGAGCGCTCGATCTCAGCTGGCGGCTCTGCCGTCAGCATCATCGACGCGGCACTGCGTGAGCAGCAGACATTGCGCACTCCTGTCGCTCTTTTCTCCGACGAATACGATTCTAAATCAGTGCGTGATCGCTTCACGCATCTCATCCCGCTGAGCAGGCCGGATCCCGGTGAACAGTATGCATTTGAGGTCAATCTGGACGCCTGCACCGGCTGCAAAGCCTGCGTGGCAGCCTGCCATTCTCTGAATGGCCTCGATGACGGGGAGAGCTGGCGCGACATGGGTTTGCTCGTCGGCACCCGGAAGCAGCCGTATCTGCAAACCGTCACCACGGCCTGTCATCACTGTGTCGATCCCGCCTGTGCGGAAGGCTGCCCGGTGCTGGCTTATGACAAAGACACTGTCACAGGCATTGTGCGGCACCTGGATGATCAGTGCATCGGCTGCAGCTACTGCATTTTGAAGTGTCCGTATGAGGTGCCGAAGTTCAATCTGAAGCGTGGCATCGTGCGCAAGTGCGACATGTGCCAGGGGCGCCTCGCTGAAGGGGAGGCGCCTGCCTGCGTCCAATCCTGCCCCAACGAAGCGATCAAAATCAAGGTCGTGAAAATCGAGGCGGTGGCGGATCGTGGCAGCATCATCACGGGGGCCTTTGATTCGAGCTACACACGGCCTACGACGACCTATGTTTCCACACAGCCTGCGCCCACAACCGCCAGACCTGCGGATGCGGGCCGTCTGGATCTGGATCATGGGCATGATCCGCTCGCATGGATGCTGGTTCTCACGCAGATGAGCGCCGGAGGCTTCATCGGTTGCGCCATTGCCATGTGGATGAACTGGATCACCTTGCAGCAGGCTGCCATCACCAGTGCAGCAGCCCTTGTTGTGGGCTTGGCGGGAGTGGCTTTGAGCACGCTGCATCTGGGGCAGCCATTGAAGGCCTGGCGGGCATTTCTTGGCTGGCGCAAATCATGGCTGTCACGTGAGATCATGGCCTTTGGTGCTTTGCCAGCAGGCGGGCAGGCTATCTTTGTGACCTGGTGGCTGGGGAATTTGGAATGGATGAGGCTGGCTGTCACGGGGACTGCAGTAGCAGCCACGTTCGCCGTGTGGTGTTCGGTGATGGTGTATGTGGACACTCGCAGGCCGTTTTGGTCGATGCAGAATGTCGCCACCAAATTCCTCGGCACGATGTTGCTGCTGGGGGGCGTCTTGTGCGCCGTCGTTTGGAGCTGGACCGGCATGGTCATCGCTTCGTGGGCCATGACATTCTCGCTGGTGTGTCGTTGGAGTTTGTCGCTTTGGGAGATTTCCGGTTATCGGCGGGCTTTGGACGATGAGAACTGTGCCTGGCACAAATCAGCGCGCGTATTGCAGAAACACCTGTCGAAGCAAATCGAAGCGCGAGGGCTGCTGCTCATTGCAACTGGCTTGTTGATCCCTGTCATGATCGCCGCAGGGGCCTCGGTGGGGTGGATGTTGAGCTTGTCGCTGCTGCTCACGTTCGGCAGCCAGTTGATGGAGAGGCTGTATTTCTTCACTGCCGCCGCAGGCTCAAAAATGCCGGGGAACTGACCATGATGAAACTTCCTGCCATGACCTTGCGAGAATGGTCCGGCCCTCTCACGGCCGATCTCGTGCGTGAACCCGCGAAGTTTGGCCTTGGGCAGGTGCCATCCCACCTGATGCCGGATGCGACGACGACAGCGGTCTGTGGCTTTTGCTCCACCGGTTGCGGACTTAAAGTCCACCTCAAGGATGGCGCAGCGGTCAATCTCACACCAGATCCTGACTATCCGGTCAACCTCGGTGCCGCGTGCCCTAAGGGCTGGGAGGCTCTAAGTGTGCTCGACGCGCCGGATCGCGCCAGGATGCCGCTGCTGCATGGGAAGGAGGTCGATTGGGACACTGCATTGCGCTACTTCTGCGACAAGATGCGCGGGGTTCTCGATGAGCATGGGCCCGAAGCTGCCGCCTATCTCAGCACCGGGCAGATCATGTTTGAGGAGATGGCCTACCTCGGCGCTCTGGCAAAGTTTGGAATGGGCATGATCCATGGAGATGGCAATACGCGCCAGTGCATGGCCACTGCTGTTACCGCCTACAAGGAGAGCTTTGGTTTTGATGCGCCTCCGTTCACGTATGCTGATTTTGAAGAAAGCGATGTGCTCGTCTTCATCGGTGCAAATCCGTGCATCGCGCATCCGATCATGTGGCAGCGTGTCCTGCGAAACAAACGCCAGCCGCAGATCATCGTCGTTGATCCACGGACCACGGAGACGGCCATGGCCGCCACTCAACATTATGCCATCAAGCCCAAAAGCGATCTCACGCTCCTCTACGGTCTCGCCCATCTCATCATCCGCGACGGCGGCGTGGACACCTCCTTCGTGGAGCAGCACACCAGTGGCTTTGATGACTTTCAGCGCTTCCTCGCGGACTTCCATCCGGCGCGCGTCTCGCAGGAAACAGGCATTAGTGTGCATCGCCTCGTTCATTTTGCGCAGACCATCATCTCCGGATCACCGCGTGTCTCGTTCTGGTGGACGATGGGAGTGAATCAAGGGCATCAAGCCACCCGCACCGCACAAGCCATCATCAATCTGGCACTGATGACAGGGAACATTGGCAAACCCGGCACCGGCGCCAATTCGATCACGGGACAGTGCAATGCCATGGGCTCACGCCTCTTCTCCAACACCACGAATCTGCTTGGCGGGCATGATTTTCGCAATCCACGGCATCGCGAGAAAGTCGCCGCCGCCACCGGCATTCCGGTGGAGCGTATTCCTGACAGGCCCAGCATGGCATATGATCAGATCCTCAAAGCGGCTGACGAAGGCAAGGTGAAGGCGCTGTGGTTTGTGGCCACCAATCCGAGCCATTCGTGGATTGATCAAAACGAGATCAACCGCATTCTCGACAAGCTCGACTTCGTGGTGGTGCAGGACATGTACTGCACGACTGAAACGGCGAAGCGTGCGCATCTGGTGCTGCCAGCGGCGGGCTGGGGTGAAAAGGAGGGCTGCTTCATCAACAGCGAGCGCCGCATCGGGTACAGTCCCAAAGTTCATCGTGCGCCGGGTCAGGCGCTGGCGGATTTTCACATCTTCCGTCTCATCGCCCATTACTGGGGTTGTGATGACTTGTTTCGTGCATGGAGCAGTCCGGAGGCGGTCTTTCGCGTGCTGCAGCGCTGCACGGAAGACCAGCCCTGTGACATCACGGGCATCAATGGGCATGAGATGCTGCGCAAATCCGGCGGTGTGCAGTGGCCGCTTTCCAGAGCTCAAAGTTCCAAGTTTGAAGCTTCAAGCTGGAGGGAGCGCCGCTTGTTTGAGGACGGACAGTTTTTCACTCCGGACAAGCGCGCGAAGTTTGTCTTTGATGCGCCGGAAGCCGCGCCGGAACAGTGCAGCAATGAGTATCCGTTGATTTTGATCACCGGGCGCGGCACCAGCGCGCAATGGCATACGGAGACGCGCACCGGCAAATCCGCAGTGCTGGCGAAAATGATTCCTGAAGAGTTGATGCTGGATCTCAATGCGCAGGATGCTGTCCGTCTCGGCGTGCGTGATGGCATGATGGTGCGCGTCGTTTCGAAGCGAGCTGAACTCACGGTTAAAGCACGGCTTACCACCACAGTCTCACCCGGCGAGGTGTTTCTGCCGATGCATGACAGCCGCGTGAACCAACTGACGCATGCCTCCTATGATCCTCATAGTCGGCAGCCGAGCTACAAGCACTCGGCGGTGAGGGTGGAAAAGTAGCCTTGTTGCCGGGCCACAAGGATTCCTGTTCCACAGGAACAGGGCAATTTTTAGCTACTCGATTTTTCGCACGGTTGTCAGCGTCAGCGAAGGCTTCCCGTTCTCGCGTGCCTGCGCCAGATCGACGGTGAACTCCACCTGCCAGTCGTTCAGTTCTTCGGGATCTGTCAGCACCTGGCAGATGCGCCATGAGCTGTTGTCCTCGCTCGGTTCCACATAGGTATGGCGGCCGTTGCGGGCTTCGTTGTCGAGGCGGATGCGTTCATGCTCCGCGTAATAAGGCTCCATGAGAGCCTCCAGGGATTCGGCGTTGAGTGGGCTGCTGACGGTGCTGACTGCAGCGGCATAGTTTTCCACGGAGAAGGGGCGCAGGAAGCGGAAGATCTCGGTGCGGATGAGTGCGGTGAATTCGCGTTTGTTGCGTGTGATGTCAGGCGCTTCGGCTGGTTTTTCCTCCTGCTCAGCCGGCTTGAAGTTGGGATCGCGCATACGCTCCCATTCATCCAGCAGGCTGGAGTCGGTGCCGCGCAGCACTCCGGCGATCCATGCCTCCATTTCCTGCACGGGTTCGGTTTTGAAGTTCTCGGGCACGGTCTGCGCCAGCACCTTGTGCACGCCGGAGAGATGCCGCAGCAGCACGCCTTCGGCGCGGTGAAGTTCGTAGTCGTTGATGTAGTCGCTGAAGGTGCGGAAGTTTTCGAACATCTCGCGGGCGATGCTTTTGGGCCGGATGTTCTCCTGGCCGATCCATGGGTGTGCCTCACTGAAGGCATTGAAGGTGCTGTAGATGAAGTCGCGGCAGGGTTTCGGGTATTCCAGCTCCTCCAGCTTGGCGATGCGTTCTTCAAACGGGATGCCTTCGTTCTTCATCGCCACCATGGCCTCGTCCTTCACCTGATCGAGCTGACGGCGCAGGATGATGTCCGGATTTTCGAGGATGGACTCGCAAAGGGTCATCACATCCGCCGCATAGGTGGGCGAAGCGGGGTCAATGAGCGCGAGGGTGTCGATGAGATAAAGCGAGAGCGTGTAGTTCAGCGAGAAATCCTCCTGCAGCTCCACATTGAGCCGCAGCTTGGTGCCGTCCTCGTCACGCTGTGCGGTGGGGATGATCTCGATGATCTTGCGCTGCACCAGTGCGCGAAACAGCTCCCAGGCACGCTTCTCGTGCTGTTTCTTCGCGTTGGTTGTTTCGTGCGAGTCTGCAATGAGCTGACGCATCGCGGCACAGGCATCGCCTTTGCGGCTGAGCACCTGAAGCAGCATGCCATGCGAGACTTGAAAGCGCGACATCAGCGGCTCCGGTGCGGCGCTTTGCAGCTTTTTGAAGGTGTCTTCATTCCAGCCCACGAAGCCCTCGGGTGCTTTCTTCTTCACCATTTTGCGCATCTTCTTCACATCGCCGGCAGCCTTGGCTTCCATCTTCGCATTCTCCACCACGTGCTCCGGTGCCTGGCAGACGACGTAGCCCACATCGTCATACCCACGCCTTCCGGCACGTCCGGTGATCTGGTGGAAGTCACGCGCGCTCAGTGTGGCCACCTTCTCGCCGCCATACTTGCTCAAGCGCGTGAGCAGCACGGTGCGGATGGGCACATTCACACCAACGCCCAGGGTGTCCGTGCCGCAGATCACTTTCAGCAGGCCACGCTGTGCCAGTTTCTCCACCAGCACGCGATACTTTGGCAGCAGCCCGGCATGATGAATGCCCACGCCGTGGCTGAGATACTTCTTCACTTCCTTGCCATAGGGGCTGGTGAACTTCGCGCCCAGCATCGCTTCTTTGATCGATGCCTTTTCTGCGGCGGTGCAGAAGTTCAGGCTCATCAGATCCTGCGCAGCCTGCGCGGCTTCGTTCTGCGTGAAGTGCACCAGATACACCGGCGCTTTGTTGGCCGTCACGAGCTCCTGCAGCGTCACATCCACGGACGTCTGCGCATAGCTGAATTCCAGCGGCACCGGCCGCTCATACGCTGCCACCACGGTGGTCTCGGCCTTGGTCAGGTTGGTGAGCTTCTCTTTGAAGAAATCGGAGCCGCCCATCGTGGCGGACATCAGCAGAAAGCGGGAGTCGCTCATCGTCAGCAGCGGCACCTGCCAGGCCACTCCGCGCTCGCGGTCGGAGTAGTAGTGAAACTCATCCATGATGACTTCGCGAAAGGGGGCCTCAGCTCCATCCCGGAGAGCGTAGTTTGAGAGAATCTCCGCCGTGCAGCAGAGGATGGGCGCGTTACGGTTCACCGTGGCATCTCCCGTCGCCATGCCCACGTTGTCAGGGCCAAAGTCGCGGCACAGGGAAAGAAACTTCTCATTCACCAGCGCCTTGATCGGGCAGGTGTACACGGAGCGGCGCCCTTTCGCGAGGGAGCGAAAATGCAGAGCCAGCGCCACCAGCGATTTGCCCGAGCCCGTCGGAGTGTTGAGGATCACGTTGCGATCATCAAACAGCTCCAAGATGGCCTCTTCCTGCGCGGGGTAGAGCTCCAGATTTTTCTCTGCCACGTAGTCAAGAAACCCCGCCAGCAGCTCGTCATTGGAGCAGTCGGTGGATTTCGGCAGTCGGCGCAGCAGCGGGTGATCAGTCATCTCCTGCCCATCGCCTGCGACCATCACGCATGCAACCGTCTGACGAGATCAAAACGGGGGCGGGAAGAAACCTGGAGGTGGGCGCATGCTCGGGCCGCCGGGGGGGCCTCCCGGGCCACCACGCCGACCGCGTCCGGGTGGGCCTAAGCCGCCGCCGGGTGGGCCACGCCGAGCGAAGCTGGCATCCGGCGTGCCTGCGAACTGACGTGGCACGTAGGGATACTCATTCGTGAGCACGTAATAATAAGTGCCCTGAGGAAATTCGGGAGTCACTCCAAAGCGGCCGTTGCTGGCATCCAGGTCGCCGCTGCCTTCAATGTATTCGTAGTCCTGCACAAAGGCTCCATCATACTTGCCACCGGGAGAGCCTGCAGGGCGGGTGCCTTGCTTGATGGCATAGCTGGAATCGAGTTTCTTCAAGGCGCTGTCGCCATCCTTTGCCGTGCTGTAGCCCCAAGGACCGTAAATGGGAAAACCATCAGCCGCCCAGCCGACGAGCACCACCTGCGGCTTGTCTCCGCTGATCTTCTCAATCATGCCATTGGGGATGCCGTGGTAGTGGTAGGCCCCATTGGGCTGCACATGCGCGTTGCTCGCATCGAGCCCGAGATCAATCGCCCCGCCATGCGGTTCATACTGCCAGCCGCTCGCCGGATTGCCCTGCCACCACTCCGCAGCGAAGGGATCAAAGACAACGCCATTCACCGCGATGCCGAAGGGCTGCATGTGAAACGGCACCGGTTTCTCCGCGACCTTCGGATGCAGCGGCACCTTGTAGTCATAGATCTGTGGCGCGATTACGTTGGGATTATGCCGGTTGGGGAACTGTCCGGGTGTGTGATCGGGAATGCCATTGGCCTGAATGCGGCGGTAATTGTCATCCGTGGTGATCTTCACCTCATTCGGCGGCAGCTTTGACGAAGCGGCGAGGCAGGCGGTCACAAGTGCGGTGCTGATCACTTTGATCAGCATGGCAGGGGTGGCAGAGAGGCGGGAAAATCTCATGTCGGGGAGATAACCCTACAGGCGCGGTTTCGTTACAAAAATAATCTGCCACGGGTTCTCTCGATTCCCGCTTGCTTCCGGGGGGGGATTCCGGTTTGCATCCTGTCATGCCGAAGGACTCACGTTCCCAACCCGCCCGCATCCCGCAGGTCGCCGTTCTTGTCGATACTTCGCGGTCTTACGGCCGTGACATCGTGCGCGGCATCCGGCGCTATGTGGCGGAGCACGGCCCGTGGTCGCTGTATCTGGAGCCGCGCGATCTTCGCAGCCGTTTCCCTGACTGGCTCAAAGACTGGCCCGGAGACGGCATTCTCTCCCGCACTGTCGATGCCGCGATGCTGCGCCAGCTCAAGGCGACGAAGCTGCCGGTGATCGAGCTCCGCACCACGGTGCTGCCGCATTCGTTTCCCTTTGTCGGCATGGACAATCGCATCGTTGGCACGCGGGTGGCGGAGCATCTGCGCAATCGCGGCTTCCAGCGCTTCGCCTGCTATCTGGACACCGCCGAGGCCTTCTTCGTCGAACGCAGCGAGTACTTTGCGCAAACTCTGCGCGCGCATGGCTTCGAGTGCTCCCTTTTCAAATCCGGCGGGGCAGGGGCGAAGCGGCTGCGCTGGGATGAGCACCAGCGCGCCTTGTCCGAATGGCTGACGTCTTTGGAGAAGCCCGTGGGGGTTTTTGCGGTAAATGATCAGCTCGGCTTCTGGCTGCTGGATGCGGCGCGCCGTGCAGGCATCGCCGTGCCGGAGGAGGTGGCGGTGGTCGGGGCGGAGAATGACAACATGCTCTGCGACACCGCCTCCCCACCGCTCTCCAGCGTGCGCTTGCGCGGGCAGGCCGTGGGTTACGAAGCAGCGCGCATGCTCGATGAATGGATGGCGAAACGGCGTGTGCCCAAGCCCGGAGAAAAGCATCTGCTGGCGCCGGGGGACATCGTCGTGCGCCAGTCCAGCGACATTGTCGCGGTGGAGGATCCACGCATTGCCGAAGCGCTGCGCTTCATCCGCCAGCATGCCACGGAGCAGATTGACGTGACGCGGGTTGCGCGGGAGACGGCGCTCTCACGCAGTGTACTTGAGCGGCGCATGAAGGCGCTCATTGGCCGCAGCCCTGGGGAGGAGATCAACCGCATCCGCTTTGCTGCGGTGGAAAAACTGCTCACTCAGACTGATCTCACGCTTGATGCCATCGCCGCGCGCTGCGGCTTCACTCACCCGCAGTACATGGCCGAGGCGTTTCGAAAGCGTGCAGGCATGACGCCGGGAGAGTTTCGCCGACAAAGGGCGGTGATCTAAGGTGCGGGATCGGCAGGAGGCTGCCGCTTCGATTGAAACAGCTTCACCGCCTTGAGAATCATCGCAGCACGGGAACCAAAGACGAATTGGTCGAAGTCCGGACGCAGTTCCATGAGGTGCAGGCACATCGCCTGCAAGATCATCAGATCAGCGCCCATGAAGGAAATGGGTTTCCGGCTGGCAAAATAAAACTTCGCACCGCTGCCAACGGCGATTTCCACCTTCGTCAAATCTTCCACGCGGCCTTCAGCGAGCTTCTTGCGGCGGCAGAGCCAGTGGGAGATGACGCCGTCTTCGATACGGATGGAAAAAAGCAGGGTGGGCAGCACGAACACCGGAAGCAAACATCCCATGCCCAGGCAGATTCCCAGCAGGAGCTTCAGATCCAGCGGGCGTCCTTGATGGTGGTTCATGGCGCCAATCGCCACGGCTGCCACTGCGCCTATCACCAGACCGGCGATAAAAATGGAGCGAATCTGTTTCCAAGTGTTGCCGAATTCAGTGCGCATGGTGGAGCATGTTTTAACTGAAATTTGTCTGCGACGGCAAGAAAAAAGGCGGTTCCGATGATCCGGAACCGCCCTGTGAAACTGCTCAGCGCCTGATTAAGGAACGGACTTCACGCTGGAGAAGATCTTGCCCAGAGTTTCGAGGCTCTTCTCGCTGTCTTTCTTTGAGATCCAGTAGGTGATGGTCAGCACCTTGCCGTCTCCCACTTCGGTGAAGAGGAAGCCGATCACGGCCGGGCCCCACTCCTTGCTCTCGCCGCTCCATGAGATGCGGCTCCACTTGCGGCCGGAGTCTTCAAAGTCTTTCGTTTCCTTGGTGGCGGCATCCACCCTCACCTCATGGTCTTCGGTCAGCCACTTGAGGCTCTCCTCGATGACGCTGTCCATCTGCTTTTCATCGGCCACCACTTCGAGGTAGATCGTGGCCACATTGTCGGGAGATTCGGCGAGGATGCCGTCGTCGGAGGCTTCGGGCTCCCAGGAATCTGGGATGCTCACAGTCGTCGCTGGTTTGTCCTCCGGAAGTTTGACCGTGCCGGCCGGAGCCAGAGCAGGGAAAAGGGTGAGGACGAGGGTTGCCGCGAGGAGGGTGTGTTTCATGGGATAGAGTGCCTTGGCACTACAGATCGCAGCAACGCGGCCCATGGGTTTGCCGCAAATGGTATTCCGGTCGCTTTTTTGCGGTCGGTGGTAAAAAAACGGGGTGGATCACTCGATCCACCCCGGTTCTTTGAAGTGCGTACCAACAGCCATGCAGGAACCACTATCTGAAAATTGCGACTGGCGGCCTTGCGCCGCTTTCGTTGTCTGGTGGTAGATTCACACATCTTGAAGAAGATGTGTCAGAACGATGTAAAACATTCGCAAGAAAGACGGCTTTCGTTCAATAAGGTCAGCCTGACCATTGAGTTTATTGAGCCTTTTGGGTTCTGCGCTTTTGCAGCAGTACCTTGGCCACCAGCAGCACGATCACCAGATTGACCACCAGTGCGGACACATGGATGACGCTGGCTTTCTCGTAGATCGCATAAACCTCGGGTGGCAGGTAGATGCAGCCGCCCACCAAGGCCAGCCATTCGGCCCATGCTTTCTGCTTCCACAGCCCATAGGCCTCCGCAAAGCGGATGGTGGAATACAGCAGCGCCATTCCAGCCATCAACCAGAGCCGCTGGTCGGTGAGGGAGGAAAACAGATCAATGAAGATGTGAGGATACTTCCGGGCCGGATTGAGATGCAAATGCTCCACGATTTCGCTGCTCCACACGTGCAGATCCCGGTGCAGCAGCCCCAGCAGGCCGAAACCCGCCAGCAGGACAATCGCCCCCTTGGCTGCTTCGATCGCGGCCACCACATCAAGACTTTTGTGCAGGCCGGAGGAGGTCATGCGGAAGCATGCGCGGAGAGGGGAGGGCGGCAATGGGAAAGCGGGATGATCATTTCATTGTCTCATCGTCTTGTCTGCCATAAGGGGACGTATTTGAAACGAGATCGACCTCCCGGCAGCGCCGCCATCGTCAAATCTTCTGCGCAATGATGACGAGATGCTTCTTCGGCTGCCTGTCATACTCCAGATGCCGGCAGACACAGCCACGCTGTATCTGCAGTTCGAGTGTCGTTTCATCGTAGCTGCGAGCGAGTTCGCTGGGAGTCATGAGATGGGGATGGGCAAAGAATGCGGGTCAAGACTTGGCGCGGTCAATCTCGGCGACAGACAGTCGAAGGAACAATTCATGGAAGGTTTGTTCTTCGATGCCATTAGAGACAGCGGAATGACTGATCTGGGAACCTGCGAACTTGCACCTGTCGGGTGGCGAGATCGTTGGAATCCCAACCAATGTCGATGACACCAGAAATGGCCTCGATTTCCCAAGCATAGACGACTAGAATTTTCTGCCATTCAAACTGTATGATATCGTGGACTGGGTCCAGTAGCTTCCGCCAAAAAGGCATCAGCAGCTCCACGAAATGGTCTGCATCCGAATACTTGCCCACCGTACCCCAGATGAGAACATCGCCTTGGCCTCTCGATTTGTAGAGAAAATTGCCTGCAGCAAGATCAGACAGAAATTCCTCAGCTTCGTTCTCCCCACCTTTAAGAGGAGCAGGATATGGCTGAAAAAATTCCCCAGCCCAATCTTCCTTTCTTGCTTCTTGGGCAAACTCCTTCACGCGATCTGGAGTGCAGGAAATGGGCAGCGATACTTGAATGAGAACACCTAAGCCCATAGTGCGTGCAATAAGAAGCCCGTGAGTTTAGATTTCAAGGCGTTTGATGATTGCGGTCACTCCACAAACCGCACCGTCACACCCTTCACCTGCGCCGCCATTTTGAGGCCGCGCTCCTTGCCCATCACGCAGATGGCGGTGTCCAGAGCATCGCTCGTCATGCAGTCCGGGGCGATCACGGAGCAGGCGATGCGCGCCGTGAGTCCCAGTCCGGTCTGAGGCGAGACGATGTGGGAGTAACGAACGCCTTCGATCTCGGTGAACTGGTACAAGTCTCCCGATGTCGAAACGCCGCAGTTGTGCAGGCGCACGCTCTCCAGTTTTTCTTCCGTTGCGGCACTGGCAAACTGCCGCAGCTTGATCTCCCAGGCATCTTCTCCCGGCGGCGGATCGCCGATGGCGATGTCGCCACCCGCCATGACGAGGGCGCGGTTGAGGCCGTGTTCACGCAGCACGCGCAGGCCGGCATCGGCGGCGTAGCCTTTGGCGATGCCACCGAGATCGAGCAGCATGCCTGGCTTCAGCAGCGTGATGGTGTGCGCTTTGGCATCCATCTGCACGGCGCGCCAGTCGGTGGCGGTGAGCGCCTGCTGGAGGCGGTCTGCGGGGGGCAGTTTGTGGGTGCGTTTGGTACGCCGCCAGAGGTGGGTGAGATTGCCGCAGGTGATGTCCAGGGCACCCTCAGTGAGGCGTGCGAATTCGAGGGAGTGCGAGATGAGGATGAAGAGATCGTCGCTGGCTTTGAAGGGCTTGCTGGGGCCGGCATTGCAGAGCTGCATGAGCTCGCTGTTGGGCTCGTAGTCGGAGAAGACGGCGTTGAGCGCGGCGATGCGTTTGAAGGCGGCATCGGCGGCGGCTTCCGCCTGGGCTTTCGTATCCGCATGCACGGAGATGCGGAAGGTGGTGGCCATGAGCGGCGCGGAGAAATCGAACCGCTCCAGGGCCTGCGCGGGGAGGGCACAGAGGAGCAGGAAAAGGGGGAGGATGGAATACACGGAACTCACGGCAGGTGGATCGTATCGACGAAAAACCCGGCCTTGGAAAGGCCGGGTGTGCAGTGGGGGCGGGAGGCGCCGATTCCTTGTTACCAGGCTGGCTCTGCGTGCAGCGCGTCGGAGAGATTCATGGAAGGCGCAGAGACAGGGCGGATGCGGGTCGTGATGGGCTTTGCCAGTCCTTCACATGCCATGCGGATGAGAGGGATGACGTCGGTGTTTTGGCAGCGAACGAGCAGCACGCGGCGCTGCGGCAGGCCGTGAAGGTAAATGACACCACCGTCGTGCAACTGGACGATTTCCAAACAATCGCCGCTGCCGGAGCGGCGGCCCAGTTCGGAGGCGGCGGACAGGGTGGCATGCGCCAGCACCAGGATGGCGGCCGTGGGTGGCTCAGCATCGCCCGCGCAATCGAGCAAACGCCCGGCGTCATCAGCGATGGCAATCTGAATGACTTCGGGAATGGAGGCGAGGGCGGTGAGTTCCATGGTCAATGCACAAGGCGGGTTTACGCGGCGAGAGCGTGGGTGGGAAGCTCGTGAGGGGTGGCGGAGGTGCTGTCTGCAGGCGCGGTGCGCAGGCGGAACTGATGCAGCACGGCCTGGGAGATGGCATTCAGCGTTGCCAGCACGTTGCGACCGCTGCGTGCGTCCGATTCGAAGCTGAGAAAGGGCGTGGGCCGGTTGTTGAAGAGGTATTCCAGGTACTCGACCGGTGCGGCATTGGGAAGATCCCGTTTGTTGTATTGAATGACGATGGGCAGGCGGTCAAGCGCGCTGCCGTTCATGCGCAGGTTGGCTTCCAGGCTTTGCAAGGAGTGCAGATTGTCGCGCTGGCGGTCCATCTGGGAATCTGCCACAAAGACCACGCCATCTGCCTGCCTCAGCACGAGTTGCAGCGTGGCATTGTAGGTGATCTGGCCGGGGACGGTGTAGAGATGAAAGGTCGTCTTGTAACCGGGAAGGGCATCAGCTTCGACGGCGAGGAAGTCGAAGAAGAGGGTGCGGTCTTGCGCGGTCGAGAGCGAGACGAGGTCGCTGCAGCCATTGGGGTCCAGCTTGGCGTGGATCTGCTGGAGGTTGGACGTTTTCCCGCTGAGCGGACTGCCGCAGTAGACGATCTTGAAGCTGACGGTGCGGTCGTCGTGATTGATGCTGGGCATGGCGGAGGGGGGTGACGAATGGAATGGAATGAAGACCGCAGCCTGTCGCTGAACGCCGGGCTTTTAGTCCAGCATGCGGGCGAGTTCGCGGGCGATGAGAGTGATCTTGTCGCGCATGCCGGTGGAGGGTTCGTCATCATGCAGCACGCCGATGATGGATTCCCCTGGGAAGCAGAACGTCAGCAAACGACCACCCGCATTGACCGTGAAAGTTTCAGCACCTTCAATGCCAATGAGCGGAGCGAGGCCGCGCAACTGACGGGCGATGTCCGGCGCCTGGCGCTGGAACTCCACGGCATCCTCCTTGGATAAATCCGCATGGCTGAGCACCTGGGAGCCATGCAGGCAGACGCAGGCGCTCAGGCCCGGCTGCAGGGCCAGCAGTTCGACGACGCGTGGCGCAGCCAGTTTCTCCTCAGTGCCCAGCAGGGCGCGCAGCAGGAGCTGATCCGTCTGGGTGTCGAGCGGGGAAAGACCGAGGAAGGAATGCTTCACCGCCGCCATTTTAGCCGGAGCCGCCGCGAGCGGTGTGGCTTGAGCTGCGGGTGTCTTGAACAAAGCGGGGGCAGCCGGAGCGAATTTGGGTTCTGGTCTGGACTGCGGTGCTGCCGCCTCTGAAAACAGCGGTACATTCAGCGACGGGGAACTGAACAACCCACGCGAGGCAGGCTGTGGCACCGGGGCCGCAGGCGTGGAGAACGATGGAATTTCTTCCAGGGCTGGAGCGAAGGAAGGGGTGGGCTGAAACGAAACTGGCGCAGGCGCGGGTGTGGCAAACAGGCTGGAGGCTGGTTTGACCTCGGGCGCGGGTGCAAAAGCAGGGGCAGGGGCAGGGGCAGGGGCAGGGGCAGGGGCAGGGGCAGGGGCAGGGGCAGGGGCAGGGCTCTGTGGTGTGGGAACCTGCCCGAGCAGCTGCGCGCTGCTAAATCCTGATTCCGCAGGGCCTTTGCCTGAAAGGGGGCCGGTGGAGGAGGAGGCAAAAGGATCGAAGGGTTTCACCGACCCTGCCAGAGGTGCACTCGGCGGAGACGCTGAAGGAGCCCCTGATGGCGACGGCGATGCACCGAAGGATTGAAACGCTCCGGCGAGTGGCTGCAGGGTGTTCGATGGCGATGCAGACGTCGGTTGTGCGGAGGGGAATGAGAATGCTGCTGGAGCTGGAGGCGGGGGCGCTTCGGCGGGTGCCGCGAGAGGGGAAAATCCAAACTGTGCAGGTGCGCTGGCTGGCTGAGGAGAGCCAAAGGCTGAGATGGGAGAGGAAGCTGCCGCAGGCTGGTTTTGGGTAAAGGGAGCCAATGCCGCAGCGAACATCGGAGCCGGTTGCTGGGGCTCAGCGGGGGCAGTCGGGGAAGAAGCCGCAAACATGGGCTGCGAATTCTGATCTGGCTGCTGCTGAGGATGGGGCTGCACCGAGAAGCGGGCAGGGGCTGGGGCCGCTGCCGGGCTGGGACTGCCAAAGGTGGCTGCCGCCGCAGGTGCCGCCGACATGTTGGTGAGCGAGTGAAACACCTCGTTCTGGGGCAGCTTGATCTTGAAGTCGCGCTTCGCGTTTGAGAGCGTGTTGCGGAAACCGAAATCGGAGATGCCATCAATGAGCATGCCGAGTTCCAGCACCACGTTGCCGGAGGCAATCTGTTCGTGCAGCGCGCTGGCCTGCACGCTGGTGGTGATCCACGCGGGGAGAGTGGCCGGATTGAAGCCCAGTTCTTCAACACTGTAGCCGACAAGAACTGCGGCGAATCCTAATTTCGCCATGCCCGATGAGCCGGGCGCCCCTGCTGGTGCCTGTGAGCCGAAGGCATTCGGCGCGGGAGCTTGCGGCTGGGAGGCAAACGCGTTTGGCGCGGGTGATTGTGGTTGTGGCGCGAAACCGTTCGGCGCAGGTGGCTCGGCCGGTAGTGGCGTCTCCTTCATGGCAGAGACGAAAGCGGAACCAAAGGGCATTGCGGGGGCCGTGGCCACATCTGAAGGCACAGAGGCTCGCTGCTGTGCTGCGGGCGTGAACAAGGTGGAAATGGATGCCTGTGGCTGCGTTGTCGCGGAAGGCGAAGCAGACCAATTTTCCGCCGGTGCAGGGGCAAACGGGGAAGCGGATGGCGCAGCTGCTGCAGGCTGCTGCTGCGGGCTGCCGAAGAGCGAACCATTTGGGCCACCACTCAATGAGAAGAGAGAGCCTGCCGATGTCGCGGGAGCAGACGCTGCGGGCTGTTGCTGCGGACTGCCGAAGGGCGAACCATTCGGGCCACCACCGAACGAGAAAGGAGATCCTGCTGGTGCTGAGGGAGCGGGCGCTTCGGCTTGCTGTGAGGTGCCAAAGGGCGAACCATTCGCGCCACCGCCTAGAGAGAATGGAGAGCCTGCCGATGTCGCGGGAGCAGGCGCTGCGGGCTGCTGTTGCGGGGTGCTGAAGGGGGAGCCATTCGGGCCACCACCGAACGAGAAAGGAGATCCTGCTGGTGTTGAGGGAGCGGGCGCTTCGGCTTGCTGCGAGGTGCCAAAGGGCGAGCCATTCTGGCCACCACCCAGGGAGAAGGGAGATGCGGCTGAGCTGGCGGGAGCGGGTGCGGCTGGCTGCTGCGGGGTGCCGAAGGGCGAACCATTCTGGCCACCACCGAACGAGAAGGGAGACCCTGCCGGCGCAGAGGCCGCTGGTGCTGCGGGCTGCTGCGGCATGCCAAAGGGCGAGCCATTGGGACTCGCGCCAAATGAAAAAGGCGATGCTGGAGGCTGCTGCGCCGAAGGTTCGGCGTTCGGCGGGCTCATCTGGAAAGGAGTGCCCAGGGGAGATGCAGGCGGGCCGAAGGAAAACGGTGCGGGCGATGGGGCTGCGGCAGGAGCGGGGGCCGCACCATTGACCTCGCGGGCTTGCGCGATCAAACCTGGAAGCTTGGCCGCCGGCAGTGACACCATGCGTGGATCTTGGGGTGAGATGGGCACTTGGAAAAGCGCCGGGCAGACCCGGTAGAGTTCAAAAACCGGCAGTGCCGCCTGTCCGCTGCGCAGGGCGTTTTCCAGCAGGGCAGGTGGCAGGGAAAGCGGCTGCTCCGCAGGCAGCGCCCCCATGCGCACCACTTCGGCTGGGAGCTGGTGGATCACATCCCCGACCGTCAGCGGTGAATTCGTGGGCGTGGCTCCGATGACGCTGAAAGGCGACATTCCTGCGGCTGAATTGATCGGCGGTGCAGCAATCGGTTCGTTGCCAGCTGTTCTGAAAAGTGGATTGCCCCCGACTTGGAAGGGGGATGCACCAGCTGGAAACTGTGTAGGGGGAGACGCTTGCATGGAAGAGGGGCTGTTCGTGCCAGGGCCAGCCATTCTCTGAGGATGTGATCCCGCGAAGTATTGTGGAGGGTCTTGCCCCGGTTCGTTAGAACCGGCCCCTCGCTGGAACAAACTTCGGAACGAAAAACTCATCTGCGGATGTAGCGGCCCGACTTAACAAAATAGCAAGCCTGTGTGAAAAATCTAGTAATTATAAAGAAATGCCTCGGCATTAGCGTTATTTAACTGAGCTTAAGTATTATTGCCACACAGTTCAAGCATTTTTCAGCGGTTTCACTTATCTGAATCATTGTTCAGCATCCTTGTGGCCATGCCGGCCATGATTGCATGCTGCTTCGCGCTAAAAGCAGATACGGCCCTGTCTTTAGTGATCGGATCCAGCCTGTCCGAAAAAGAATTTCAGAATCAATGAATTTTCTCTTGCGCAATTCTTCTTTGAAAGCAATATCCCCGCCCGCTCAATCCGAGCAAAACGACCCCTTCGTCTAGCGGTTAGGACACATCCCTTTCACGGATGCGACACGAGTTCGATTCTCGTAGGGGTCGCCACTCTCTTCAAGAGAGTGGCGGCCGAGGAAAATCAGCCACGACTGATCACCGGCAAAACTGCTGCACAATGGTGCCTACTGCCATGCCATGGTAGTGCTGGCCGGAGATCAGGCCGCCCCGTCATTGTCACCGGAAATTGAAGCTTTGCTGGACACCGCAGGCGCATCCGCTAGGCATGCAGGCATGTCTTCATCAGGCGGCAAACTTTTCATCACGGGTCATCAGGGTCTTGTCGGGCGCGCATTGATGCGTCACTACGCCGGCAAGCCGGAATGGCAGGTCATCACCCGCACCAAGGCCGAGCTGGATCTGCGTGACCAGCATGCCACGGATGCCTTCTTTGCAGCAGAGCGGCCGGACCAGGTCATCCTCGCGGCGGCCACCGTGGGCGGCATCAAGGCCAGCTACACCCAGCCGGTCGATTTCCTGCTCAACAATCTGCAGATTCAAAACAGCGTGCTCTCCGCAGCGCACCGCTTTGACACGAAGAAGCTGCTCTTCCTTGGCAGCACCTGCATCTACCCAAAGGTGGTGGAGATGCCCATCCGTGAAGACAGCCTCATGACCGGGCCCATGGAGGAGACCAATGCGCCGTATGGAGTCGCCAAGATCGCAGGGATCAAGCTCTGCCAGGGCTACCGGCATCAGTATGGGCGTGATTTCATCTGCGGCATGCCGGCAAATTTGTACGGCCCCTTTGATAATTTTGATCCCGAGCACTCGCATGTGCTGCCTTCGCTGATCCGCCGTTTTCACGAGGCCAAGCTGCACAACAAGCCCAGCGTCACCCTCTGGGGCAGTGGCAAGCCGACGCGTGAATTCCTCTTCGTGGACGATCTGGCCTCCGCCTGCGCCTTCCTGCTGGAGAACTACAGCAGCCCGGACATCATCAACATCGGCACCGGCGCGGAGATCAGCATCCGCGATGCCGCAGAGGTCATCAAAACCATCATCGGCTACACCGGTGAAATCCTTTGGGACACCACGCAGCCAGACGGCAATCCGCGCCGCCTGCTGGACGTCAGCCGCATGGCAAACCTGGGCTGGAAGGCCAGCACCGACTTCCGTGAAGGTGTGGCGCGCACCTACCAGTGGTTCCTTGACAATCGCGCCACCGCCCGCGTGTGAACCTGCCCATGAAGTCTAGCTGGACACACCAGCACAACAATGCCAATTGAACCCATGGCCATCCAAGCTTTCCGCCCCGTCCTCATCACCCGCAACACCTGCCGTATTTGCGGCTCACGCAGCCTCACTCCTGTCGTCAGCCTTGGGGATCAATTCATTGGCGGCGTGCTTGCCAGCGCTGATGGCAGCGCCCTCATCAAGCGCAAGGTGCCTCTCGATCTCGTGCGCTGCGATCCTTCGCAGGATGAAAACGCCTGCGGTCTGGTGCAGATGCGCCACTCGGTGCCGCCGAAGGTTCTGTATCATCGCTACTACTATGAGTCTGGCATCAACCAGTCCATGATCGACAACCTCACGGGCATCACCCAGCTCGTGGAGCAGACCGTCAGCCTCCGCGCCAAGGACATCGTGCTCGACATCGGCTGCAACGACGGCACGCTGCTCTCCAGCTACAAGACCCAGGGCCTGCGCCACATCGGCATTGATCCTTCGGACGTGGCCCTCAAGGCCCGTGCCAAGGGCTTTGAAGTGGTGAACGACTTCTTCTCCGCCCGCGCCTTCAGGAGCGTGCACGCCACGGAGAAAGCCCGCGTCGTCACCAGCATCTCCATGTTTTATGACTTGGAAAACCCGCACGCTTTTGTGCAGGACATCGCTGATGTGCTCGCCACGGACGGCATCTGGATCCTGGAGCAGAGCTACCTGCCTGCGATGCTGGACATCAACAGCTTCGACACCATCTGCCATGAGCACTTGGAGTACTACTCCCTCGCCGTGCTGGAGCGCCTCTTCGGTGATCACGGCCTCGAAGTCATCGACGTGCATCTCAACGATGTGAACGGCGGCAGCTTCCGCCTCGTGGTGGCCAATGCCGGCCAGGTCAAGCCTTCCACTGAAGCCGCCGCCCGCGTTCAGGATCTCCGCATCCGCGAGTTCGAAATGGCGATCGATTCCGACGCCCCTTACGCCGTCTTCCGCGAAAACATCGAGCGCATCCGCGCCGACCTCACCGCCTTCCTGCAGAAAGCCAAGGCCGAAGGCAAGCTCGTCCACGGCTACGGTGCCTCCACCAAGGGCAGCACCACGCTGCAGTTCTGCAATGTCACGCCCGATCTCGTGCCCGCCATCGCCGACCGCAATCCAGTCAAGTGGGGCAGCTACACCATCGGCACGCAGATCAAGATCATCTCCGAAGAAGAATCCCGCGCCGCCAAGCCCGATTACTACCTCGTGCTGCCATGGCACTTCATGCCTGAGTTCCTCAAGCGTGAGCAGGAATTCCTCGCCCGTGGCGGCAAATTCGTCGTCCCGATGCCGCAGGTGCATCTGGTGGGTTGATCGTAGCGCAAGCGTTCGCTTGCCTTCAGGAGTGGCGGCAACTCGCCGCCATTCCACATTCGGTTTGAATCCCGCGCCGTGCTCGCTCGTCTAGCCAAACACCTATGGAAGACAAGCCCGAGCCAATGACGAACAGCGCCGCGCTGCGCCGTCTGCTTGTGTTCGCACGCGGGCATTGGCGCATCGCCGCGTGGCAGTTTGCGCTGGCCGTGGCGGGCACCTCGCTCATCTTCGTGTTTCCCGGCGTGGTGCGTTGGTTCATGGATGAAATCATTCCGCAGAAGCGCGGCGATCTCATCTGGCGCGCGGGCGGTCTGGCGCTGCTGGCCTTCGCTTTGCGCGAGGGCCTCTTCTACTTCCGCACCCGGGTGAACTGCACCTTTGAGCAGCGCATGATCACGGATCTGCGCAGCCAGTTGCACCGAAAGATCGAACTGCTGCCCCTGCGCTGGTTTGATCACCAAAGCACCGGCGACATCCTCACCAAGCTGGCCGACGACGTGCCCGCCACGCAGCGCGTCATCCTTGAAGGCATCGAGCAGGGCTGCACCGCCGTGCTGCAGATTCTCATCACCGCCATCGTCATGCTGGTGGCGGATGCCAAGCTCGCGCTCATCGTCCTGGCACCCACGCCGTTCATCGCCGCCGGTGGGTGGATCTACTCGCGCTGGGTCTCCCCGCGTGCCACCGCCGCACGCGAGGCCACCAGCGCGCTCAATGCCACGCTGCACGACACCATCACCGGCATCCGTCAGATCAAGAGCTTCACCGCCGAAGAGATGCGGCAGTGGAAATTCCTCGCCGCCAGCCAGCGTCTCAAAGAAAAGCAGACACGCCTCATGGCCGCCTGGGCCTTTTACGCGCCCTCCATGACGCTGCTCGGAAATGGCGGCCTCGTCCTGCTGCTCATGGCCGGTTCCTGGTGGTGTGTGCAAGGAAGTATGACGCCCGGCCAACTGATGGAATTCCTCCTGCTCGTGGGCTTCCTTTACGAACCCATTGCCCGGCTCCATGGTGTGAATCAAACCCTGCTCAACGGCCTTTCTGCGGCCAAGCGCGTCTTCGCCATCTTGGATAATGAAACCGAGGAGGACCTCGATGCCGGACAGTCGCTCGAAGCCATCCATGGCGAGATCGAATTCAACGCCGTCACCTTCAGCTACCGTGCCGAGAAGCCCGTGCTGCATGACATCTCACTGCGCGCAGCCCGTCATCAAACCATTGCCATCGTCGGGGCCACCGGTTCGGGCAAGAGCACGCTCTTCCAGCTTCTCACCCGGTTCTACGATCCGCAAAGCGGTGCCATCACGCTCGATGGCGTGCCGTTGCAAAAACTCAGCAAACGCTTCCTGCGCCAGTCCTGCGCCTACGTCACGCAGGAGGCCTTCCTCTTTGCCGGAACCGTGCGCGACAACCTCCTCATCGGCAAACCCAGCGCGACCGATGACGAACTCTGGGCCGCTTTGCGTGATGCCTGTGCCGAAGACTTCATCCGCCGCAGTCCCGAAGGCCTCGATGCCGAAGTGGGCGAGCGCGGCGTCCTTCTCAGCGGCGGCGAGCGCCAGCGCCTCGCCCTTGCCCGCGCCTTTCTCAAGGACGCCCCCGTGCTTCTCCTCGATGAAGCCACCTCCGCCGTGGATGTGAAATCCGAGCACCTCATCCAGGCCGCGCTGGCCAAACTCCGCGCCAACCGCACCAGCCTCATCATCGCCCACCGCCTCAGCACCATCGTGGAAGCCGATGTGATCTACGTGCTGCATCTTGGAAAAATCCTCGCCCACGGCACGCATGAAGAGCTGCTGCAAAGCTCCGCGTATTACCGCGAGATGGCCGCGCTGGCGTTCGACGGAGGATAGGCCTCCGGCCTGTCAACGGACTGGGGCTTCCAGCCTGAGTCCGGATCCAAAAACGGAGGCGAGACGCCCCGATCCGCAAGACAGGCCGGAGGCCTATCCTACAAACAAAAACGCCTGAGCGTTTTCACACTCAGGCGTTCGTGGATTCAATGAACTCAGTTCAACTCAGTTCGCGCGGCCGAGGTAGGTGCCGTCTTCCGTCTTGACGCTGATCTTGTCGCCAGGGCCGATGAAGAGGGGGACCTGCACGCGCATGCCGGATTCCGTGGTGGCTTCCTTGTACACGTTGTTGGCGGAGTCGCCCTTCACACCGGCAGGGCTGTCGGTGACGGTCATGATGATGTTCGCAGGGAGTTCGATGCCGGCGACGACGTCATCCGCGAAGACGACGAGGTACTTCTGGCCTTCGATGAGGTAGCCGCGGGTCTTGGCGTCCAGCTTGTCTTCACCGATGAGCACGTCTTCAAACGTTTCAGGGTGGATGAAGTGGTAGCCGTCGCCGTCCTTGTAGCTGAATTCGTGGTTGTCTTTAACGAGGTTCACGGACTCGAGCGACTCATTGGAAGTCATGCGCAGGTTGTACATCTTGCCGATGGTGATGCTGCGGACGGACATCTGCACGAACGAGGCCATGCGCGGTGGCGTCTTGAGTTCGGTGTCGGTGACGACGCAAACGTCGTTGTTGTAACGGACGGCGTGTCCTTTGCGGAGATTGATAACTGGTGTGGCTGGCATAAGAGCGTGTTTCCTTGGCGAGTTTGGCGTGCTTTGCAAGCGCCGGTTCGAGGCCTCCGCGCTTCAGGCGGGCGGCGGCGGAATGGTTTCGGAGTTTATTGACAGGCTGTTTAAGACAGATTCAGCGCCCCGCCTTCGCAGAGCTCCTTCTTGCCGAAGGTCTGCAGGTCGTGGCCCATGGCCTGCGCCACGGACATCCAGAGGCGGTTGTGCGCGGCTTTGTCGAACTTCAGGCTGCGGCCCATTTTGAATCCGCAGCCGCCGCCGATCATGATGTAGGGGATGTTGTCGAGCGTGTGGCTGTTGCCCTTGCCGAGTTCATTGGTCCAGACGAGCAGGGTGTTGTCCAGCATGCTGCCGCCGCCGGTGGCTTCGGGGGTCTCGCTCAGGCGCTTGGCCAGGTAGGCAAACTCACCGGCGAACCAAGTGTTGATCTTGATGAGCTTCTCGTAGCTGTCCTTCTTGTCGTCCGGATCGTGCGAGAGGGAGTGGTGGCCCTCCTGGATGCCGAGCCAGCGCATCTGCGCCATGCCCACGGAGCGCATGTACTGCAGCGTGCCGATGCGCGCCATGTCATTGGCCAAAGAGTTCACCAGCAGGTCGATCTGAATGCGGCTGATCTGCGGCGTGTTGTCGTTCACCAGTTCGATGCTTGGGTCCACCTGCGGCACGGGGTGGATCAGCTTGCCCTGTTTGTCGGCATCGGCCAGATCCTGCTCCATGCTGCGCACCAGTGTCATGTGCTGGTCCAGCAGCGCCTTGTCGCGGGCGCTGAGCTTGGAGGACACTTTTTTCAAATCCTCGCGCACATCGTCCAAAATGCTGACAAGGCTGTCCTTGTCCTTCATGCGGCCATAGACCTTCTTGAGGATCTGATGCGGGTCATCAATGGGGGCCACAGGCTGGTTGCCACCGGCATAGCTCATGCGCGTCCACGGGTCCGCGCGCTCCGGCACTGCCACGCCAAACTCCAGGGAGCCAAAGCGCGTCTTCGTTTCCGCGCGGCTCTGCAGGAAGTTTTTCAACTCCTGATCGATGGAGATGTTGCTGGCCCAGCCAGCGGGATTGCCGCCGCCGCCCATGATGTTGCCCTTGAGCAGTTCATCGCAGGTGAGCAGGCAGCTCATGCCGCGCATGTGGCTGTCGCCATCGCCCTTCACTTTGTTGGCGATGCCGTGCAGCACCAGCATCTGCTTTTTGAACGGCTCCAGCGGCTTGAGGATGGACTTGAAACTGAAATCCGCGCCTTCCTGATCCGGCCAGAACTCGTTCGGCAGCGTGCCGTTCGGCGAGAACATGATGATCAGCCGCTGCTTCCGCTGCGGGGCAGGGGCGCCCGTGATGCTGGGCAGCCCGGCGAGGAAGGGCAGGGCACCGGCAGAGATGCCGAGATCGCGCAGGAATTGGCGGCGGTGAAGGTGTTTCATGGGGCAGGCTTTTTTGTCTGAAGGGGGGATAATAATATACCACCGCAGAAGAGCCTATCTAGCACTGAGGCGGGGGCATTGATCATAAATCTGCCGCCCTTCCTTCGCCCCCATCCTTCCAGCGCACCTTACGGCACTTCCTTGATCTGAATATGCCGGTACTCCATCACGCCGCGGTCGCCTTCCAGGCCGATGGGGCCGGTGGCGGGGAGTTTGAGGGCGTCTTCCAGCACCTCGCCGTTGCAGGTGCAGTGGGCCACGCCGTCCTTCACCTCGACCACGATCTGGTTCCACTCCTGCGGCTTGTACGCCTTCAGCTCCTTATACGGACCCGCCACGAGGTAGTCGCGGCATTGCAGCTGAGGCTTGCGGATGAAGACGCCGCTGTCCGCATTCACGCTGGCGCGGAATTCCAGCTTGAGGGTGAAGTTCTTCGGGAACTCGGCCACGGTGTAAAGCTGGCCGGTGAGCTTGTCCATCTCCGTGGGGAAGGTCACGGCGATGACGCCGTCCTTCACGATGTAGCGCCCCGCATCAGCGGCTTCGGTCTTGCCATCGTGCTTCGCGGTGATCGCGCCCGGATTTGGATCATCCTTCTTCGTCTTCTCGCGGAAGCACCAGCCGGTGAGGTCCTTGCCATTGAAGAGCGAGGTGAAGCCCGCCTCCGGCTGCCAGTCTTCAGCATGCAGTGGAAGAGTGGCGAGGACGAAGAGGAGGGCGGCGATGCGTTTCATGGTCGGGAGGATGGGTGGAATGGGAGTGCAGTTAAACGCAGCTTTTTCTCCGGCCCTGCGGAAAAAAGCAAAACAAAACGAGCGGGGGGCGCAGCAGGATATGGAGTGCGGTCGCGGAGTGAGGAACGAACGAAGCTACCGCTTTCGCAGGCCGGACGGCAGACAAAAGCCACAAGACCCACGAAAGCACATTCTCCTCGGAATGCGCAGGCTGCTCACCTCACGCTCACCATGAGACGCTCGAAAGCGGCAGCTTCACTCGTTCCTCGCTGCGCAGCCACACTCCATATTCTGCTGCGAACGCTCACCACCGACTCACTTCGCCACCACGGTAAACCCTTCCTTGCTGTCCTTGATCAGCCAGCCGGCGGCTTCGAGCTGCTTTCTCAAATTGTCCGCAGCGGCCCAATCCTTCGCCTGCTTGGCATCCCAGCGCTGCTGCGCGAGGGCTTGGATATCGGCTGGCACATCGGCGGCGGCTTCGTCCGCGATGGCAGGCAGCGTGAGGCCCAGCGCGCCGAGCATGAAGTGCAGGCCGTTGCGCGCGGCGGCGGCTTCTTCGGCGGAAAGCGTGGCGGGCTTGAGCTTGTTCAGCACGCCAAAGATGGAGCCGATGGCACCGGGGACGTTGAGGTCATTGAGCAGCACCTCCCAGGCTTCGGCAAACGGGCCTGCTGATTTCGCCTCGGGCAGGGCAGGGGAGAGGGCGGCCAGCGCCTTGTCGGCTTTCGCCAGCTTTTGCAGCGCCTGACGTGCGGAATCCAGACTGTGCATGGTGAAGTTCAGCGGCGCGCGGTAGTGGCCGGAGATCAGCACGTAGCGCACCTCCACGGCGCTGTAGCCGCGCTGTGCCAGGTCTTCCAGTGTGTAGAGATTGCCGATGCTCTTGCTCATCTTGCCGCCATCCACCATAAGGTGGGCCACGTGCATCCAGTGGTGGGCAAAGTGCCCGTGCGTGCTGCAGCAGCTCTGCGCGATCTCGTTTTCATGATGCGGGAAGATGAGGTCCACGCCGCCGCTGTGCAGATCGAAGTCCTCGCCGAGGTACTCCAGAATCATCGCGCTGCACTCCAGATGCCAGCCGGGACGGCCTTCACCCCAGGGGCTGGGCCAGAAGTTCTCGCCGTCCTCCGGCTTGCGCGCCTTCCACAGAGCGAAGTCGGTGAGGGAATCTTTCGTGTACTCGTCGCTGTCCGTCGCGCTGGCGGCCTCGCTGGCACCCAGGCGCAACTCGCGGTCTTCCAGGTGGCTGAGCCTGCCGTAGTCTTTGTAGGAGGAAACGCGGAAATACACGCTGCCGTCCGCCGCCGCGTAGGCATGACCACCGGCGATGAGTTTTTCAATCATCGCCACCTGCTGGGAGATGTGGGCCACAGCGGAGGGCTCGATGTGCGGCGGCAGGAGATTCAGCGCGGCGCAGTCGGCATGAAACTTCTTCGTCCAGCCCTGGGTGAAGGCGGTGAGCGTCTGCCCCGCCTTCTGCGAATCGCGGATCGTTTTGTCGTCCACATCCGTGATGTTGCGCACGTGCAGCGTGGGCGTGCCGGATGCCTCCACCACACGGCGCATGACATCCTGCGCCACGAAGGTGCGGAAGTTGCCGATGTGCGCCGGGCCATAGACCGTGGGGCCGCAGCAGTAGAAGCGCAGCGTCTTGCCATCCAGCGGCGTGGTTTCGCGATCAGTGCGGGTCAGGGTGTCGTGGAGCTTCAGGGCGGGCATGGGGGGCGTGGAAAATGAATGGTGAATGCGGAATGTCGAGCGCGGGAATGAGGAGAGGTGGGTGGCATCAAGAGGCCAAAAGCGGTCAAGGGGGCGGAAACGCACCATCGAAGCGGCATCGTCCTCGTTCTCGTTCTCCTACTCGTCCTCGATCCTGCCACCCCGCCACACCCAGAACATACGCACCGTGCCAGACACGTATTGTAGTCCCGCCTTCAGGCGGTTCTGGTCGCGCTACCCAGAGTCCAGATTCCGGCTAAAGCCGGTACTACGGAACAGCCTTGGGTTGATCGTAGCCGCATTGTCAGCGTTCGCCTATTCCTCATCGTCCTCGTTCTCGTTCTCCTACTCGTCCTCGATCCCGCCACCCCGCCACACCCAGAACATACGCACCGTGCCAGACACGTATTGTAGTCCCGCCTTCAGGCGGTTCTGGCCGCGCTACCCAGAATCCAGATTCCGGCTACTGCGCAGCCGCGAAGCGAACCCGGTACTACGGAACAGCGCTGGGGAGCTCGCGGCCGCCTCCAGCATTCCACGCCACCCACCGATGCCCCTTGACCCCGCCCCGGCATGGCGTATCCTAAGTCCTCTCCAAAACGGGGGCGTACTGGTTTCGACGGGTAGCCTTAGTTCGGAGCTGCATGCCGAGGATGATTCGTTGGCCTCGTTAAACACCGGATCAAAAACACAAATGCAAACTCTAACGAGCTAGCACTCGCAGCTTAAGCCCTGCGACATCCTTCAGGCAATGTCTGGTAGCCTGAACGATGCCACTACCAGGCTGGTTTGTTGGCCGGGCGACCGGGTCACAAACGAGATCAAACAGGACGCTGGGTGAAGAGTAGGCTGTCTCAAGCCGCCTCCCACCGAGACCAAAGATGAGACTGAGCATGGAGACGCTACGGGCAACGACTATTCGGACAGGGGTTCAACTCCCCTCGCCTCCACTTTCTTGAAGTCCAAGGGAGTGCGATGGGTTCTGAGAGTATGATTCCCTGAACTTGGGCCAGCACGTTTGGTGAAATCGGTTTTGGAAACGGCTGTCTGCGGAGTCCTGCGCTGAGGGATCGGGACGATCCATCTCCCCCAAAGCCTCCAGCAGGAGAGGGATCGTCTTGATCCCTCAACGCTCCGCCACTCCCAGGGTTCTTAAAGCCCAGCGTCAAAGCTTGCGATCGGCCCAAATTAAAAGCCCCGCCCTCAATGAATCGACACCACCACGCCCGCTCTCACACGCGTGGCCAGGCGGGCGATGTCCCAGTTCGCCAGGCGCACGCAGCCGTGGCTGGCGCTGCGGCCGATGGAGTCGGGATCGCTCGTGCCGTGCAGGCCGATGCCGGGCTTGTTTAGAGCCACCCAGATCACGCCGACGGGATCGTTCGGGCCGGGAGCGAGCAGATACGTTTCGTCGCCACGCTCGCCGGTCTTCAGGAAGGAGAGGTCATAGCGGAAATCCGGCAGGCGGGCGATGCCCTTCACCTTCCATTCACCCAGCGGGGACACCGTCTGCGCGGAGCCGATGGTCACCGGATAAGCAGCCACGAGTTGGCCGTTTTCAAACAAGCGCAGCATGTTGTCCTTCGTGTCCACCTTGATGGAGATCTGGTCAGCCGTCAGCGGGCCGGACTTGGCCGTGGTTGATTCCTCTTTGGCGGGTTTCGCGTCCTTGGCCTTGCCCTTGTCGGCGACTTTGCCCTTCGCTTCGCTGCTCTTCTTGCCAGACTCGGCCTTGGGCTTCTGCTTGCCCTTTTCCTTCTCGTTGGCTGCATCCTTCTCCGCCAGCAGATCCAGCAGCGGCAGCGTCTTCACGCCGCTGATTTCAAAAGGTTGCACATTCGGCACCCTCAGCGTGTCATCGGCTTTCAATGCGTCCAGCTTGCCGGGGTTCAGCTCCTTGAGGTAATCGATGTCCACGTGAAATTTCTCCGCCACCGCCTCCGCCACACTGGCATACGGCAGCCATTTCAGCTTGGCCATTTCCGGCACTTCCTTCGGCAGTTCGCCCGTGGCTTTGACGTCGGCCTCCGTCACCACGTAGTCGATGAAGACGGCCTTCACGCTGGCCAGGTCCATGTCAGCGAGATCCGGCAGCGGGGCGGTCTTTTCTGGCTGGCCTTCCACCTTGGCAGGAGCGGATGCGGCAGGCAGGGAAGGGAGGCCGTGCGCCTCACGATACAAGCCCAGCGCCTTCTCGGAAAAGCCGCCGAAACGCCCATCGATCTTCCCTGGCCCGAAGTTCGCGCGATCAAGAAACACCTGCAGCCGCGTCGCCGCCTCATGATCCGCGGGCATGGCGGGCGTGGCCTTTTCGCTTGGCGCAGCGGTAGCAGCGGGTTTGTCCGCAGCTTTGGCCTTCACCGTTTTCTTGTCAGCCGCCGCAGCGGGCAGGGATGGCCCGCACAGCAGGCTCAGGCTGAAGGTGAGGGCAAGCAAAGGCGGCAAACGAAGCACAGTGGGATACATGCCTAGCTAACGGCGGTGCTGCGGTAAACGGCTGTGCGCGAATCCACACGCGCAGGTGAAGCAGCCCTGGCCCACGAATAACGCAGCCCCCATTTGGAGTGCGGTTGCGCAGTGAGGCACGAACGCAGCTGCCGCTTTCGCCGTGCCGTGTGGTCCCCGCACGCCAGCAGTTCTCCGAAGGCGGGACCACGTGGGACGTTCACCTGCAGGTCAGCTCACGCCCACCACGCGCCTCTCGAAAAGCGGCAGCCAGGCTCATCCCTCGCTTCGCAGCCGCACTCCAAAGCCTCCCATGCCGCATCAGGGTCATGGATGAAAAAAGGCTGCTCCATTCGAAATGAGCCTTGGAAATCTCCCAGTCCGCCGCCGTGCAAAACTCACGGCCGGGCCGCCCCTGCGAATGGCAGAACCACCCCCGCCACCCGCAGCGATACCAGTGACGAGATACCCTGCACTGAACTCCCGCCCCAGCCCGGGCCGCAACTCCTCTCAGGGCCGCCCGCCACCCACCCGATGTCTCACGCCAAAGTCCATTCACCCCACCGCAGGCTCCGCCTGGCGCTCATCGCCACGGCGGTGTTTGTTGTCGTCTTGTTCGGCGCTTACCACTGGCTGGTCAGCACCGCCCAGTCCACCCTGCGGCGGCGTTTGACCGAGCAAGGACTGAGCCTCACCAGCAGCAGCGAGTCATGGTCTCTCTTCGGCGGGGTCACGCTGAACAACGCGGCGCTGCGCGGCCTGCCGGACAATGAGCCTTTGATCGAAATCAGCGCCCTGCAGGTGGACATCCTCTGGCGGGAAGTGTGGAAATCGCGCACCGCCGTCACGCGCTGGCACACCACGGACGGCACCCTCACCCTGCATGATACCGCCGGGGCGGTGAGCTTTGAGCACTTCACCACCGACCTCTCCGTGCAGGACGACAAGATCGAGATCGCCCGGCTCGACACCGTGAATGGGCCCGTCTCCATCGCCGTGACCGGCCAGATCATCACCGCCACACGCAGCACCCCCGCCACCGCTCAGAACGAGGAGGCCTTCAAGATGAGCCTCAAACCCGTGCGCTCCGTGATGGACATGCTGGATTTCAAACCCGGCGGCGGCACCTTCGCCATCACCGGCGGTTTCACGGTGGATCTCCGGCCCGACGCTGCGCAGTGGACCGCCAGCCTGCACGGCAGCGGCGCCAAGCTGGAGCTGCACGGCGTGCCCATGAAACAGGTGGAGGTGGAGGCCCAGATCTCCCAGTCAGACTTGAAGCTCACCTCCAAGATCGCCTTCGAGAAAGGCACCGCCGCCGTGGACGCCACCCTCGCAGGCTGGCAGGATCAGCCGCTGCTGCTCTCCGGCACGCTCATCGACACCGCCGGGCGCAAGGACACCTTCAAAGGCCAGCGCGCGGGCAAGTTCGACACGCTGACCATCTCCCATCTCAGTGGTGACGCGAATCTGCTGGAGCTCGCGCTCAACATCCCCGTGCTCGCGGCCGGGCTGCCGAAGGACGTCAAGGTCACCACCTTTCCAGACATCATCGCGGAGGACTTCGTTTTCAATTCCGGGGCCCATCCCCCGGAGTGGACGCTCGGCTCCATGCGCATTCGCAAAGCCGCCGACCTCGTGGTCACCGTGCGCGAGCATCCGCTCGTCATTGAGCGCCTCCAGGGCGGGGTCTCCTACGACCACCGCGCGTGGCATTTCAAGGGTTTGAAAGGCCGCATGCTCGGCGGCAGCTTCGCGCTCTCCGCCACTTATGATGGCAAAAAACTCAGCGATGCCAACGTCTCTCTACAGAGCCTGCACCTGGACACCCTCACGCCCTGGGTCGGCAAGCTCAGCACCAAGCTGGAGGATGCGCAGATGACGCTCACCTATCGCGGCGTCATTGGCGATGACCCCAGCAACTCCACCGGCAGCGGCACGCTGGATCTCATCCATGCGCCCATCGTCCACGTGCCCCTGCTGGATCAGGCCTATCAGCTCTTCCCCAAAATCCTCAACCGCGAGAGCGCCCGTGACACCGGGGAGGTGCGCACCACCTTCATCATGAAAAACGGCGTCGCCATGGTGGAGCCCATGAAGGTGATCGGGAAGTCCATCGTCGTCACCGCCCGTGGCACCGTGGATCTGAACAAGCGCACCGTGGATGGCCATGGCCGCGCCAACATACGCGGCTTCATGGGGGTGGTCATCTCGCCCATCAGCGTCGTGTTCATGGAGATGCAGGTGAAGGGCCCGTTTGACGACATCCAAGTCGCCCCGCTGGGCCTGATCGGTGCCGCCAAAAGCGTCCTCAAAAATGCCGCCAAACTCAGCAGCCTCGTCCTCCGCGAAGGCGTCTCCGTTCCCTTCGAAGCCCTCGGCATGTTCCGCCGGCAGAGCGGCCGTGAGGGCGCGAAGGCGGCGGAGTGAGGGGGCGTTTTTGCGACCACGATGCCCCGCCGGGTTCGCTGCAGCTCAGGGGCAGGCTTTATCTCCATGAATATGTGAAGCGGCTTGCCAAACCTTTGGCTGAGATGGAATCAAGCTCCGGATGTTTTGAGCGAATGGCCTGCGCGAATAGGTCGGCGGCAGCAGCGAGCGATGTGGAACTCCAATCGACGACAACGTCTGCGTCGAGATATGGGCCAAGCATTTTGCGGACGGATTCATAGTCATTCGGAAATGCACGCCGCAAGCGTTCCTCCTTGTCTCCGATTGGTTGATACCCGCCGTGCTCGTCGCCGAGATAAACTCTCAATGCTCTGTTGATGTCACAAGGTGCGCTCATGTGCGTAGGCCTGGTTTGTGTTGGAGTTGAGGGTTTGGAGTTGGACATTGTGACATCTGACTATCGCCACGGGATCATGTTAGAAATGGAGATCTGGATAACCTGACCATGCCAGGCGCTCCTGCCGCTCACTCGGAGTGAGTTCGTCCGACAACGCCCAGACATGATGCCACACGATTTCTTCTCCAGGGATTTCTGTATCTTCTCTGGCTACACTCGAAGGAGGGCGGGCCGTGGTGGCGGACCTCTTGTCCCACATGGAGGGAGAGTTTTTCCGCAAGAAGCGCTGGAACATTGGCAATTCCGAAAATGGCATTTTCCCCATGGGGTGCAATCCGCCCAAGACGTATTCCTCCCACAGATAGATACCGCGATCGGGAACTGCGGCTCCCTCGCTCTCCAGCCGTTGCAGCGCTTGAGCTGCCATCGAAAGCGCTTCATCCGATGACGACGCGGAACATTTCAGTCCCGGAATTCCGTCAACCGTCACCTCAAACACTCCAGCCGGTGACTTGATCATGTGAAGGGTGAACCAGCGCCGTCGCAATTCTTTCGGTGTTTCGGCTTTCATTTAAAATAGGATGCGCGTGATGGCGGCTAACGACCCCAATCTCAGCGATAGCGGAGGTCGGCGCGATGGCTGCGTGGGCAAAGGCGGTGGAGCAGTCAGCGTGACAGCCGGAGGCGTTCGCTGCAGCGCGGGGTCAGGCGGCATGGTCATGCTCAAACTCCTCCCAATGAATGACGGCTCTGGTCTGTGGGTGCACTCGAACGACGAAACCAGCAACGCCAACCCGCACAAGGCCAAACAAGAGAGTGATGCCACAGAACGGAAGCAATGCAGCGCGACGCCTGTTGAGTGTCTCAGTCCACTCACGGCCGCGTGGACTCAAACGAATCTGCTCGTCGAGGAACTCGATGTATGACTCGTCGAAGCGCGTCTCCTCCAAACCCGTCACCTCGTCAGCGTGCGCACGGAGCGACGCAGGCAAGCTGTCTGCCGCGCGAACTGCCTCGACGAATAAAGCGTGAGAACTCATGAGCGCGTAATGACGCCAAACAGGTGGATGGTGAACGGTTTTGCTGACATGTTGCACCAAGCTAACAAAAACACCGGTTTGTGCGCAAGAGGCCTGTTGTTTTCCGCCTCTTTTCGGGTGCATCTCTTGCCGGATACCCACCTGCAATTCGTCAGCGCCCATTGGCAGCAGTTTGGCTGCTACTCGATTTCTACAACCCGCAAGATGCTGAGCAAATCGCCGACTGGCATCTTGGGGGCCTCTGCCATGGCGATGATTTCGGCCACCTTGTTTTGATCCAAGGTCATGCACCAATCGACCCACGTTGTTTGGACGACGGCATATTTGCGGCATTTCAAGGTGTGATCATTGTCTGTGCCACCAAACGACCAGGAAGAGCCGGCGGAAAAAGGATCGAGTATTTTTTCGTTCCTCCACCATGCGGTATCAACTCGACGCGTGGGCTGGAGATCAAAGAAAAATCCCTCGTCATCACAACGAATCTTTGTCACCAGGCACAGCCATGCGGCCCCTCGTTTATCTCGGTAGATAATCTGGCAGCCGACTGAACACTGCTGAACGAGCGCCGTTATCGCCTGTCTTTTGCTGTCGACCTGGGTGGTGTCCATGGAATGAGAATCATGAGGAGCCGTGAGTTTGTCAACGGGCACCGAGCTATGCGGCGTCATCGCACGCTGGCAGACGGGCGGGCTTACGCCACACCCATCCTGCGACGAGCGCGCCTTCCGGGACGTAGGTTGGGTGTGTTTGGCGCGCCGAGGTTCCTTGTGCCATGTAGACCCCTTCGCCAAACCGCCCGACTCTGGGCGGCACCGAGATATGCGGCGTCTTCGCTCGCTCACGGACGGGCGGGCTGTCGCCACACCCATCCTACGACGGACGCGCATGAGCGCCACGCCTCCCCTCATGCTCTCTAACGTGGTATGATGTAACATAAAGTTGCAGATTCGGTTTGACTTTGAAAAAACGGACCCAAGTCTGTTCTCATCCTTCGGGTGGCTGGTGTGAAGAACGCGGCGGGCCGGGAGGGGGACAGCGGGGGAGGCAGTGAAGAACTCTGAATCTCGCACCATGCAGGCCGGCGCAGCAGCCGGGCCGGGTGTTCCATGGGGTGCATGCACTCTGGCGGATGCCGGGCCGGTGCGGGCGGTGCCGGTTGTTTCCGAGGGCCTGAGCCCATGCCTCTGCCACGCATCCTGCGTCTCTGCGCATCCCCAGGCCGAACCATGCCAATCAAATACCACTTATTACCACTTACTGCTATGAATCTGCCTGAATCCCAAAGCTTCTCTTCCACCTCCTCCACCGCGCCTGTGCCTGCGCCTGGCATCGGCTCCACCAGCAACGCCTCCTCCGGCCACCCCGGCAAGGGCATCGACTCCTCCTCTTCCACGCCTCCATCCGCAGTCTCTGCAGCCTTCTCCCAGGGCTCCCTGCTTGCGTTTGGCGCTGCCTCTGACGCGTCGCTGCCCGTTGCTGGTGTTGTTGCCTGCGCGGCCTCTTGCGATGCGTCTGCGCCCGCCTCTGACGCTTCTGCCGCGCCCTCATTCTCCGGCTCCGCCGCCGCCTCGGAGGGCGGGTGGCTCACGCCGGAGCAGATGGCGCAGAGGCTCAATGTCTCCCGGCGCTGCCTGGGGAACTGGGCGCGGGACCGGATCATCCCCATGATCAAGATCGGGCGGGTGTGCCGCTTTGACCTGCCGCAGGTGATGGCGGCGCTGAAGCAGCACGAGCAGGGAGCCGCCAAGCGCTGAGAAACCCCCAAGCCCACCATGAACACACCCATGAAACTCGAGCTTGATCGTTTGGAGAAGGTCCGGAAGCGCGGCTCCCGGACCTTCGCCCGCTGCCCGGCCTGCGCTGAACTGGACCGGGACAGGGCGGGGGACAACCTCGTCATCTTTGCCAGCGGCTGCTTTTCCTGCGCCGCCTTTCAGCAGGACCGGGGGCACGCACGCCGCATCCTGGAACTGGCGGGAAATGAGGAGGAAAAACGTAAACTCAGCCGCAGCAGCAACGGGCCGAAGGGCGCGTTTCCGCCGCCACGAAAGCGGCGGGAGCCTGCGCCCGCGCCGCCGGTGCTGCCGCCGGACTTTGATTCCCTCACGCGAGCCGCGCGCTGCCGTGTCTTCGGCTGCCCGGAAACGCAGCAGCTCATCGCGGCGGAGTTTGGCGTGCGGGTGGAGACGATCCGCCGCCTGTCCATGCCGGAGGGCGGAGCACTGGGTTTCTTCCCGCGCATCAGCATCTGCGGCTCGCCCTGCCTGCCGGACCGCATCGGCTACATCTACCCGCAGGGCATCAAGATCCGCCAGCCCTGGGGTGAGGGGGCCGCCGTGCGCTTTGCCTGGGCCTGCGGCCGCGCCACGGAGCCCTGGCGGTACTCCTGCGCCAGCGCGCGCCCCGGCGTGCGGCATTACTACCTCACGGAGGGGGGGGCTGACCTCATCGCCATGGCGGATGCTCTTTCAAACCGAATCAAACCAGAAGATGGTATCGCCATGGTGGCCAGTCCGGGCACGTCCTTCCGGGAGGAGTGGGCGCGGCTGTTTGCAGGCTGCGAGGTGAGCCTCTTCTTTGACACAGATGCCGCCGGGGCCGCCGCCGCCGAGCGCACCACCGCCCTGCTGCGCCCGCATGCCAGCCAGGTGCGAATCCTTCACTTCAAACGCTCATGAAAGACCTCCGCAGCTACCACAATACCCTGGGGGCTGAGGCCCTGGCCGCCCTCGTCAGCGATCCCGCAAACTACACCGTGGTGGCCAACTCCGGCAGCGCCAGCACCCTGAGCACCGCCCCGCCTGCGAGTGCAGGGGGAGGGGAGATCGCCATCACCATCACCGGCCCTGCCGCCACGGGGAGCGCGGTGGATTTCACGGACCTGGACGCACGCCGCATCCACCTGGAGCAGCCGCCGACGCAGCCCGTGCCGGTCTTCTCGCTGCTCTCCCAGCAGATCTCCACGGCAGGAAACCTCACCGTCATCTCCGCGCAGGCAAAGGGTGGCAAGAGCGCCGTCGTGGGCGCGATGATCTCCAGCATTCTCGCTGCCGACGCACCGAAGGCAGAGGAGGACGACGACTTTACTTTCGGGGAGCCGGAGCACGATCTCCTCGGCTTCACCGCCGCCGCGCATGGCGGGCGCGCCGTGGTGCTGTTTGACACCGAGCAGTCGCCTTATGATGCGTGGAGCCTCGTGCAGCGCTCCGCGCAGCGTGCCGGCGTCTCCGGCATGCCCGCCTGCTTTCGCGGTTACTCGCTGGCAGACGTTTCCACGGAGCGGCGCCGCGCCTTCCTCGCTGCCGAAATGCAGCGCGCCCAGCAGGAGTGCGGCGGCATCCACAGCGTGTTTATCGATGGCGTGGCCGATTTGTGCAAAAGCCCGAATGACGACATCGAAGCCTTCGCCTTGGTGGAGCACCTCGCGCAGCTCGCCATCGCCCACGCCTGCCCCTTGATCCTCGTGCTGCATGAGAACCCCTCCGGCCTGGAGACCGGCAAGACGCGCGGCCACCTCGGCAGTCAGCTCGAGCGCAAGGCGGAGAGCAATCTGCGCATCGCCAAAGAGGGCAAAAGCGGTGCCTCCATGCTCTTCTCCGAGCGCTGCCGCCATGCCTGCATCTCCCGCGATGACGCCCTGCGCTTCGCGTGGTCCGTGCCTGATGGCATGCACATGACCGTGGAGCCGGAAACGAAGGAGAGCCGCACCGAGACCGCGCGGCAGAATGAGCAGCCGGAGTGCCAGGCGGTGTTTGCGGGGCATGTGGGGGAGGTGTCTTATTGTGAACTGAAGAAGCTCATCATGACGCGGGCGCATCTTTCCGAATCGAGCGCCAAGCGCCGCATCAAACAGTGGCTGTCCATCGGGATGATCAAGCAAGGCACCCTCGGAAGCTACCTCCGCACCTGATAAACGGGTGCCAGGTTCACTGGGTTCAAAACGGGTTCAAAATGGATTTTGAACCCATTGGGTTCATGGGTTCACGGGTTCATACCCTATATATAGGGTATGAACCCGTGAACCCAAAACCCAGCCTCCAATGGGTGAACCTGAACCTGACCCTGAACCCAATGGTGAACCTGAATGAACCCATAGAACCCACCGCTGGTGCTCGACATTCCTGAACTTATCTCGCTGGGTGGCTTGGGTGCGAGAGGTTTGGGTGGGGGCGGAGTGGTGGGTGAACGCGGAGCGTTGAGGGATCGGGACGATCCCTCTCCTCCAGAGAGTGCGCCTGGGCGAAGCTCTGGCGGAGAGGGACCATCCTGGTCCCTCAGCGCTCCGCTGGGTGTGGCGTTCTTAAAAGAGTGGTCGCTGGGTGGGGTTGGTGCGAGAGGTTTGGGTGGGGGCGGAGCGGTGGATGAAGGCGGAGCGTTGAGGGATCGGGACGATCCCTCTCCTCCAGAGGGGTATCAGGGAGGCATTCCCTCTCCGGGTGGGGCCCATCGGCGGCAGAGATCGTCTTCCCAGAATGCATAGGTGCCGGGTGGCAGGTGGGCTTTGTGAGGATTGCGCCGGATGTAGCGGGCGCATCGGGCGAAGTGGTCGGCATCCCTCACCATGCGGTCGAAGTAATCTTCCTGCCAGAAAGGGCCGGTGAGCCCGAGGGCTTCATTCAAGAGCTTCGCCGTGTAGCTTTTCCAGCTCGACACAATCTTGCCGAGATGCGCTCCTTCCACCAGGGAGAGCAGGACATGCACGTGATTGGGCATGATGACCCGGGAGTGCAGGTGGTAGCGCCGGGCGTCAAAGAACTGCAGGGCCTGCACCACGATGTCATGACAGTCCGTGCGCCGCAATGCGCAGGAGCCATGGCCGGCATCCAGCCAGCGTTCGATGCGGGCGGTGAACCTCTGCTGGTATTCTTCGATCTCTTCAGGAGCATGCGGTTTGGGGTGGATTTCCAGCCATTGATCCCGCTCCAAAGTCCACGCGTGCGTCAATGACGCAGGAAGGGAATCTGCCATGCGAAAGCTGACGAAGTAGCAGCTGCCCGGCTGCTCCCAGTGCGGGAGATGGTTGGCCGATTTCACCACATCCATCTGCGGGTTGAGGAACCGAGGCGTGTCCATGAGGCGCCAAGTTTGGCTCTGCTTGGGGCCTTTGCATCCACGAAGACCGTGTCGGGAATTGATTTTTAAAAGGGGAGGGGCCGTGCCCGCTCTGTCGGAGAGGGATCGTCCCGATCCCTCAACGCTCCGCACTCGCACTCGGCTCCGCGCTGGAAAGACGCGGGTCTCTTCTTTGGCGACGTTGCAGCCATCGCCGCTGCAGATGGGGGATCGGGACGATCCCCCTCCGTTGGAAGGCCCTGCATTCTCTGAAAAATTTTGCGACATTTTCGCGGCCACCCCTTGCGCCAGTTCGTTAATCGGCCATGCATCACACTCACACATGAGCCAAAAAAACTGGGATGTCATTGTCATCGGCGGCGGGCCTGCAGGGGCCACGGCTGCGGCCACACTGCGCCAGGCTGGTCGTAGCGTGCTGGTGCTGGAAAAGGCCAAGTTTCCCCGCTTTCACATCGGCGAATCGCTGCTGCCGTATAACCGCAGCATCTTTGATGAGCTGGGCGTCTGGCCGAAGATCGAAGCCGCTGGATTCATGGTGAAGCGCGGCGCGCAGTTCTGGATGGGCGACGGCTCGATCCACACGCGGATGAATTTTTCCCGGGGCTCGTTCACCGAGTTTCCGGAGTCGCTGCAAGTCGAGCGCGCGACGTTTGACGACATCCTGCTGCGCCATGCGGAGGAGCTGGGCGCGGAGGTGCGGGAGGAGGCGCTGGTCACTGAGCACCGCGTGGAAAAAGACCGCGTGACGGTGAAGTTCCGCGCCAAGGACGGTGTGGAGCACGAGGTGCACGCGGCGTTTCTCATGGATGCCAGCGGCCTGGGCAACTTCACCGCGAACCGCGAGAACCTGCGCGAGTACTACCCCGAGCACAAAAAGATCTCCATCTTCGGCCACTACAGCGGCGTGCAGATGACCACCGGGGAGGAGAAGGGCGACATCCTCATCATCCGCCGTGAAAACTCCTGGTTCTGGATGATCCCGCTTTCCGATGACAAGGTGAGCGTGGGCCTGGTGCTGGATCAGGCGCAGTTCAAGGCGCTGAAGAAGGACCCTCAGGAGGTGTTTGATGATGCCGTGCAAAACACGCGCGCCGTGCGTGAGCGCATGATCAACGCCAAGCCCATCACGCAGGGGCATGTGCTCACCGATTTCTCCTACACGAACCGCAAGCTCGTCTCCGACCGCATCGTGCGCGTGGGGGATGCCGCAGGGTTCATTGATCCGGTGTTCTCCAGCGGCGTCATGCTGGCCATGAGCAGCGGCCGGCAGGGCGCGCAGGTGGTGCATGCGGCCATCGCCGCGGGCAAGGCGTGGACCTTTGCCATGAAGCGCTACGAGTGGGCCACGCGCCGGAAGGTGGGCCGCTTCTGGCAGTTCATTGAGCGCTTTTACACCAAGCACTTCGCGCAGCTTTTCTTCCAGCCGAGCAACAAGTTCCGCCTGCTCTGCGCCATCAACTGCGCACTGGCCGGTCGCACGCAGATGACCTTCGGCACCTGGTGGCGCCTGCGGCTGTTTTTCACGCTGGTGTGGATCCAGAAGTACCACCCGATTGCGAAGCCGATCCGGATTCGGTGAGGCTGGGGGGGCGGCTCTGGAGGAGAGGGATCGTCCCGATCCCTCACACGTGCGCAAGGTAGAGCGGGTGGGCCTGCAAATGCCTCCGCCTCCCACTGTCGGAAGCTCCAAGGACGGCGCACCTTTTTCAGCGCCTGCGATGCAGCAGACCCGAGACTTCGGACCCGGCGCAGCGGTTCCCTACCAGCCCTGCCGCACGCACTACTCTGGAAGGTAGGGATGCGCTGTGCGCGTCTCTGGAATCCTTCGTCCCAGAGGTGGCTGCCGACGCATCGTTCTCCCGCTTTCCAATAGCCTCCGCCTCCCGCTTTCGGAAGCTTCAAGGACGGCGCACCTTTTTCAGCGCCTGCGATGCGGTAGACCCGAAACTTCGGACCCGGCGCAGCGGTTCCCTACCAGTCCTATAGGGCGCACTGGGCGGGCTACCTCACCGCAGCTTCACGCGCAGCATCGGCGCGGAGCGGGTGCCGTTCTCCTTGGTGGCGAAGGCGTGGACGAGGCCGCTTTCCTGGTCTTCGTTGGTCTCGCGGCAGATGATCAGGGTGGCGATCTGGTTGGTGTCGGCGCTGAGGAAATCGGCGAGGTCTTTGCCGCGCAGTTTGCGAGTGCCGCGATTGATGCCCTGGGCGATCTCGAATTTGCCGAGGAGTTTGACTTTGGTGGCCACGGGCAGGTGGCGTTCCAGCTGGGCGGGGTCGTGGGCGGGGGCTTGCTGCCAGGTCAGGCCGGCTTCCTCCCAGGCGTCGGTGCTTTCATCCAGCACGCCGTAAACGGCGAAGGTGCTGTCTGGCACGAAGCTGGCGAAGCCGAGTTCGCTGGGCTCGATGGTGAGCACGAGCTCCGCATCCTCGATGGCGCGACCGCGAAACTTGCTGAGGTCAAAGGCGATGTAGCCTTTGCGGTTGAGGTCGGGCTTGGTGTCCTTGCTGCGCTTCACGCGGAAGAAGGGGTGCGTGCCGAAGTCGTGCGGCGCTTTGTCGGAAGACTGGATGTAGCTGTCTTTGCCATGGCCAAACGCCGTCGTGATGGCCTGCCAGCCGTCTCCGGCATCCATGACGATGGAGGGCTGCCAGCGGCTGGGCTCGGCATCGGCGTCATCGCCGGCGGAGGGGTGCATCTGCTTCTGCGACCAGCCACGGTCCACGCGCTGGCCTTTTTCCAGCTTCCTGGTGGCGGCACCGGTTTTGTCGTCCACCTCCACGAGGCCTTCCATCACTTGCACAAGATACTTGCCGTCCTCTCCGGCGCTGAGGCCGAACTTCGTGCCCCAGTCGATGACTTTCGCATCCTTGGTGTCGATGCTGAATCCTTTGGCTTGAGGCGGGACTTCGGCCACCAAGGTGCCACGGTGCAGCTTGCAGTTCATGCCATCCAGCACTTCCACGGTGGCGGGGGCCTCCAGCACCAGCTCCGCGCCGCTGTCAAAGCGCAGCACGGCCAGGCCTTCGATCAAATCCAGCATCCCCGGCTTCAAGCGTGCGCCCTCCACCGTGGGCAGGCTGCTGCCGGCCCACTGGCACTGCTGTGCGCGGATCAGCGTGGCTACTGTGCCATCGCGCGTGCCATTCAGCCAGACGAAGCCAAAGGTGATGCAGGCGGCTGCTGCTGCGGTGATGGCATGACGCCACCACACCGGCCTGGCGGTCGCGTGTTCTGCGGGAGCGGCCTGCTGGGTGTGCCAGGAGTCGTCGAAGCACAGTTCGGCACGTTGATGCAAGGCCTTGGCAAAGAAGGTGCGCGCTTCTGCATTTTCACGCAGTTCGGTTTCCAGCGCGGCTACTTCGGCGGCGCTGAGTTTTTCATCGGCGTAGCGCTCGGAGAGTTCCAGCAGTCTGAATTGATCGGCAGGCTTCAAGCTCATGCTTCGGCTCCTTCCAGTTGCAGTTCCTTTTCCACGCAGGTCATGAGATTCATGCGGATGCGGCTCAGGGCACGATACACCGCGCCCACTGTGCTGCGGATGCGCTCGGCCACGCCATCGATCTCCAGGTCTTCGTAGTAGCGCAGCGTGACGAGCTGGCGGTGTGCGGCTGGCAGCTTGGCCACGCAGGCGCGCAGGGCATCGCCCCGGCGGTCGGTGCTGTCGCTGAGCTTGGAGACTTCATCGTGCAGGAGTTCCAGCATTTCATCGCTGAGGGGGGTGGCCTCGCGCTTCTTCTGGCGGCGATGCGTGAGCACCTGATGAAAGGCCGTCTTGCGTGCCCAGGCCAGGAAATTGGTGCCGCTCTCAAACTGGTCAAAGCAGCGCCACAGGATCATCTTCGTCTGCTGCAGGATGTCATCCGCGTCATGCGGGGCGGGCACCATGCTGTGGACGTACACGCCCAGGGCACGATCATGACTCGTGAGCAGTTCGAGGAATTCCTGGGTGCGGTCGGGGGAGGACATGGGCGTGGGGGCAGCGTGGAAGCCGCGTACGACATTTACAGTCGCCTGAGGCATGGCTTTGGACAAAATATTTCCCGCCAGGTGCCGCCGCCGGCCTCCCGCTCAGCAGCCTCCCGCAGCGCGGGACCTCCGGGTCCGCAGCAGATGGATCTCGCGGAGCCCACGCTGCGGCTGCGATGTGTGACTCACAGGCCCAGGCTTAATCTATCCTTAAGCGCCACGACAAAAACGGCGAAAATGCCCACTTGGAAAGCGATGGACCATCCCTTCTCATTTCCAGCAAACTTGATGAACGTTTTCGACAAGGCGAATAAAGCCAGGATCACCCAGAGTGGCATGCCAGAAGGCGGCGGCGATCCTGTGTTCGACATCATCGGGGGGATGCAAAACAAGAGCGCCATGCCGAACAATATTTGTCCGGATAGATTTAGAACGACAGCTTTCATCAATTCACGGGTGTAGAATACCTGCCATGTTTTTGGGTGGGCAGCCGCGCCCGTTGAGGCAGAAGATGATCCGCCTTGCGCCCCACCCCTCACTGCGCCGGAGGCTCGATCGTCGAATCAATCTTCTTCAGCGCCACCCACAGGGCCGGGTCTTCCGGATGGCCGTTGAAGAGGACCTTGCCCTCAGGGGAGAGCAGGACCATGCGGGGGATGGTGGCGATGTCGAGGGCCTTGGTGTAGGGGCGCTCAGCGGGCTCGATGAGCCAGGGCAGCTTGGCGTTCTGCTCCTGGCGGATGCGTTCGGCGGTGGCCTCGGCGTTTTCATCGTCCTTGTTCACCGCGGCCACGACGACGCCGTGGGAGGCAAGTGCCTGCGCCTTCGTTTTGAGCGCGGGCATCAGGTTCATGCACGGGCCGCACCAGGAGGCCCAGAAGTCCAGCAGCAGGGCCTTCTTGCCGCCCAGCACATCGTGCAGCGTGGTGGCCTCTCCCTCCGAGGTGGTCAGCGGGGCTTTGAGATCGATGACCAGCGCGGCCATCTTGGCTTCCAGGCGAAACTTCTCCATGGCCTGGATGAAGACCGGCGCCTGCTGCGGGCTGAGCCAGATGGCTTCGAGGATGTTCGCCTTGAAACCGGCGGCATCCTTGGCCTCGCCTGCCTTCAGGGCCTTGATGTAGGCGACGAAGGATTGGATGGCTTCGACGTTTGGCAGTGCGGCGGCGCTGGCCGGATCAAAGCTGCCTGCAAGGATTTCCACTTCAGGCAGAATTTTGACGAGGAAGGGCGTGTTTTGATGCCGCAGGCCCCAGACGAGCTTCGCCTCGATGATCTGCTGGCGCAGCACCCCGGCTTTGTTGGCCTCTTTGGCGAGCTTCTGCAGGTCTTCCTCGGTCGTGTCTTGGGCGAAGAGCCGCTTCACCAGCGCCTGGGCATCGGCCACAGCCTCCTGGGTGGCAGGGGCCTGGGCCAGCAGGGAGATCTGGGCGCAGCAGAAGAGAAAAACACAAAGGGCGGGTTTCATGGCTTTGGAAGCGTCCCCATTTTTGTGACCAAAGTCGAGCAGAAAGTGACCATCCTCGGGAGGAATGAAAGATGCCTCCCACAGGGCGCGACTCCTGTGTCTCTTCATCCATGAAACTCACACTGACCCTGACACTCCTCCTCGCCACAGCCGCGTTTTGCCGCGCTGCGGACAACACCCCACCGGAAGGTTTTACCGCACTCTTCAACGGCAATGACCTTTCCGGATGGTATGGCTGGGGCACCCAGGACCCGAACGACCTCTGGAAGATGACGCCGGAGGAGCAGGCCGCGTATAAGAAGAAATCCATCGAGGGCGGCCTCGTGGATGCCAAGGGCAATGACAAGGGCGACCACGTCAATGCGCACTGGAAGGTGGAGGACGGCCAGCTCGTCAATGACGGCAAAGGCTTGTACCTCACCACCGACAAGGACTACGGCGACTTTGAGCTCATGGTCGACTACAAGATGCTCCCCCTCGGCGACAGCGGCATCTACCTGCGCGGCATCCCCCAGGTGCAGATCTGGGACTTCACGGAGAAGGACGAAAAAGCCGTGGCGCTGGGCAAGCCCTTCGGTTCCGGCGGTCTCTGGAACAACAAGAGTCCTGAGGGAAAGAACCCCCTGAAGCTCATGGACAAGCCCCTGGGCGAATGGAACACCTTCCTCATCCGCATGGTCGGCGAGCGCGCGACGGTGACCTTCAACGGTGAAGTCGTCGTGAAGAACGCCGTGCTGGAAAACTTCTTCGCCAACCGCAAAGCCGGCTACCTCGCCTATGGCAAAAAAGACGCCAAGGCTGCGGACAAGCCTGCTGAGAAAATGCCCAACGGCTGGTTCCCCGATCCCGCCTTTGCCAAAGGCCCCATCCAGCTCCAGACCCACGGCAGCGAAATTCGCTGGAAGAACGTTTATGTCCGCGAGATCTCCGCTGAAGAAGCCAACAAGGAACTGGCAGGCAGCAGCGAAGGCTTCAAGGAATACATCAACGGCAAGGACCTCAGCAACTGGCAGGGAGCCGTGGACAGCTACGAAGTGGTGGACGGCGCGATCACCTGCAAGCCCGGCAAAGGCGGCGATCTGCTGACCAAGGATGAATTTGAAAACGGCACCATCCGCGTGGAATTCAAGCTCCCACCGGCTGGCAACAACGGCATCGCCCTGCGCACCCCGCTGGGTGGTCACTCCGCCTCTGACGGCCTGGAGCTCCAGGTCATCGACAGCGACGGCTACAACGCCAAGCAGGCCGCCGCCGGCAAGAAAGGCCTGGAGCCCTATCAGTACCACGGCTCCCTCTACCACACCGCCGGTGCCAAGCACGGCTACCTCCGCCCCGTGGGTGAATGGAACTTCCAGGAGATCCAGGTCGATGGCCAGAAGATCAAAGTCATCCTCAACGGCACCAAGATCCTCGACGTGGACATCGACAAACTCGACCGCACCCAGATCGCCCACCCACCAAAGGGCCTGGACCACACGAAGGGCTTCATCGGCTTCGCCGGGCACAGCGATCCCGTGGTGTTCCGCAGCTTCAAGGTGAAGGCGAAGTAAGGGCTGCGTTGCGCTACGATGCGCTGATTGTTCAATTCATCACCCGTCAGGCCGAGAGGTCTGGCGGGTTTTTTTCTTCGTATTGGGAAACTGCTTGTCAATGTTTGGTTGATTGTCGTAGGGATGGGATTAACTCCTCATCGTTAATTCGACGCGATGAGGTTGAAAACCAGGTTCAGATCTCGCAGCCATGCTCGACACCGATTTAGAATACGACGTTTTCATCTCTTACAGCAGCAAGGATCGGGGCTGGGTGCGTGGTGAATTATTGCCTCGCATAGAGCAGATGGGCCTTCGGGTCTTCATCGACTTCCGTGACTTCACACGTGGTGCTCTTAGCATCGACGAATGCCAGCGGGGCGTGGAAAAGTGCCGCAAGACTTTGATGGTTCTGACGCCGCATTACATTGAAAGCGGATGGACCGAGATCGAAAGTGCGATGCTGCAAACGGGGGACCCGTCTAATCGAGAGTTACGGTTGATTCCATTGCTCAAGACCGAATGCGAAAAGCCAAGGCGGCTAGGTGTCTTTACACACATAGACTTCACCGAGCGTGCTGACCACGATCTGGCTTGGAAACAGCTCCGCGTTTCGCTGGGAGCGTTACCCGAACCTGAGGTATATGTACAATCAGAGCGTGAGGAATGGTTCCTAGCACATCCCTATCCCATGCCACCGCATTTCACCGGGCGTATAGACGAGCGGCGCATGCTCACTGGCTGGCTGGAAGATGATAAGCATCCGCTTCTCATGATAAGGGCACTTGGTGGCTTTGGAAAAAGTGCGCTCACATGGCACTGGCTCGTAAATGATGTCCAGCCTGAGACTTGGTCACGGGTCATCTGGTGGAGTTTTTATGAGGTCGATGCTAGCTTCGAGTCTTTCCTCGTAGAGTCACTGAACTATCTCGGTGGCGGGGAAATTCCCCTGGAGCAGATGAGGGGCAAAAAAGCCGTCCTCACGCTGCTGAAGTTGCTCCAGCAGCCTGGCATACTGCTTGTGCTGGATGGTTTCGAACGTTTGATGCGGGCCTTCGGTGGTCTTGATGCGGCATATCAGGGCGATGAGTCTAAACTTGAAGACAGCCGCGATTGCATTTCGCCGCTAGCAGATGTTTTCCTCTACCACATCGCGCTTCAACCACACATTCACTCGAAGGTATTGCTCACTACGCGGTTGCGTCCGCGTGTGCTAGAATCAATCGGTGGAGGCGTATTGGTAGGTTGTAAAGAGGAGGAACTGCGGCAGATGCAGCCTGCGGATGCGGTAGTCCTCTTTCGGTCATTAGGTATTCGCGGCACGCATGCAGAGATTGAAGCAGCTTGTGAGCCGTATGGCTTTCATCCACTGAGCCTGCGTCTGCTAGCCGGCTACATTGTCGGGGATTTCTTGCAACCCGGTGACATTGCTGCCACGAAGAGACTGGATGTTGGTGGAGATTTGGTGCAGCGCCAGCATCATGTGCTGGCAGTGGCCTACGAAAGCCTCACGCCTCAGCGGCAGGTACTGCTGGGGCGCATCGCTTGCTTTCGCAGTCCTGTTAGCTACGAGGCGTTACATACGCTGGCGGAGATACAAGGTGAAGTGGTTTTCAAGAACATCTCCTTGGACGCCGACCTGCGGGATCTCGCCGCCCGTGGGTTACTGCATCACGATACGAAGGAGGCACGGTTCGACCTCCATCCCATCGTGCGCCGCTATGCTTATGATCGCCTCGCCGCTCCCGACCGTGTTGTCTCTCATACTCACCTGCGCGACTACTTCTCCGCTGTACCCAAAGTGGTCAATGTGACACGTCTGGAGGACTTGACCTCGGTGATTGAACTCTACCATCACACCCTTCGCTCGGGGCAGTTGGACGAAGCTCGTATACTCTATCGCGAACGCCTGTCCGGTCCGCTCTATTACCAACTTGGGGCCTATTTGTTAACCATCGACTTGTTACGTGCTCTTTTCCCTGATGGTGATGATAGTCCACCACACTTGAGCAATGAAAGCGCCCAATCTTGGACATTGAACTCACTGGCGAATTCCTATAGTCTTAGCGGCCAACCTCGCCGATCTTTGCCACTTTTTGAAAGAGCGAGTATTCTAGCCAAAGATTTAAACAACAAAGAGAATTATGCCATTGGGCTGCTCAACGCAGCTCATATGGCGCAGATTTCGATTGGCGAGCTACGAGCGGCTGAGATTAATTTGCGTGACTACATAGCCATTAGCCGTGAGCTCGAGAATGATTTTATGCTGGCAGTTGGATATTCAGAAACAGGTAGGCTGCTCGCTTGCCGAGGTGCGTTTGTCGAATCCGAACTGGAACTAGAGAAATCGCTGAGGATCTTTGAGAAGCAAAGCTCTGTACAGTCTCAATGCGTTGTCTGGTCTTATGGCGTAATGCTTCAACTACTTATACTACGCATTGGTTCTTCCTTCACAGTCGAGAGCTCACGATCAGCAATATTGTCTGCCAGCCGTGTTCTGGAACTGGCTGATGAGGATGCTCGCACTACTTCCCCCGTTGAGCATGATTACATTCGTGCCTACTGGCTTCTGGGAGCGGCATACCGCGTCGCCGGCCAATTTGACGAAGCCGAACGCCATCTTCATGAGGCGCTAGAACGCTGCTATCGTATTAACGCCGTTGATAGTGAAGCTGATATCTTAATTGATTTGGCACGCATAGGGGCTGCCACAGGTGAGGTGGAAAATGCTCTACGGCTAGCAGAGGAGGCGCGGGTGATTGCGGAGCGATGTGGTTATGTGATACAAGGTGCGGACGCACATCTAGAGCTGGCGAAGTTAGCTTTAGCACGCAGAGAGTATTTGAAGGCGAAGATGCATGCGCAGGAGGCACGAAAGCTGGCCACCTGCGATGGGCCGCCGGATTACACCTACAAGGTGGCTTATGACGAGGCGGGAGAACTACTTGAGGAGTTGGGATAGAATACCCTACCTCAAGCCGCCACTGCCAGCGCTGCGGGCTCCGTCGTCTCCTTGAACTCCAGCTCCTCCTCGATGCGCAGGTTTTCCACGATGTAGGCCTGGCGTTCGGGGGTGTTTTTACCCATGTAGAAGGAGAGCATCTCTTTGACGCTGCGGTGCTCGGAGGGGATGGGTTTGCCTTCGGCATCGACTTCGTGGTCACGCACCTTCACGGGCTCCAGACGCATGTTCGGGCCGATGAAATGCTTGAACTCATCCGGGCTGATTTCGCCGAGGCCTTTGAAGCGGGTGATCTCGGCGGTCTTGCCGCAGCGGTGGATGGCGCGCTGGCGCTCGTCGTCGCTGTAGCAGTAGTAGGTTTCCTTTTTGTTGCGCACGCGGAAGAGCGGCGTCTGCAGGATGTACAGGTGGCCTTTGCGCACGAGCTCGGGGAAGAACTGCAGGAAATACGTGATCATCAGCAGGCGGATGTGCATGCCGTCCACGTCGGCATCGGTGGCGAGCACGACGCGGTTGAAGCGGAGTTCTTCGAGGTCCTCCTCAATCTGCAGGGCGTTGGCGAGAAGATAGAACTCCTCGTTTTCATACACGATCTTGCGGGTGAGGCCGAAGCAGTTGAGCGGCTTGCCGCGCAGGCTGAAGACGGCCTGCGTCTCCACATCGCGGCTCTTGGTGATGCTGCCGGAGGCGCTGTCGCCCTCGGTGATGAAGAGGGTGCTGTCCTCGCGGCGCTTGTCCTTGGTGTCGAAGTGCACGCGGCAGTCGCGCAGCTTCTTGTTGCAGACCTTGGCCTTGCGGGCGTTCTCACGGGCGGCCTTCTGGATGCCGCTGATCTCTTTGCGCTCGCGTTCGTTGGAGTTGATCTTTTCCTGCAGCGACTTGGCGATGTCGGCGTGCTTGTGGAGGAAGTTGTCAAGCTGCGCGGTGATGACGCTGGTGATGTGGCCGCGCAGATTCCGCCCGTTCGTTTCCATGTGGGTGGAGCCGAGCTTGGTCTTGGTCTGGGACTCGAAGATGGGCTCCTGCACCTTCACGCTGACGGCGGCGATGAGGCTGCCGCGCACGTCGGCGGGATCGAACTGCTTTTTATAAAACTCGCGGCACTCCTGCACGATGGCTTCGCGGAAGGCGGCGAGGTGGGTGCCGCCCTGCGTGGTGTGCTGGCCGTTGACGAAGCTGTAGTACTCCTCGCCGTAGCCGGTGCCGTGGGTGAAGGCGACTTCCACGTCCTTGCCCTCAAGATGGATGATGGGGTACTGCGGCTCTTCGGTGAGCTTGGCGCGAATGAGGTCCATCAGGCCGTCCTTGGACTTGAACTTCTCTTCGCCCGATGGACTGCGCAGCAGGAGCGTGAGGCCGGGATTGAGCCAGGCGTAGAAGCGCAGCATCTCGCGCACGAAATCGAGGCGGTAATGCGTGTCTTCCGCGAAGCTCTCCGCATCCGCACGGAAGGCGATGCGGGTGCCGTTCGGCTCGCTGCAGGGCGTGGGCTTGCCCATGTCATAAACGACAATGCCCTGGCTGAACTCGATGGAGCGGGTCTGGTTTTCGCGGATGGCCTGGATCTCGAAGAACTCGGACAAGGCGTTCACCGCCTTGATGCCGACGCCGTTCAGACCGACGGAGCGCTTGAAGACTTCGCTGTCGTATTTCGCACCGGTGTTGATCTGCGCTGCGCATTCCAAAAGCTTGCCCAGCGGGATGCCACGGCCGTAGTCGCGCACGTTGACGGTCTGGTCTTCCGCGATGGTGATCTCGATGGTGTTGCCGTAGCCCATGACGTGCTCGTCGATGCAGTTGTCCAGCACCTCCTTGAGCAGGACGTAGATGCCGTCCTCGGGCAGGGAGCCGTCCCCCAGCTTGCCGATGTACATGCCGGGGCGCAGACGGATGTGCTCGCGCCAGTCGAGGGACTTGATGGAATCTTCAGTGTAACCGTGTGCAGGAGCGGGGGTGGCCATGGGAAGGAAAAAGGGCGAATGACGAAAAACGATGATCTGAGATGGCAGAGAGGGGCGGGAGTGTCAAGGGGGTGTACTGGTCGTACGAGTAGGGCGGGGCGGAGGATTTATGATTTACGATTGATGATTTGGGGATGGGGGCGTGGCAAGGCGCAGCGCAGGCTCAAGCGGATGGGGATCGTCCCGATCCCCCATCTGAGGCGGCGATGGCTGCGGCGTGTATAAAGAAGAAAACCGCGTCTATTCGGCGCGGAATCTTGGGCTAGGGCGGAGCGTGGAGGGATCGGGACGATCCCTCTCCGCCGGAGTGCTGGGATTTCTGCGCGATTCTCAATCCTTCACCGATTTGCGGGCCTCGGTCACGAAGTTCATGAAGAGTTCACGCTGTTCCGCCAAGGCGGCGACGCGGTCTCCCGCTGGCAGCTTGTGGGCTTCGAGGCAGACGTGGCCCTGGTAATCGGCTTCCACGAGCAGCTTGGCGAGCTGGTCGAGCGGGTAGGTGCTCTGATTGACGCCCCGGATGTGGACGGTGTGGCCCAGGCGGTCTTTGACTAGGGCAAAATTGGCCGCAAGGCCGGCGCCGATGAGATCGGTGTCGTTTGAGTTCCAGCAGACGCGCACATTGTCACGGTCGGCAGCGTCCATGATGGTCTTGATGTGCGGCAGTTCGGAGGTGTCCTTGCCGTGGACCTCAAGCCGGATTTCCTGGCCAAAGCCGACGGCGTAGTCGCCCAGCTCCGCCAGCGCCTTGCCGATCTGCGCGAGCGTTTTCTCCACGGGCACGTCCTTGGGGAGGCCGTTGGGCTTCACTTTGACGCCGCTGGCGCCGAGGTCATGGCTGAGCTTGATGTACTGCTTGGCCCCTTCGATGTTCTTCTTCAGCTCGTCCTCCTTGGGGGAGTGAAATTCAAAATTGGTGCCCATGCCCAGGAGGTCCACGGGGGAGTCTTCAAACTGCTTCCGCACCGCCGCGCGCTGCTCGGGGGTGAGATCGGTGCTGACCTTGTGCGCATGGTCGATGCGCAGCTCCACGGCCAGTACCTTGGCGGCATCACAGTTTTTAAGCAGGGTGGGCAGATCCCAGTCTGCGCCCCACATGTAGGTGACGAGGCCAAACTGGATGTTTTCGCCCTTGTAGGAAAGCTTGGCGTCGGCGGCGAAGGCTGCGGCGGCACTGGTGCCGAGGACGGTATGGAGAAAGTGGCGGCGGGAGGACATGGTGGTGGGTGTAAACGCCTGCCACCGGCGGCTCATTGCAGCCGCCTGCCAAAACCTGCGGCCTCAGCGCACTTCGTCCGCCGCCTTTTTCTCAGCAGCGATGTCCTTGCGGCGGAATCCCTGGACGCGTCCATCGCCCTTGTGGAGGTAGATTTTTTTGACATCGTCCAGCCGCATGATCACCCATGGGGAAAGGATGTTTCGCCCGTTCTTGGTATAGACAATGTTGTCCGCCAGATGAACGCAGGAGTGAAAGGCGTCGCCCGTGGTGTTGTCGAGAAAGAAGAGCACGTCGGCGAACTGGTAAGGAGGCTCCACCGGGGTGAACTGCTCCAGCACCTGGCTGGTGGCCAGCCGTGCGTCCAGCAGGTATTGATGAGGCTCGTAGTTGAAAAAATTGAGCGAAGTCCAGTGGCAGTCCGGCATGACGCCATGCTTGGCCATGTCCAGGCCGGGATAGGTGTAGAGCAGCTTGCGGGCGAGCGCGGGCAGAATGTGAACGAGTCCAAGGTCATCCACACCGTCGAGCTCAATGATGGACCGGACCATGGGCTCCAAATCCTTGCGGCGGAGGCCGGTGCCAAAACTCCAGTATTTGATGATTTCCTCGGCGTTTGAGTGTCGGTCGAGCTTGAGGCGGATCATCAGGGTGCGCGTGCGGGTGCAGGCCTTGAAGATGGACCGGGCCTCGGAATCCGACTGGGCGTAATTCAGCAGGACAGGGATGTCGCTGAAGGCAATGGCGTCACCGCGTGTGTAGCTGAGCTGTTTGATTTTGCTGATGATTTCAGGCCGCAGCTTGCTGCCTTGGTACCATTCCTCCACCGAGGTGCCAATGATCAGGACCGGATCCGCCTGATATTCATTCTCCGGGTACTTCGCCAGTTCTGTGTAAATCACCGTCCGCGTTTTCGGGGTCATGCCCTCCAGCTCAGCCAGGGGAGGCAGCAGGTGTATGAAAGACCCTTCTTTGATCAGATGTTTCGGGTTGAGGAGGGTGGAGATCAACGACTCTGACAGGCCGGCTTTGGTAAAAAAGGCGGGCAGGCTGTAGAGTGAGGAGGCGGGGAAGGTCCAGCGCGGGATCGGGCTTGGCAGAGGAAACTCCTCAATGAGGCTGGCTGGTGCCTCCAGGTAGACGTAGGCGCACTTCATCAGGCCCCAGGGTCCGGGCGCGGTGTCGAAAACGGCGGGGCTGGAAGAGGGGGCTGGGGCTGCCGGGGTCTGATTGCTTAAGCCACTGAGGATGACGCTGAGATTTTCGGCACGGGTGATTTGTGCCTCTGAACCCGCCGGGAGTGACAACCCCGCAATGACTGCAGTCAGAACGGACAGGCTGGCTTGACGAGCTATGAAGATGTTTTCTCGAAGGCTCCTGGAGAAGCAAAAAGAGAGGGAGTCTGGAGGCATTGGGTTGAGGCTTGCATGCAAGCATAGGCTGCTTGCACATCATGGGACAATCCCCATGGATGGGGGGCATTTGGTAGAAAACGTGCCATTGAAATGAAAAAATTCATGCTGAATCCGCAGTCATAAAAAAACTCTCCGCTGGCAACGGAGAGTTTTGTCGAGGCTACCGCTGGTTACGGTTTGAAAGACCGGATTGCGGTGACTTTCACCTTGCGGGTGACGTGGTGGCTGTCAGTGGACAGCTCCAGTTCGTCGCCGACTGCCTTGCCGATCAGGGCTTTGGCAGACTCAGAGAGGTAGCTGATGATGTTCTTGTCCAGATCGCCGTCCCAGGCTCCGAGAATGGTGAAGGTGTCCTTGGCACCGGATGCGAGGTCTTCAACATCGACGACCGTGCCGATGCCGACTTTGTCCGTAGGCACATTGGCGAAGTCCGTGCCACGGGCGTTGCGCAGTTCGCGTTCCATCTTGCCCTGCATGCGCAGGAGGACGGACTGCTGGTCGCGGGCGGCCTTGTAGCCGCCGTTTTCGCGCAAGTCACCTTCATCACGGGCGATCTGAATCTCCTTCTTGTTGTCAGGGATCTTGACGTTGACGAGGTCTTCCAGTTCCTGCTTCTTCTTTTCCAGGCTTTCCCAGGAGACGATGAGGGAGTCGTCTTTGTGAGCCCCGGCGTTCTCGTCCATCATGGCTTCCATTTCAGGGCGCACCTTGATGATGCGGGCCATGAGGGAGCGGCGGGTCAGTTCGTCAAAGAGGGAGCCGTTGATCAGGCGCTTGGCCAGCAAGCGGACGTCTTCGTCTTCTGCCTCTGCCACCATCTCGCCGAGGAGAGTCTTGTCGTCTGAGAGCAGGTCCTGGAGGCGGCCAGTGCGCTTGGGTCCGCCTTCCATGTGGTCGCTTTCGATGACGCCGAGGATGGCATGGCCGAGATCGATGTCGAAAACGGATTCCGCCAAGCCTTTGCGCTCGCGGGCCATCCAGATCAGCAGATCGGCGGAGAGCATGCGGTTGCGCAGGGATTTCTTCAGAGCATCGGCCAGCACGTCGAGTTCGTCGTTGGCATCCAGCACCGTGGCGATTTCTGCCACGGCGCGGCCACCGGTCTTGGTGAGGTGGTGCAGGATCTCAGGCACCCAGCCACGATTTGGGAAGGCTTCCGGGAAGGCGCGGTAGATGCGGCCCAGCAGGCTGGCGGAGAGTCCCTTGATGGAATCCGCGAGGACTTCCTTCGTCTCGGTGATGAGATCGGAAATCTTCATGGAGCCCATCGGCGCGGTGGCCGTGAGGTTTTCGAGGAGTTCATCGCGCGCCAGCAGGAGCTGGAGGCACTCCTTGAGGTTGAGCTTCACGCTCTTGCGGGCGGAGTCGGAGATGTCCTGGAAGACGGGGATGAGCTCGGTCTTCGGATCGGAGAAGAGGTCGATGTCCTTCTGGATGCTGGCCAGGGTGGCGAGCTTGGTCTTCAAGTCGCGCGCGGCGAGGAAGGACTTCACCATCTGGGTGCCGGCATTCTCCGCCTGGTCACGCAGCACCAGCTTTTCAGAACGCTTGGCGGGCACCACCACATGGCGGTGCGTCTTGAGCGCACGCTTGGCGCCTTCCCACCACTTCTTGTAGTCGGCGTCGGAGACGATGCGGCCCTTGAGCAGCTTTTCCAGGTCGTCGAGGTGCAGTGTGTTGCCGCTGCTCTTGAGGGCCAGTTCCACCAGTGCGGGGGGATTCTTCGCCGCCATTTCCTTGAGGGAGTCGAGATCCGCCAGACGACGTGCGAGAAGGTGGTCCGGGGAGATGATTTCGAGCGAACTGATCGCAAAGGTGAGCTTGAGCGGATGGCCGGGCTTGCCTTCGAAATCGATCAGCAGGCGGTCGCCCAACAGATCCCATTCAGCGATTCGGCCGACGCCCCAGCTTTTGTGGAGAACGAAAGTTCCGGGTTCAAGTTTGGAAAGTTTCTCGCCGTCAGCAGCAGGGAGCTTGCCTGCGGCCACAATGTTTTGCACCTCTGGATTCATGGGACGCTAAGAGTAAACAGTCAGAATAAGGTAGCAAAGGAAACCTGTAACGATTCATTCACACTTTTCCCGGGTTTACCAAGCGATGCACCACAGCACTTTCAGGTAGCGGCTTTCGGGACAGTTGGACATGACCGGGTGATCCGCACCAGCTCCGGTGCGGTCAATGATCTGCAGGCGGCGTTTGTTCCGGTGCGCGGCGCGCATCACGATTTCCTCAAATTCAGCGACATCCAGCAGGCCGGAGCAGGAGCAGGTGACGAACAGGCCGCCGCGCTTCAGCAGGCCCAGGGCCACGGCGTTCATGTCGTAATACTTGTTGCGGCCCAGCTGGCCTTCCTCGGGGTCGCGGGCAAAGACGAGCTTCGGCGGATCGAGCACCACGGCGTCCCAGAGTGCCCCGTTTTGCTGCATCTGGCGGCCCCAGGTGAAGGTGTCGGCATGCACCCAGTCGATGCGGACCTGGTTCAAATCGGCGTTCTTTTTCGCCTGGGCGATGGCTTTTTCATCGAGATCCACGGCGGTCACGTCTTCGCAGCCTCCATGGATGCGTGCGCTGAGCGCAAAGCCCCCGGTGTAGCTGCACAGGTCCAGCACGCGCCGACCACGGGCCAGATGGCCGAACTTCAGGCGGTTGTCACGCTGATCGCAGAAGAAACCGGTCTTGTGCCCGTCTTCGAATCCGACCTGATAGCGCACGCCATTTTCGCGAATGCGCACTCCGCGCGGGGCAGGGGCGTCCGCTTCCGGCACCTCCGAGTAGCGCATGCCTTCAATGCGGGCGATGTCTGGATCGACCTCGATGAGATGCTGCTTGGTGCCCAGAGCGGCGTGCAGTTTGGGCAGCCAGCGGGACAGGCGGCACCACACGCCGAGCGTGGTGACTTCGATGGAAAGCACATCGGCATAGCGATCGACCGTCAGGCCGCTGAGGCCGTCCCCGTCAGAAGAAATCACGCGCCAGGCGTCGGTGGTTTCATTGAGCCGGAGGGTCTTCAGGCGCAGGTCCAGCGCGGCATCCACCCGGGCATCCAAGGCCTCTTCGGTGAGCACCTCATCGCCATGCTGGAGCACCCGCAGAGGCACCTTGGCATTGGGATTGAAAAAGCCGCTGCCAAAAAGCTGCCCCTCCTTGTCATACACGTTCACCAGATCGCCCGCTTTGGCGTCCGGGGACACGGCGCGGAGCATGTTCGGATACACCGCCGGATGAAACGAAAAGTACTTCATCTGCGCCCAAGGTCGCAGCCAGGACTCGCTGCCAGCAGGAGGCGGAGCGGGAGATTCACGGCGGGGATAACGCGGGGGAGGGGGCATGGGGGAAGTTGACGGTGGTTGAAGGCTCGCTGCGCGGGCGCTGACAGTGGTATGAAGAACTCTGTTCCACAGCCAACAACTGCAAACAACCGCAAACCACAGCAAACAACCGTCATCTTCCCCTCCGCCCCTTTTCCCGCTGGCATGCGCGTTGCTCCCCGCTTAGGTAGGCCTGCATTCCGCTCACACACCATGGCCTCTGAAAAGCCCGTCACTCTCAAAGACCTCACCATCCTCGGCAAAGAGAACATTCCCTCAGGGGGGGGATTCTTGATCCTGCCCAGCCAGCTGGGTTACTTTGATCTGCTGCGACTCGAACTCGTGCTGGCTGGCCGCGAGGTGATCTATGTGGTGAAAAAGGGCGCCGCCCTGCACCCGCTGCTGCGGGTGCATCTGGAGCGTGAAAGCGTGCACGCCATGGAGTTCACCCCGGGTGAAACCGAGACCTCCGCCTACCGCAGCGCCATGGCAGACGCTGCCAAAAGCGGGGCGGTCATCATCTACCTGCCGGCTGAGGCGGCGACGATGGTCTCCCCCATGACCACCGTGCCGGGCACGAAGCTGGAATTTTTGCTCAAGGCCGGCATTCCTGTGCTGCCGCTGCATGTGCACCGCCGTCAGGACACCGCCCTGCCGATCGAGCGGCGCTACAGCGACGCCGAGGTCATCTTCAATTTTGGCAAAGTACTGCAGGGGGACGAAACGAACCTTCCCAACTATCAGGAGCGCCTGCTGCTGCTCTCTGAGCAATGCATCAACGAATGCGCCGCGCTCGAACTCAGCCTCGGCTACGCCTTGATCCTGGGCTTCAAAAAGCATGGCACCCGCAACAGCGTGGTGGATGGCAAGGACGAAAAGATCCTGCGGTTCGACAAAGTTTTTGCCACGGCACTCGCGCTGTCAGAGGTCGTGAAAAAGGAGACCAAAAAGAATCGCGTGGGCATCATCCTGCCTCCGGGTTTGGGCGGTCTCATCTGCAATGTGGCCGTCGTCATGGCCGGAAAGATTCCGGTGAACCTCAACTTCACCGCCGGACGCGCCGCCATTGAAAGCTCCATCCGCCGTGGCGAGATCGACCGCTTCCTCACGGCGGACATCTTTGTGCGCAAGATGCAGAGCTTCCCCTGGCCGCCGAGCAAGCAACTCATCCTCATCGAGCGCATCCTGCCGAAGATGAAGCTCGCCATCGCCAAATGGCTGGTGCTTAGCAAGATCCTGCCTGCGGCGATTCTGGCTGCCATGCTGGGCATTTCCAAAAAAGGCGGGCGCAAAGAGGCGCTGCTGCTCTTCACCAGCGGCAGCTCCGGCGAGCCCAAAGGCGTCGCGCTCACGCATCGCAATCTGGTCGCCAACGTCATGCAGTTCGGCAGCCGTCTCGGCATGCAGAGCAACGACAGCATCCTCGGCTGCCTGCCGCTCTTCCACAGCTTCGGCTGCACCGTCACCCTGTGGTTCCCGATCATCTACGGGCTGCATCTTGTGACTTATCCCTCTCCGCTTGAGGTGAAGAAGCTCGCGCAGCTCATCGAGAAGTATCGCATCACGCTGATGATCTCCACGCCGACCTTCCTGCGCAGCTACCTGCGTGGCGTGAATCGTGAGTCACTGGCCTCCATCAAATACTGCGTGACCGGCGCGGAAAAACTCCCCAGCACCGTGGCGGACGCCTTTGAAACCCGCTTTGGCAAACGTGTGCTCGAAGGCTACGGCCTCACCGAAACCTCCCCGGCTTCAAACTTGAACCTGCCTGATCCCGAATCGCTCGGCGATGAGGAAAGCGGTTATAGCTGGCTGCCAAGCCATCGACAAGGGTCCGTGGGCCACGTCGTGCCCGGCATGGCGGTCCGCATCACCAACCCTGAAACCGACCAGCCGATCCCTCTGCATCAGAGCGGCATGATCTGGTTCAAGGGCCCGAACGTTTTCGAAGGTTACCTCAACGATCCGAAACGCAGCGCCGAAGTGCTGAAGGACGGCTGGTTCCGCACCGGCGACATCGGTCGCGTCGATCTCGACGGCTTCCTCTACATCGAAGGCCGCCTCAGCCGCTTCTCCAAGATCGCCGGCGAAATGGTGCCGCATGAAACCGTCGAAGAAGCTCTGGTGAAAGCCATGGGTCTCGAAAACGAAACTGTGCGCAAGATCGCCGTCGTCGGCGTCCCCGACATCGACAAAGGCGAGGCCCTCATCCTCCTCACCAGCATGCCCGGCGGCCCCGAGCACCAGGAAATCCTCGACCTCCGCTACCGCCTCCTCGACAAAGGCATGCCGCCTCTGTGGATTCCGAAAAAGATGATCCGCGTCAGCGACATCCCTGTGCTGGCCTCCGGCAAGCTGGATGTGCAGAACTGCGAGAAGATCGCGAAGGCTGGGATGTGATCAAAGTAGTCCAGTTGCGCCGCAACTGGTTTGGGAAGAAGACTCCAGTTGCAGCGCAACTGGACAACTTTGCTCCGCGCATCACACAATCAGCATGCAGTCCCCATAGCTAAAGAAGCGATAGCGTTCGCTGATCGCTTCCTCATAGGCCTGCATCACCAAATCTTTGCCTGCAAAGGCGCTCACCAGCATGATGAGCGTGGACTTGGGAAGGTGGAAATTGGTGAGCAGTCCGCCCGCCACACGAAACTCGAAGCCCGGATGAATGAAGATGTCCGTGCTTCCCTGTGTGGCGATGACCTTGCCATGATCGCGCGCCACGGTTTCGAGAGTGCGCAGAGCGGTGGTGCCGACAGGGATCACACGCTTGGCATTTTGCACCGCTTCGGCTGTGGCCGCTGAGACTTCGTAGACCTCCGAGTGCATCTTATGATCGGCGATGTTCTCCACCTTCACCGGCTGAAACGTGCCGACGCCGACGTGCAGCGTCACAAACGTGTGGGGCAGGGGATTCAGGACGTCCGGGGTGAAGTGCAGCCCCGCAGTGGGTGCGGCGATGGAGCCTTCGCTGCGGGCAAACACCGTCTGATAACGCTCGCGGTCCGCAGGTTGGTCATCGCGGCCCATGTAGTGGGGCAGGGCCAGATGGCCATGCTTGGATTCATCCACAACGCGGTCGAACTCGATGATGCGGTCGCCGTTGTCCTCCATGATCTCGACGACCGTGCCCGTGGCTTCGCCAATCGGCACCGTGTGTCCGACGCGAAATTTCTTCCCCGGCTTCACCATGCAGCGCCAGCGCGTGGGCGTCAGCGGGTTGAGACGCAGCACCTCGTGGCCTTGATTGGTGAAGTAGCGCGCCGGAACCACCCGTGTGTCATTCAAGACAAGCATGTCCCCGGCTTCGCGTGAAATGAACTCGCCGACTTCCCGGAACATCCGGTTCTCAATCCTGCCTTCTTTGCGATGCAGCACCATCATCCGCGACGCCGAACGATCCGCCAGCGGTTCACTGGCGATGAGTTCAGGCGGCAGGTGGTAGTCGAAGTCGGAAGTCAGCATGCGGTGCTCTTCCCTAACTTGAAACTTTGAACCTGAAACCTGAAACTTCGCCTTCTCCGTCCGATTTCCCCCAAACTTTGTCCTTCCCATGTCCCGCCGTTCCCGCCTATAAGAGCCGCGTCATCCTTCCAATCATCATGTCAGACAAAAAGCTCAACATCGCCGTCGTTGGCCTCGGTTTCGGGGCGGAATTCATCCCCATCTGGCAGCGCCACCCGCTGACCACCTGCTACGCCATCTGCCAGCGCGATGAGAAGAAGCTCAAGACCATCGGCGATGCCTTCGGCGTGGACGTGCGCTACACGGATTTTAAGGCGATGCTCAAGGATCCGAACATCGATGCCGTCCACATCAACTCCCCGATTCCAGATCACGGCTGGATGAGCATCGAAGCGCTGAAGGCGGGCAAGCACGTGGCCTGCACCGTGCCGATGGCCACCAGCATCGAAGACTGCAAAAAGATCTGCGATCTCGTGAAGAAGACCGGCCTCAAGTACATGATGATGGAGACCGTCGTCTATGCCCGCGAGTACCTCTTCATGAAGGAGCAGCTCGATCAGGGCAAGCTGGGCAAGCTGCAATTCGTGCAGGCCTCCCACCAGCAGGACATGGACGGCTGGCCGAACTACTGGCCCGGCCTGCCGCCGATGTGGTATGCCACGCACTGCGTCGGCCCCGTGGCTGGCATGATCGGCAAGCCTGCCGAATACGTGAGCTGCTTTGGCTCCGGCACCGTGCGCAAAGAATTGCAAAAGTGCTACGGCTCTCCCTTCGCCGTCGAGACCGCGCACATCAAATTCAAAGGCACCGATGTGAGCGCCCGCATCATCCGCAGCCTGTTTGACACCGCCCGCCAGTATCGTGAGAGCATCGACGTCTATGGCGACAAAGCCTCCATCGAATGGCCGCTCATCGAGCATGAACCCCTCGTCCTGCACCGCGCCAAACTGCCCGAGCACAAGATCCCGAAACTGATCAAGACTCCCGACTTCGCCAAACGCCTGCCGAAGCCGATCCAGCACTTCACGACGAAGGGCGTCTACGATCTTGGCAAGAAGACCCATCTCAGCTTCACGCAGGGCAGCGGCCACGGCGGCAGTCATCCGCATCTCGCCAACGAGTTCGCCAATGCCCTCGCTGAAAAACGCCAGCCCTTCCCGAACGCGGCGCAATCCGCCAACTGGACCTGCGTGGGCCTCTGCGCCCATCAGTCCGCCCTGGCCGGCGGCAAGATTGTGAAACTGCCTGCTTTCACCTTGGGTTGATATTGTTGGCCAGTTGCGGCGCAACTGGTTAACTTTGGCCCTGCATGCCTGCTTCGTCCGAATCGTCACCCCGCATCGCCGTCATCACCGGCGGTGCAGGGGATTTGGCGCAGTCGATTGCCACCGAACTGCGGCTGGCCGGGTTTGAGGTGCTGGCCCCCGGACGGGAAGCCCTCGATGTGACGAGCGCCGAATCCGTGCGCAGCTTTTTCGCGGAAGTGAAGCGGCTCGATTTGCTGGTGAACAACGCGGGTGTGTGCCGAGATGTCTCCGTGGCGAAGATGAGCGAGGCCGAGTTCGATCACGTGGTCGATGTGAATCTGAAAGGCGCGTTTCTCGTGGCGCAGTCGGCGGTGAAGCTGATGTCGAAACAACGCTGCGGCCACATTGTGAACATCGGCTCCTACTCGGCGCTCAGCGGTCCGGCGGGGCAGGCGAATTACGCTGCGGCCAAGGCGGGACTGATTGGCTTCACGCAAAGCATCGCCAAGGAATACGGCGCACGAAACATCCGCGCGAACTGCGTGCTGCCCGGTTTTCTGGAAACCAAGATGACGCGCCATCTGCTGGAGGATGCCGCCTGGCGTGAGAGCTTGATGAGCCAGCACACCCTGGGCCGGCTGAACACGGCACAGGACGTGGCACGGTTCGTCGCTTTCCTGCACCGCATGGAAAACGTGAGTGGTCAGGTCTTCCAACTCGACAGCCGCGTGCGGCGCTGGGCTTAAGTACGACAGACACTCCTGTCTGTCGACCAGCGCTTCGCCAGCACATGAGACCTACAAATTAGCCAGCCATATCTATACGGCGGAGCAATGCCCTGGGGCGCCGAGGTCATTTGTGAACGGTGTCCGTCAGCGGTGCCGTTGGCCGACAGACAAGAGAGCCGAGGCTTGGCGAGACAGGCGAAGCCAATCTGTCGTACTACAAAACAAACTCCGGCGGCAGTGGTGCATCCCAGCCTGATGGAAAGCCTTCGAGATTGAGTTCCAGTCGTGATGAATGCAGCGCCTGCCGTGGCAAAATAAGCCGGGCCTCAAGCGCCTCCGTCCACCCGGTCTCGATGAACTCCAGGTAGCAGCGGTCATCGCGGCCATACAATTTATCTCCGACAATGGGCAGGCCCAGATGGTGCAGATGCACGCGGATCTGGTGCATGCGACCGGTTTCGGGCTTCGCTTCGATCAAGGCGAACCGTGCGCCGCCGCGCTCAAAACGCTGCAGCGTGCGAAAGGCGGTGCGGCATTCGGCACCCTGCGGGTGGACGATTTGTTTCACCCAGATGTCAAAGGCCTGCACATCGCGAGCGTTCAAAATGGGCGCGTCCAGCGTCAGTTCCTCCCATTCCGGCCAGCCATGCACGAGAGCCACGTAGGTCTTGTGAATCTTGCGCTCCTGCATCGCCATGCCGAAGAGGCGGGCGAGTTCATGATTTTTGGCAATGAGCACCACGCCGCTTGTTTCGCGGTCGAGGCGATTGATGATGGAGACCTGGCCACCGTTCGCAATTTCATACGCCAGCAGGTCGCACACGCGATGCCAAAGTGTGGGCGGGCCCTTGGGATCTCCCGGATGGATTTGCAGCGGCGCGGGCTTGTTGACCACGATGTAGCCGTCCGTCTCGTCGATGACGGTGAAGGTGGCGTTGTTACGAATGCTCACGGTGGTGACATGCCCGGAAGGGCGATCCGCCAGCCGTAGACGATGGGCTGGGGATTGTTGAGGTATTCGGCGTCATCGAAGTGCCACCACTCAGACTCCAGTTGGATGAATCCGGCCTGCTTCATGGCGGCCTGGAGCATCTGCAGGTTCTGTTTCACCACAGGATCTTTGCCGGTGTAGTTTCGACTCGCTTGCGCGAAGTCCTGGTCAAATCCGGTGGGCATTCGCTGCGGGTTGCCATGCGCATCGACCAGTGTGAGATCGACCGCAATGCCTCCGCAGTGGCGGCTCCATCCCGCATTCGGAGAGAGAAACATGCCCGTGCTGCCGCCTGCCTTGTGCAGCGTCTGCTGCGCCTCCGGCGGTCGATACGCATCCCAGATGCGCAGGCCGTAACCCTGAGCGTGCAGGATCGCCTGGGCCTGCTTCAGTTTTTCCGCCGTTTCCGTCCGCAGCAGGCAGGGCATGTGGGACGGGTAGATGGTTTGTCCGGTGACGTTGTCCGCAGTGGCATAGCGCAGATCGATGGTGATGCCCGGAATCACTTTGCGCACATCCACGAGGCCGCGCTCCCGCGCCAGTTCCAGGGTGCGGCTGGCGTCTAGGGGGCGGCCGGCATCAAGGGTGTTGCTCGCATACAGCGTGCCGCGCCCCTGCTGCGGACTGGCACAGGAACTGAGGGCGGCGAAGCCGAAGAAAATGAGACGCAGGCTGCGCCAGGAATCTGAAGTCATGCTTAGTTTTTGCTTCCGTATTCACGCACGGCAGGCCAAGTTTGCAAACTTCAGCCCACATTCATGCGCTTTCAAATTCTCAACACCCTGCTGCACATTCTGGCCTTTTACATGGGGGCAGGGATCGGCTCCTTCCTCAATGTGGTCATCTACCGCCTGCCGCTGGGGATTTCGGTGAACAATCCCAAGCGCAGTTTCTGCCCCTCCTGCAAATACAAGATCCCGATGTGGCAGAACATCCCGCTGCTGAGCTGGCTGCTGCTGCGTGGGAAATGCGCGAACTGCGGCGGCAAGATTTCCATCCGCTACTTCCTCGTGGAGCTGCTGACCGGCGTGGCGTTCTACATGGTCTTTCTTAAGATAAGTGGGGAGTACGCTCAGGGCGGCAATCCCTGGTTCATGATCAAAGCCTGGGGGCCGCACGTGCTCTGCCTGTGGGTGTTCATGAGTCTGCTGATCTCGGGCACGTTCATCGACATCGACCACTTCATCCTGCCGCATCGGATCACCATCGGTGGCACGGTGGTCGGGGTGCTCGCTTCCTGGTGGGTGCCAGCTCTCGTGGCGGAAACCACCCACACACGCGGCCTGCTCATCTCCCTGGCGAGCGCCGCCCTGGGACTCGGTGGTCTGTGGATCGTGGTGGAGCTGGGCAAGCTGGCCTTTGGCAAAGTGAACCACCGGCAAAAGCCCGCCTTCTTGAAGTCTGCCTCGCCGGGAATGTGCAAGCTGATGGGAAAACTCATGGGCAGTGAGTGGCTGGATGGACCCGTAAAATGGAGCGTCGTTCAGGAAGATGAAGAGCAGCCACCAGTGGTGTCCATCGGACGCAAAAAAATGGAATGGGGTGATATCTTCGGCATGCGTGACTCCGACCATATGGTGATCACCTGCGACGATCTTCAAGTCAATGACCGCACCTGGCAGAACGTCACCGCAGTGATGTGGATGGAAAAACTGCTCGTGAAGTCCGAGGGCAGCGGGGAAGAGTTTCCGCTGGAAGGCGTGAAGATTCTGCATGGCACGGTGTCTCAGGTGGTGATTCCACGTGAGGCCATGGGCTTTGGCGACGTGCTCTTTCTCATGATGATCGGCTCCTTCTGCGGCTGGCAGGCGGTGCTTTTCACCATTTTTGCCGCATCGGTCATCGGCACCCTGTCTGCCATTGTGCCCCGCATTCTCGGCAAAGCCGAATGGAGCGCCAAGATCCCCTTTGGCCCCTACCTCGCCCTGGGCGCCGCCCTCTGGGTCTTCTACGGCCCGCCGATTGTCGAGTGGTATGTGAGCAAGACGATGTGGAGGTGAGCGCTCGCTCATAGACGGGCAAGGGAATTCTTCTGCCCAAGTTTCGGGTTGAAGGCATGTTCGCGAATCCCTACCATTCCTCATCATGGCGGCGCTGCTTGAGATCCCCAGCATCAAGGATGCAACCGCGTTCCATCTGGAGCGCTGGCGGAAAGTTTGCGCCGATTCCAGCCTGAAACGACTGCCGGGCCGCATCGAAACCAACTGCTTCGGACACATCGTCTCGTTGCCGCCCCCTGGATTCTCACACAGCACACGCCAGTCGGCTATCTTCGCTCATTTGCTGACCTCCATGCCTCCGGGCGTATCCGTCGAAGTCGCGGTGCTGACCGAAGACGGCATCAAAGGCATCGACGTGGGTTGGATTTCGGCAAGCCGGGTGAAGCGTGGATTGAAGGACGACGTGCTGACGATCGCGCCAGAGATTTGCGTCGAAGTTGTGTCGCCGGGGAACACCCGGCAGGAGATGGAGAACAAGCGTGAGCTTTACTTCGCAGCTGGTGCTGAGGAGGTGTGGTTCTGCGACCAAAAAGGGGCGCTGCATTTCTTCCTCAAAGGCAGCGCGGAGACGGCGGCCAAGGCGTCAGTGTTGTGTCCTTCAATGCCGAAGCGAGTGAAGGCGTAATAGGCACCTTCTGGCCTGTATCCATGCGCAGCATGCGATTCGACAGGGTCATGCGATGAACTTCATCCTTCGTGTTGGCAAGGTGTTCAATATACGCCGCCGCAAGGAAGCGATCATCATCTGACATGGCGTCGATTAGCTGTTTGATCTCTGTCGGTGTCATGGGTTGAGGATTGACATCACTCCGCCTTCTTCCCGCCTGCTTTCTTCTTGCCTTTGGGTTGTTCCGGCGGGTTGACCTCGCCTTCGAAGGCTTTGTTGCCGAAGGCAAAGCGCGGTGGCGGCATGGTTTCCTTCACCTCGGCTTGCAGACGGATGATTTCGGCTTTGAGTTCCTTCACGGTGTCGGCGTAGGCGGGGTCATCGTAGAAGCTTTTGGTCTCCAGCGGGTCCTTCTCGCGGTCCATCAGCTCCCAGTCATCGATGTCTGGCTTGTAGTAGTGGATGAGCTTGTAGCGGTCTGTGATGACGCCGTAGTGCGGGCGCACGTGGTGCGGCACCGGATACTCGTAGTAGTGGTAGTAGAGGGACTTGCGCCAGTCGGCGGGCGTTTCTCCTTTGAACAATGGCACTAGGCTGCGGCCATGCACATCCGGCAGGTTCGGGCACTGGGCGATGTCGAGGAAGGTGCTGGCGAAATCGATCAGGCTCACGATCTTGCTGCTCGTGCTGCCAGGCTTGATCACGCCGGGCCAGCGCACGAGAAATGGCGTGCGCAGGGATTCTTCGAAGATCCAGCGTTTGTCGAACCAGCCGTGCTCGCCGAGGTAGAAGCCCTGATCGCTGCTGAGCATGACCACGGTATTTTCGGTGAGGCCTTCTTTGTCCAGATAATCGAGCACGCGGCCCACGTTGTCGTCCACCGCCTTCACGCAGGCGAGGTAGTCGTGCATGTAGCGCTGGTAGCGCCATTTCACGAGATCACGGCCAGCGGGTGCTGCCTCGCGGTACTTTGCATTGCGCGGCTCGTAGTAGGCGTCCCAGGCTTTTTTTTGCTCTTCGGTCAAATTACCGGGTGTCACGAGTTTCACGTCACGATCCGTCATGGTGCGGTCGATGCCCATGTCGTGATCGCTCACCGCCTTGCTGCGGCCGGAGTAGCTGTCGAACAGGGTCTCGGGCTCTTCGTAAACGCGGTCCTTGTCGAAGCCGAGGTAACGGACGGGCGGCTCCCACTCGCGGTGCGGGGCCTTGTGCTGGCACATCATCATGAAGGGCTTGGTCTTGTCGCGCTGCTTGAGCCAGTCGAGCGTGAGATCACCGATGATGTCGGTGGTGTAGCCTTGGTATTTCACATTCTTGCCATTGTCGACCATCGGCGGGTTGTAGTACACCCCCTGGCCGGGCAGCACGTTCCAGTAGTCATAGCCCACGGGGTCTGTCATGAGGTGCCACTTGCCGATCATGGCCATCTGGTAGCCTTTTTCATGCATCACCTTCGGGAAGGTGGGCTGGCTGCTGTCGAACTTGCTGTTGCTGTTGTTATAAAAGCCGTTGGCATGCGAGTACTTGCCGGTCTGGATCACCGCACGGCTGGGGCCGCAGATCGAGTTCGTCACCAGGCAGCGGTCAAAGCGCATGCCTTCCTTGGCGATGCGGTCCATGTTGGGCGTTTCGAGCAGCTTGCGGTGGTCGCCATAGCAGCTCATCGCCTGGTAGGCCAGGTCATCACAGAAGATGAAGACGATGTTCGGCGGCTGCGCGGCACTGGCGGCAGACGCAAGCAGAAGGGAGGCAAGGAGAGAGCGAATCATGGTTGGTTGGTCGAAATGCTGCGTTGTCCAACGTGGGAATGCCGGACGCTTTTCAAAAGAATCACCCCGCATGCCCCATGGCCGCAGCCATGAGTTTCTCCTGAGTGGCTTCGGCACGGCTGAAGGCACCGCCGATACGTCCGGCATTGAGCATGAGAATGCGGTCGCTCATGCCGATGAGTTCCGGTAGTTCGCTGGAGACGAGGATCACGGCTTTGCCTGCGGCAGTGAGTTGGTTGATGATCTCGTAGATTTCCAGCTTGGCTCCCACGTCGATGCCGCGTGTGGGTTCATCGAGAAGAATGACCGTGGGCTCCGTGAGCAGCGCTTTGCCGAGCACCACCTTTTGCTGATTCCCACCGGAGAGCTTGCCCACGATCGCTTCAAGGCCGGTCGCTTTGACGCGCAGCGAATCGAACATGCTCTGATTGCGCCGGATCTCGGCATTGCGCCGGATGAATCCACCCCGCACCACGCTGGACAGGGAAGACAGCGAGAGATTGAAGCCAATCTCCTGCTCCAGATGCAGACCGTAGCGGCGGCGATCTTCGGAGGCCAGCACCAGGCCTCGTTGGATGATCGTTTCAGGCGTGAGGCGGCTGAGAGTCTGGCCATTCAGTTCCACGCTGCCGGAAACATGGCGGCCCCAGGCACCGAAGAGATGCATGAGCAGTTCCGTGCGGCCTGCGCCCATAAGCCCGCCAATGCCTAGCACTTCACCGGCACGCAGTTCAAAGCTGATGTCGTGCAGTCTCGCGCTGCCGGTTTCTGCGTCAGTCACGCTCAGGGAATCCACGCGCAGGATTACTCCTCCGGGCTGGCTGGTGCGGCGGGGGAAGAGATCCCCGATCTCGCGCCCCACCATGTGGCGGATGACTTCGGCCTTGCTGGTATCAGCGGCGTTTTTCGTACCCACTGTCGAACCATCGCGCAGAACTGTGATGCGGTCTGCAATGCCGAAAACTTCGTCGAGTTTGTGAGAGATGTAGACGCTTGCGATGCCGCGCTGGCGGAGATCGCGCAGAATGTCGAGCAGGATCAAAACCTCGTGCTCGGCCAGCGCAGCGGTCGGTTCATCCAGAATCAAAATCTTCGAGTCTTTGGCCAGCGCCTTGATGATTTCGACGAGCTGCTTTTGTCCCACACCGAGAGTGCGCACGGGCGCGGCGGGATCGAGATCGACCTTGAAACGGTTCAGCAACACCTGCGCTTCCTGATACATGCGCGGCCAGTCGATGAAGGCCCCCCAGCGGCGCGGCTCACGCCCCAGAAAGATGTTTTCCGCCACCGTCATCTCCTCAACGAGCGCCAGTTCCTGATAAATCACAGCGAGTCCGGCCTTCTCCGCGTCTTTGATCGTTTCAAACCGCGCTTCAGTCCCGTTCACCTCGAAGGAACCCTCGTAGCTGCCATGCGGATGAATGCCTGAGAGCAGCTTGATCAGCGTGCTCTTGCCTGCGCCGTTTTCACCGCACAGCGCATGGATCTCGCCTTCGCGAAGATCAAAGGACACATCTTTCAGGGCGGTGACGCCGGGGAAGCGTTTCGTGATTTTGTGCGCGCTAAGAATCATGGCTGGTTGGGCTGAAACACATCGGCTTCCTTGTGGAAACCATCTTTCACAACGGTCTCCCGCAGGTTTTCCTTCGTCACCGGAATAATGTCCAGAAGTACCATCGGCACATCCATCTTCCCATTGGGGATTGAATCCTTGGCCACCACGGGTTTTCGCTGTGCCAGTTTCAGCGCCAGCTCCGCTTCTTTCGTGGCGATGCTTTCGATGGGTTTGTACACCGTCATGGCCTGCGTGCCCTGAGCGATCCGCTGGCAGGCGGCGAGGTCCGCATCCTGACCGGTGACAATGACCTTGCCCGCGAGGCCTTCTTCTGTCAGGGCCTGGATCGCGCCACCTGCAGTGCCGTCGTTGCTGGCCAGGACAGCGTCAAAGTTCGGACCGTTTTTGGTGATGGCTGCGTTCGTGATTTTCTTGGCGCTTTCGGGTTTCCAGTCTTCCGCCCAGTCCTCGAAGATCACCTCCACCTTTCCAGCGGCGATCAGTGGCTGCAGTACGTTGTCCTGCCCCTGCTTGAAGAGCTTGGCGTTGTTGTCAGTTTTCGCACCATAAATGCGGACGAGCCGCAGCTTGCCACCGGCGGGAATACGGTCTGTGAGAAACTTTGCCTGCAATTCTCCCACCCGGACATTGTCAAAAGTCAGGTAGAGATCCACTTCACAGCCGGTGATGAGTCGATCATATGACAGTACTGGAATGCCCGCCTGATGCGCCAGATTCACCGCCTTGGCCATCGCCGCACCATTGTGTGGGATGATCACCAAAGCGTCCACCTTCTGCGTGATGAGGCTTTCCACGTCCTGCAACTGGGTGGCGTCATTGCTGTTGGCGCACTGCACCAGCACGTCGGCACCTGCGGCCTGTGCTTTGGCAGTGAAGAGATCACGGTCCACCTGCCAGCGTTCTTCTTTGAGCGTGTCCATGGAAAGGCCGATGAGCGGCCTCTGCCTCACCGCCGTGACGCCCGCGCCACCGCGAGCGATGACCAGGCCGATGACGACGCTCAGGGCGCAGGAAACGAGAACAAGCAGGATGCGGGCGGGCATGCCTGCTGTTTTAGCGAATTCAGTCTCGTAGTGCAAGCGTCCCGCTTGCAGTCAGTCAAAAGGGCCACGGTTAAGCGCCATCGTTTGCACCATGCTGCCTTCCCGCGACGCATGCTCTCCTGCGCCCAATTCAGGGCGCGACCTTGGGCCGGCAGGTGAGGTGGGGCGTTTGTCCCAGGGCAGCACTCGCCAAGGCTCGGCCCGCCCTGGGCTGACTCCTTCGCGCCGTTGGCGCAACCGTGTGCGCTGAGCGCATTAAAGTGCCCTGCATGGATCTCCACCTTAGCCAGCGTTCAACTGCACGCTTGTTCTTACTTCTTCGCGGTCTTTTTCGCAGGTGCTTTCTTTGCAGCGGCCTTCTTCGCCGGAGCTTTTTTGGCAGCCACTTTTTTCACCGCAGCTTTCTTGGCCACCTTGGGTTTTGGCTCCGGTGGAGGAGGCGCAAGGTTCAGCTCCATCTCCGGGGCGTCGCCCCAGAGTTCTTCGAGGGCGTAGAACTCGCGCTTCTCAGGCGTGAGGATATGAACCATGACGCTGCCGTAGACGAGGATGATCCACTGGCTCTCAAAATTGCCGTCTTTGACGTCGGGTGGTGTGGCATGCTCTTCCTTCATTCGCTCGACGATTTCGTCGCGCACGGCACGCAGCTGAGGCGTGGACATGGCCGTGACGAGCACGAAGTAGTCGGAGATGGGCGAGAGTCCGCGCAGGTCCAGAATGCGGATGTTCTCCGCTTTTTTGTCATCGGCGTAAAGGGCGCAGGCGCGGGCGATTTCGAGGTCTTCCATGGTTGTGTTGTATCTAACGCACAGCCATAAGCACGGATTTGAGCCTTTTGACAGAACTTTTACACTCCGTTCATGCAGCGTTGACGCAAGCCTCCCCTCATGCGCCACTCTCCCGGCACCATTAATCGCACTTCTGCCTCCGTCCCGCCTGCGTCTGGCTGGTCACCTTGCAGACCAGCCCAAGTGCTCATTAGCGGCGTGGGCTACCGCTGGCGGGGTCAGGGATAAAGCAGGAAGCGCTGCCGCTGGGAGCGGAAGCTCTGGTTGTGGCTCTGCCAGCGCGCCACGATGTTCACTGCGGGAACTCCACGGCGCAGGTCGGAGTAGAGGGATTCGCTGCCGTAAACTTTATTGAAAAGGTTCAGTTTGGAGCCGCCCATGCGGCCAATCACCTTGCCGCCGGTGAGACGGTTGATTTCAGCGAGGAGCAGAACATCGAGTGCGGTGATGTCTGCGGTGGCACGTGGCGAGATGTTGATGCGGACACCACCAAAGCCGTCCTTGGAATACGGTGAGAAACTGACGCCGGGGGTGTTGAGCCGCTGGCAATACGCATAGAGCGCCTGCGGATTCACGCCACTGCCACCGGCGTAGCCAAAGGGGTTCTCAGTGCCGATGCCGATATCCACGGATGTGGCTCCCCCGAGGATGCCGGTGGCGACATAGTAGAACGGGGAGGTGGCGTGCGGGATGTTGGGCGAGGTTTGATACCAATGCAGCCCGGTATCCTGCCAGACCATGCCACGGTTCCAGCCCTGCATCTTGACCACATTGAGGCGTGGTGTGCGGGCCATCCAGCCTCGCGCACCTGCCATCATGGCGAGTTCACCCGCCGTCATGCCATGCACGTAGGGGACGGGGATCTGGCCGACGAAGGATTTCCATTTGGATTCCAACGGCGGTCCTTCCACACGCCAGCCACCGAGGGGATTTGGGCGATCAAGAACCACGAACTGCTTGCCGCATTCGGCGGCGGCTTCCATCGCCACGATCATGGTGCTGATGTAGGTGTAGCTGCGGCAGCCGATGTCCTGAAGATCAAACACCAGCACATCGATGGGGGCGAGCATGGCCGGAGTCGGCTTGCGCGTGGGTCCGTAGAGCGAATAGACGATGAGGCCGGTCACGCTGTCGCGCCGGGTGCTGACGTGCACGCCGGCGCCAATGGTGCCGTCGATGCCATGCTCCGGAGCATACAGCGCGACAAGATTGCGGCCCAGCGCACGCTGCATGGCGGTGCGTGTGCGCTCACCACGGCCCGTCATGCTGGTCTGATTGGTGATGAGGCCGACCCGCTTGCCCTGAATGAGATCAAAGTTGCGGGAAGCCAGCACGTCGATGCCGAGCATGAACGGCCCGGCCTGAGCAGCCTGGGGCTGATAAGCCTGCTGCGGTGCAGGCAGCTCGCACGAGGCTAGAATGAGCGCTGCGAATGCAGCAGCGGTCCGAAGAAAAGCGCGTGGGAAAATCATGCGCAGCCATAACGGCGAATGCCGCATGCAGCAACGTCACGGATCATCGAACTCCGGGGTGCGGATTACTTGCTGACCTGGGCGGTGGATGCGGCCGGGGTGTCGAGCTGCAGCAGGCGTTTGGATTCCTCCAGCGCGAACTTGGCGTCCTTGAAGGGTTCCCAGCTGATGTCCTGCCAGCGCTGCTTGCCCTGGGTGTCGATGAGGATGGTGGCGTGGAGGTTTTCGTTTTCGAAGTCATCGTGGGCACGCACCTTTTTGAAGGCAGCAAGGCTGCTGTCGCTCAGGATGGGGAAGGGGAGGGGCTGGTCGGCTTTGAGATTGAGCTTGGGGCGGATGCCTTCAGCGATCTGCGGTGTTTCGAGCGTGACGGCCACGAGCTGAATGCCGGCCTTCTCAAAGTCAGCGGTGGCTTTGGCGAAGGCTTGGATCTGCTCAACGCAATGCCCGCAGTCATGGCCGAGGTAGAAAAGGAAGAGTGTGGGTTTCTTTGCGGTGAAGTCGGTGCTTTTGACGAGCTTTCCTTCCAGCGTATTGGCTTCAAAAACCGGGGCCTTGGGGGCGCTCCAGTGGACGGGGCCGAGGGAGGCGATTTCAGGGCGGACTCCGCTGTCCGTACGCTTGGGGGGGGCGGTCGGCCAGTCGCCCTGGATGCCGAAAGTTTTGGCAAGCGTATCGAGACGTTTGGCGATGGGCAGATCGCGATCCATGGCGAAGGCCAGCTTGCGGGTTTCCTCGAAGGCTTTTTTAGCCTCTTCGGTTTTTCCGCAGGCCTGCAGAACCTCCGTTTTGATGGCGGAACCGACGAGGTCCTGCGTGAAGTTCTTGGTGAGTTCGGCTGCCTGCACTTTGTCGTCGAATTTGAGCCAGTAACGGGCGAGACGTTCCTTGGGGATGTCGAGCGGCTTGAGGTCTGACAGGAGCTTGTGAGTTTCCGCACGGCGGACGGACCCATCTTTGGTGCCGAGGGCGACCAGCGCCTTGAGTTCGGCGATGGCATTGGCTTTGGCCTTCACCTCAGGTTTTGGGGTTTTCTTCGCCTTGGTGTCCGTGGAGGCTTCTTTGGCGTCTGGCTTTTTGGGTTCGGCCGCCGGTTTGGTGTCTGTCTCGGGTTTGCTGTTCTTGGCGGGGATGACCACGGCTTCGAGGTCCTTCAAGGCAGCGGCGACGGCCGGAGTGTCGCCGAGTTGAAAGCTGGCGAGGCCAAGGGCATGGAGACGCGTGATGTCATGTGTGGCCTGGCCTGCGGGAACCTGCGTGAAGGCTTTGACCTCGTTCCAATTTTCCCATTTGAGCAGAGTCTCGATCAAGCGGGTGCGACCATAGCTGGCGGAGGTGGAGGGCTTGTCGAGGGTGTTGTAGGTGGGGTGGCGTGGAATGGCGATGAGGCTGCGGGCCAGAGCGGCGGCGTCTTTGGCGCGGCCGAGGTCGTTGAAGGTGCGGGTGAGCCACTCCTCGTTGTGCGCGTAATTGTGGATCTGATCCGGCAAAATGTAGGTGCGGATCATGTAGGCGTGATCAACGCGGGTGCTGGCCTCCTGCTGCCATGCGGCATCGTCGGGGCGCTTCAATTTGGAAAACGTGTGGCCGGGCATGTGCCACATATGGGCGATTCCGGGGGCCGCCTGTCCGCACAGTGCACCGGACTTGAGGGCAAAGATGGGTTTGGTCTGATCCCACAAATGGATGCGGTAGTGATGCGCGGGGTGATTCGGCACGGCGGCGAAGATTTGATCAAGCAGGGCATCGACCGCCTGGAGGCTGGACATGGGGGCCTCTTCACGGGAGAACCAGATGCGCCAGACGAGGAAGGCCTTGGCTTCGATGTCCTTGGGGTTGTCCTGAACCAGCGTTTCGAAGTCCTTGATGCAGTCGAGGCTCTTCTGTTTTTTGTCGCGTTTGTCGGGGTCGCGGTAGAGATTTTCGAGGGTGGTGATCCACTTCTGCTCACGTGGCGTGGCCTTGGCTTTGAGCGGGGTGGCTTTCTTGATGAATGCTCTGGCGCGTTTCTCATTGTTCACGTTGGCCATGCTCATGCCCCAGTAGGCCATGGCACATTCAGGATCGATGGCGGCCACCTGACGGAAGGAGCGCTCGGCTTCATAATACCAGAAGCCATGAAGCTGGCCGACGCCCTGGGTGAAAAACTTCTGCGCGTCCGGTTTTTTGGAGCTGATGGGGAAGTTCACCGCATCGCCACAGCCGGGAATGAACACGGCTGCCTGACGCGGGCCTTCATTGAAAGCTTCCCCATTGGCGGAATGGCCTGGGTCTCCATAGGCGTGAAACGCGATGGCGATAGTGAGGGCGGGAACGATGAAGTGGCGCATGGGGTGTTGATTCAAACGCTGATCGGAATGAGAAACTGTGTCTAGTTGGAAAATAAAAATGCCCGGAGGGATCCTCCGGGCATTCACGAACTTGAGCGAGTGAGGGCTTATTTGCCGTATCCAGGCTCTGCCTTGCCGTTTTCGTTGATGTGGCCGGTGGTCCAGAGGATGCCGCGGGTGATCAGATCGAGGTAGCGGGCATCACCGACGGTGGCGGTGTTGTGGCCGATGGTGGTGGAGAAGACCTTGGTCTTGTTCGGGCCGTATTCATTGGTCCAGGCGACGACGCTGGTGGCTTCGGTGGCTTTGGCGTCGGGTGGCAGGGTTTCGCCTTTTTTGGCTTTCGGTGGCACGATCTGCACACCCGTGGCCAGCGGCTTGCCGGTGAGGACCTGGATGTTGTTGTAGAGCTCTTCGTTGATGGTGGTCCAGTTTTCGAGGCCCTGAGTGATCGGGTGGGTTTTGTCGGTGAAGGTAATGGCGATGGGCTGCTGCGGGCCGTGGCCGGTCGATTGCAGGCCGATCATTTCATACCAGCCGGCATTATCGGCTCCGGCTTTCACAGGCTCGCGGAAGTTGCCCCAGCGGTAGCTGTGCATGGCGCAGTGGAGATTGATGGCGGGCTTGCCGGCCTTGTGGGCATCGAGAATGGCGGCGACGTAGGCGGGATCTGTCACGTCGGCGCTGCATTCGTCGTGGATGATGACGTCGAAGTCCTTGGCCCAGTCCTTGGCCTTGTAAATTTCAAAGGTGGCCTTGGTGGTCTTGTCGGGGTTGTATGCGACATCCACAATGGCGTTGATGCGGGACTCGATGCCTTCTTTGAGCACAAGGTGCTGCTTGTCATACTCATGGCAGCAGCCTCCGGCGACGATGAGAACTCGCAGCGGCTTGACGGCGGTATCGGCGGCCTGGGCGAGGAAGAGGGCCGCAGAAACGGCGAGGGTGAGCAGGGGGAAGAAGAGTCGCATGGGTTGGAGGATTTGTTGGAACGAGAGTGCTGATTGCAGCGCGGATGGAACGGGATGTCGAGCGGGAAAATTGCGGGCAGCTTTGACAGCCGGTGGTTCTGCGGCATGTCTGGAGCGTGGGAGATTTTTTATCATTCGAAGATTTGATGGGCTGGAATGCGGTGGCCGGGCGCTTCACGCCGCCGGCGCGGTTGGCGGTGATCGGTGATCCGATCGGGCACTCGCGCAGTCCGCAGATGCACAATCCGGCGCTGCAGGCCTGTGGAATCGACGCGCAGTACATTCGTGTGCAGGTGCCGGTGGGCCATGTGGACGAGGCGTTTCGGCAGTTTGCCGCCTGCGGCTTTCTCGGCGTGAACATCACCATCCCGCACAAATTTGAAGCCTTGGACGCGGTGGATGAGCTCGATCCCCTGGCTCGTCAGCTTGGTGCGGTGAACACACTGGCGATCCGGGATGGCAGACTGCACGGGTACAACAGCGACGGCCCCGGCTTTTTGCGCAGTGTGAAGGAGGCGTTTGGCGCGGGTCTGAAAGATCTGCGTGTGCTCATCCTCGGTGCGGGCGGTGGCGCAGGGCGTGCGGTGGCGGTGCAAAGCGCCCTCAGCGGATGTCAGAAACTGCAGCTCGTGAATAGGTCCCATGCCAAGGTTGAAACCGTGGCCAGCGAGATTCAGGCGCTGGGCGGCTGTCCGGATGTGACGGTGGTGCCCTGGAATGATGATGCTCTTAAATACGCGCTGGCAAACACCGACCTGATCGTGAATGCCACCTCATTAGGCATGAAGCCTAACGATGCCAAGCTGCTGCCAGCGGATGCGGTGCAAGCACGGCACCTCGTCTTTGACATGGTTTACCGGGCCGGGGGCGAGACCCCTCTGCTGGCGGATGCCAGAAAGGCTGGGGCCCGGACCGTGGACGGCCTGACGCTGCTGCTGCACCAGGGGGCGATCTCTTTTGAGCACTGGTTTGACCGGCCAGCCCCGCTGGAAGTCATGCGTGCAGGCTTGCAGAAAGCCGTGATGGAGTGACATAGTACGGGGTCGCATGAGTTCCTCGCGCCATTTTGTCCTCAGCTTTTTTGGGCCTGTCGTCGCTGGCGGAGTCTTTTGCGGGTTCATTGTCCTCCTCTGGAGCTGGCTGGAGCGCCATCACATCTCCCCGCTGGTGACGATGCTGGTGGGAGGGCTGATGGTGGGCATGATCACACGCTGGTTTGTGAGGAACTGCGTGGCGGTGAGCTGCCCGTTTTGCGGCGGGAAAAGCTACGAAATTCCTCACCGGGGAAACCGCTTTGCCTGCAGGGTGTGTGGGAAAGACCACTGATTTGACGCTGAAACCACCGGCTTGTGGGAGCTCTATTTGAGACGCTGCGTCATTGATTTCCTGCTGCTATCCCCTCTATATGGAGGAGGGGCGGCGGGTCGGAGTTGGGAAAAGCGCTTTTTTCCAAGCCATGCTTTTATCAGTGATTCCCTGAGATTTGACGTAGGAAAATAAATCGGCTTGCTGAATCTCTTGAAAGTCGTTACTTATGTCCAGCGTTTGAGTCCACGGCTCCGCCAGCGGCTTTCTAATGAAAGCGCTTTTTCTTCTGACTTTTTCCGCATGATTTTTTCTTTGTCGCGTCCACACACCCCGCATGATCGGGCAGGAGCAGGCGCGTGCATGTCGGAATCGAGTCCGTGCTGATATGATTTTTTCAGCGCGCCTTTCCCCACCAATTTTCCAGGTGCCTGCCACAAGGCGGCCTGGAGTTTCGAACACACCCGGAGGTATCCTATAAGCAATCCATTCCAGCAGTTGAGCGGCGGCAATTTTGCGCCACGTCCCCAGCAAAACCAAGGCACAGGCGGCCCACCGAGGCCTGCGGGTCCGGCCGGCCCCGCTAATTCAGCTCCTGTTCCCGGAGCGCGTCCCACAGGACCCGCCGGACCAGCCTTGGGAGCACCACGGCCCGCAGGACCGGCCCGTCCAGCAGGGGGCTATCAAGGTTCCAGTGGAGCGTTTCGTCCCGGTGGTGGTGGCAATCGTCCAGGCGGTCGTGACCGACCCAATGGCCGTTTTGTGGATCAAACCCGTGTCAACGAACGCATTCGTGCGCCGAAGGTGCGCGTCGTCGAAGAAGATGGTCATCATCAGCTTGGCGTCATCCCGACTTCGCAGGCCATCCGCATCGCCAAAGAGCGTGGTCTGGACCTGGTGGAAGTGGCTCCGAACGCCGATCCGCCCGTGTGCAAAATTGTCAATTACGGCAAGTACAAGTACATCCAGGAGAAGCACAAGAAGGAGGCCCACAAGCATCAGAAGGGCGGCAAGGTGAAGGAAATGAAATTCCGCATCGGCATCGATCCTCATGATTACCTGATCAAAATTACGCATGCGGAAGACTTCCTCGCGGAAGGCCACAAGGTGCGCATCCAGCTGCAGTTCCGTGGTCGCCAGATGGCGCATCAGGAGCTCGGTCACTTGCTTGCCAAAAAGATCAAGGCCGACCTGCTCACCATGGGCCACGTCGATCAGGATCCGCGCATGGCGGGCCGTAACATCAACATGCAGCTCAGTCCGTTACCGGAGCGTCAGCGCCAGCGCAAGTTCAAGACCCACCTCAAAGGTGTCACTGAACACAAGGACATCCTCCACGAAGAGGGGCATGATCCGCGCGAGGACAAGCACGATGAGCATGACGATCATCACGATGATCATGTCGACGGCCATCACTCGGATACGGACCACGCAGACGCGTCCCCGCCACCGATGCAGGCTGAGGCGCCGCCGCCACCAGCCGCTGAATAACTCCAAGATCCCCACGAAGGGCAGGATTCATTTCCTGCCCTTTTTCTTTTACGCCACTGAGGCGGCGAGATCACGCATGGACTGGTTCATGTCCGGCGGGCCGAAGGACGAGGTGCCGCAGACGAAGAGGTTGGCGCCGTGCTGTTTCGCAATGGGGGCCGTGGTGGTGTAAATGCCGCCATCCACTTCGAGGTGGAATTTTAATCCGTTTGCGTCGCGGTAGTCACGTGCCGCAGCCAGCTTTGGCATCGTTTCCTTCTCCATGAAGGGCTGCCCGCCGAATCCTGGCACCACGGTCATGACCAGCAGCAGGTCAATATCGTGGACAAACGGCAGCGCGGCTTCAAATGGCGTGCTGGGGTGCAGGGCGATGCCGCAGTGCAGCCCGGCCGCGCGGATGCGCTTCAGGGTCTCGGCAACGCTGGTGTCGTAGTTTGCCTCGACGTGGATCGTGATGTTCTGCGCTCCGGCCTTGATGAAACGCTCCAGATAGTGATCCGGGCGGTGGATCATGAGGTGCACGTCCAGATACATGTCCGTGCATTTGCGCACCACCTGCACCATTTGCGGGCCAAAGGAAATGTTGTCCACGAAGTTCCCGTCCATCACATCCAGATGCAGCCACTGCGCCCCGGCAGTGGCGGCACGTTTGACTTCAACGTCGATCTTTGACCAGTCAGAGGCCAGCAGGGAAGGGAGGATGAGGTTCGTCGTGTGATTCATGCCTTGAGATAAGGTTCTGGGTTTAAAGTTCAAGGTTTGAGTTGATGCGGACTGCGTTTATAAAACGCGGTGACCGACCCCCTGATCATCAATCCCTTCGACGACGAGTACTACATGCGCGATGCGCTGCGCCAGGCGCGCAAGGCTGCCAAGCAGGACGAAGTGCCCATCGGGGCAGTGATCGTACATCAGGGCACCGTCATTGGCCGTGCCTGGAATCAGGTGGAGACGCTCAAGGATGCCACGGCCCACGCTGAAATGCTCGCGCTCACCCAGGCGGAGAGTGCTCTGGGCGACTGGCGGCTCACGGATTGTGATCTGTACGTCACCAAGGAGCCCTGTCCCATGTGCGCCGGGGCCATCATGCACTGTCGTGTGCGCCGCGTGATCTTCGGTTGTCCCGATGTCAAAGGCGGTGCTGCGGGTGGCTTCTGGAACCTCCTGCAGGCGCCGAATCTCAATCACCGCACCGAGATCACCCCCGGTGTCCTCAACGACGACTGCGTCCGCATCATCAAGGAGTTCTTTGCGGAAGCCCGCCGTCGGCGTGCCGAGGGGCTGGAGCACAAGAAGGGCGCGGCCAAAGAAGCGGCTGACGATGGTGTGGTGTTCGACGGTCCGTAAAAACAGTCACCTTTATGGCGAAGGTTCTGAGAGCACCTGGTTGCAAATCACCTCGCGCAAATAGTTGAGCAACTCTCGTGGCGTCTGTTGGCGCCTTTGGGTCTCGATTCTGGCCCAGTCTAGCAAACGCCAGAGCTGGATGAGTGGCGCGCCCTCGGAACTGAGGCCTAGAGTGTTGCCGCAGCGGCAGTTGGCCAGAGTGACGGTTCCTATGGGGCGCCGTGGCCTCCAGATGCCCAATTCCGCGTCAAAGGGGATGGCATCTCCCTGGTGCTCGGTATTCAGCAGGTATTCCCTCAGAGTGGGATAGCGGTGCTGGCATAGGGGGCAGACGAGAGGGAAATGTCTCTCCAAATATTTGCGCGTAGCCGCGACCACTTCGGCTTCTCTCATCATAAGGCGTTCGGCATGGAATGTCGAAAATCGTCACACATGCCGATATGGAACAGCGGACTGGCCCTGCTGTTCAAATGTCGAAGACGGAAAGCTTTGCTACAGGTCATGCCTGTCCGCGCTGGATCGACTAGGGAGCCTCTCCTGTGAAAGTGGCGATTACTTTCGGGTCCGCGCCGACCTTGATCGCGAAGATTTCGCTGCTCGCGGCGAAGGGGTCGCTGGTGTAGCGCTCGGCGAGGTCGGCGGCAAATTCATCGAGCAGTTCCGCCTTGGCTGGGAAGATATAGAGAGAGTGGCGGTCCGGCGTGACCACCCAGATTTCAGGGCCAAACAGTTCCGCAAAAATCTTAGGCAGCGAGGGGGCCACGAGCAGTGTGGCGTAGAGCGGGGAATCCCCGCGATAGACGGCGTAGGCGATCCTGCCGTCATCGCCTTTGATGAGTTCGGGCTTGAGTTGAAGCAGCCGCTTGTCTGCGGCAGCCTTGGCGCGGGCAGTGAAAGATTCGACGCTGAGACCGAGCTTGGTGAAGGTATCCACGGAGTGTGGTTCGACTCCGCTGACAGCGCTGGTGCTTTCCCTGTAGCAGGTAAACACCGTCTGCTGCGAATTCGGCAGGGTGATGGAATAGGCCCCACGCATGGCCTTTGGCTCGGGCATGAGGAGAAGCGATTCGAGCTTGCGCTCTGGCGCTACGGGCTGCTGGGCGGGCAGGGGATTGGCCGTAAGTAGCAGGAGGCAGAGAAGCGTGCGCATGGCAATCAGTGTGGCGTAAAGTGGCGGTGACGCAAATGCACGGATGTCGGTGAACTGACCTGGACGGGAGGGGAATAATGAACGCGCACAACTGTGAACAACTGAGAGGCAATGTGAATAATTATTTCAAAAAGTGTGAAATAGAGCTTGCGGGATGCTGGGGACTCGCCAGAATGCGCGCTCCCCAAGGCCCGGCCTCTTCAACGAGACCGGCAAATCAAGATCCTCCACGGAGGCTCTTCATTATCGGAACCAGAACCGGAAAAGTCTGCGTATGCTCATTGTGAGCATGGCGCGCTGTCCCCCGAAACTGGCTACGAATAAAGCCAAGGGTTCACAGCTCTTTCACACCATGCCCACCATCAATCAACTCGTCAGACACGGCCGCAAAGATAAAGCGGTAAAGTCGAAGTCTCCTGCGCTTGCAAAGTGCCCGCAGCGTCGTGGCGTCTGCCTTCAGGTGATGACCCGCACACCTAAAAAGCCCAACTCCGCTTTGCGTAAGGTGGCCAAGGTGCGTCTGACCAACGGCTACGAAGTCATCGCCTACATCGGTGGTGAAGGTCACAATCTTCAGGAGCACAGCATCGTGCTGGTTCGCGGTGGTCGTGTGAAGGATTTGCCCGGTGTGCGTTATCACATCGTCCGCGGCACCCTTGACTGCCTTGGTGTTGATGCCCGTCGTCGTGGCCGTTCCAAGTACGGTGCAAAGCGTCCAAAGCCAGGTGCTGCCGCCGCTGCCGCGAAGAAGAAATAATTTCCGCTGATTTCACTCCTAATTTCCACACGCCATGGCCCGCAGAAAACGCGTTTATAACAAAGAGGTTCGCAAGGACAGCCGCTACGACAGCGAACTCGTCGCAACTCTCATCAGCAACATCATGCTTGATGGGAAGAAGTCGCTCGCTGAGCGCATCGTTTATTCCGCCATCGAGGCGCTTAACGACAAGACCGACAGCGTCGATCCTCTTGAGCTCTTCAATCGCGCCATTGAGAACACCAAGCCACGCGTGGAAGTCAAAGCCCGTCGCGTCGGTGGTGCCACCTACCAGGTGCCCCTCGAAGTTTCCCCTCGTCGTCAGGAATCCCTGGCCATGCGCTGGATCGTTGGTTTTGCCCGTGGCCGTAAAGGTCAGGCAATGCACCGCGCTCTTGCCAATGAGCTGAAGGATGCCGCACAAGGGCAGGGGAATGCCGTCCGCAAGCGCGACGACGTTCACAAGCAGGCACAGGCCAACCGCGCCTTCGCCCACTTCCGCTTCTAATCGTTTCACTTTACTGTTTCCGTCCACTTTTCGTTTTTCCGACCCATGTCGAACCCCAATTCCCCCAACCGCGAATACCCACTTGAGCGTACCCGTAACATCGGGATCTGCGCCCACATTGACGCGGGCAAGACTACCCTGACTGAGCGTATTCTGTTCTACACTGGCATGATCCACAAGATCGGCGAAGTGCATGACGGCGCTGCGACCACAGACTGGATGGAACAGGAAAAAGAGCGTGGTATCACCATCACCTCCGCTGCCGTGACGGCACGCTGGAAGCAGCTCAAGGAAGAAGGCATCTTCAAGCTGCGTGAGATGGAAGACATTCGCGTCAACATCATCGACACCCCCGGACACGTGGACTTCACCGCCGAAGTGGAACGTTCCCTCCGTGTGCTCGATGGCGCCATCTTCGTGCTTTGCGGTGTGGCCGGCGTGCAGCCTCAGTCCGAAACCGTTTATCGTCAGGCTGAAAAGTATCGCGTTCCTCGTATCGCTTTCGTGAACAAGATGGACCGCACCGGTGCCAACTTCGACAATGTGGTTAACGACGTTCGCAAGAAGCTTGGTGCCAATGCCTGGCCGATCCTCATCCCGATCGGTGCTGAAGAAGACCTCATCGGCCAGATCGATGTGGTGAACCAGAAGGCGATCATCTACAACGACGATGAAAAGTTTGGTTCCTCCTACAAGGTGCGTGACCTTGAAGGCGCGGAAATCGCCAAGGCCAAGGAAGCTTATGAAGGCCTCGTCGCAGAAATCTGCAACCAGGACGAAGAGCTTGGCATGAAGTTCCTCGAAGAACTGCCAATCACGATCAAGGAAGTGAAGGAAGCCCTTCGCCGCACGGTGATCGCCAACAAGATCATCCCGATGGCCGGTGGTTCTGCCTTCAAGAACAAAGGCGTGCAGTATCTGATCGACGCCGTCATCGATTATCTCCCAGGGCCGCTTGACATTGAGCCGCAGACCGGACAGCTCGTCGACGATCCAGAAACCAAGGTTGAAGCAGTGCCGGATGACAATGGCAAGTTCTGCGCCCTCGGCTTCAAGCTCTGGTCCGACAAGTTTGGCCGTCTCGTGTTCTTCCGTGTGTATTCCGGCAAGGTTTCCAAGGGCGACACGATCTACAATCCCCGCACCCGCAAGTCTGAGCGCGTGGGCCGTCTGATTCAGATTCAGGCCAGCGTTCATAAAGACATCGACACCTGCTACTCGGGTGACATCGCCGCCCTCGTGGGTGTGAAGGACGTTCGCACTGGCGACACCTTCTGTGATGAAGATCTCGACATCCTGCTCGAGCCACCAACATTCCCAGAACCCGTGATCTCGATGGCCGTCGAGCCAAAGACCAAGGGCGACCAGGAAAAGATGGGCAACGCCCTTCAGCGCCTCTCCGAAGAAGATCCAACATTCTTCGTCAAGACCGACGAAGAAACCGGCCAGGTCATCATCGCCGGCATGGGCGAGCTTCACCTCGAAATTCTCTGCGACCGCCTCAAGCGCGAGCACAAAGTGGAAACCACCACTGGCAAGCCGCAGATCGCCTACCGCGAAACGCTTACCATCCCTGCCGATGGCGAAGGCAAGCTGGTCAAGCAGTCTGGTGGCCGTGGTCAATACGGACACGTCGTCATCAAGGTGCGTCCTGGTGAGAAGGGCTCGGGCATCGTCGTCGAAAACAAAGTGGTCGGCGGAACGATTCCGAAGGAATTCATCAACCCAGCCAAGGCGGGTTGCATCGAAGCAGCTCTCAACGGCATCATCGCTGGTTATCCGGTGATCGACATGCACATCGACCTTGTCGATGGATCCAGCCACGAAGTGGACTCCAACGAAAACGCCTTCAAGATGGCCGGCATCTTCGCCGTCAAGGACGCTCTCAAGAAAGCCAAGTGCATTCTCCTTGAACCGATCATGGCTGTGGAAGCTTCCACACCAGAAGATTATCAGGGCGACATCATGGGTGACTTGAACCGCCGTCGTGGCAAGATTCAGGGCATGGACAGCCGCGGCACCACCGCCATCCTGCGCGCTGAAGTTCCCCTTGCTGAAATGTTTGGTTATTCCACCGCCATCCGCACTCTTTCTTCCGGACGCGCCAGCTACTCGATGCAGCCTTCTCACTTCGAGCAGGTCCCGCATCAGATTGTTGAGCAGATCGTCGAGCAGCGTGGAGGCTCCAAGTAACACGGCCCACGCGCACTGAAACCCTACCCTAAGGACCATCGTCATGACAAATCAACGCATCAGAATCCGCCTCCGCGCCTATGACTACCGCGTGCTCGACAAGAGCACCGCCGACATCGTCGAAACCGCGAAGCGCACCGGCGCACGTGTTGCAGGCCCCATCCCGCTGCCAACCCGCATCGAGAAGTTCACCGTGAACCGCTCACCGCACGTCGATAAGAAGTCGATGGACCAGTTCGAAATCCGCACACACAAGCGTCTGCTGGACATCGTTGACCCAACCTCCCGCACCGTGGACGAGCTCAAGAAGCTCAACCTTCCTTCCGGCGTGGACATCACCATCAAGATCTAACTCGATCTCATCACTTTAATAACAGGAGGACACACTCATGAGTCTCGGATTGATCGGTAAAAAACTCGGTATGACCAAAGTTTACGACGCCAAGGGCGACGCAATCTCGGTCACAGTGGTTGACGTCAGCGGCAACACCATTCTTCAGGTGAAGCGCAGCGATGGCAAAGACAAGTACAGCGCAGTGCAGGTCGGCTACGGCGACCAGTTGAAGGATTCCCGCGTGACCAAACCACTGCTGGGCCACTTCAAAAAGCACGGTTGCACGACTGCCAAGCGCATCGTCAAGGAATTCCGCCTCACTGGCGACGACCAACTGCCAGCAGCTGATGCCAAGCTCGACGCGAGCATCTTCAGCAACGGCCAGGTGGTTGACGTCATCGGCAACACCAAGGGCAAAGGTTTCCAAGGCGTTGTGAAGCGCTGGAACTTCGCCGGTCAGCCAGCTTCGCATGGTCACATGATGCATCGTCGTCCTGGTTCCATCGGTTGCCGTCTGACTCCCGGTCTCGTCTGGAAGAACCAGAAGATGCCTGGCCATGACGGCACCACCCGCTGCACCACCCAGAATCTGGTCGTCGTGCAAAGCCGTCCTGAAGAAGGCATCCTGCTCATCAAAGGCGCACTCCCCGGCAACAAAGGCAGCATCGTTGTGGTGCGCCCCGGCAAAAAAGCCGTCGCCAAGAAGTAATAACGAGGAACTGAACCATGTCCGCTACCATTCTCTCAGCCGACGCCGCCAAGGCGGCTAACATTCAACTGACCGAGGGCTATAAAGGCTCTCAGGCTCTCAACGACACGCTGGTGGCCTACCGCGCCAACCGTCGCCAGGGCAACGCCCACACCAAGAACCGTTCTGAAGTTTCCGGCTCCGGCAAGAAACTCTGGAACCAGAAGGGAACTGGTAATGCTCGTATGGGCAGCAAGCGTTCCCCCATCTGGAGTGGTGGTGGTGTCGTCTTCGGCCCACGCAACACAACCGTTTGGGCCAAGAAAACCACCAAGGGAACCAAGAAGCTCGCTCTGCGCGCCGCTTTGACCGCCCGGATCCTTGATGGTGAAGTGCTCACCACCGGCAGCTTTTCCGTGGCTGATGGCAAGACGAAGAGCTTCATCGCCGCCGTCAATGGCCTGACCACCGCGAAAAATGTGCTGCTCATCGGCAAAGGCTTTGATGAACTCACCTTCCGCGCCGGCCGCAATGTCCAGAACGTTCAGCTTATCTCCGCTGACGAAGTGAATGCCGAACACCTCCTTCGCTATCGCAGCGTTGTGGTGACCGGTGACGCCCTTGAAACCCTTGCCAAGAGGACCGCCTGATCATGAAAGACCTTCATAAAGTCATCAAAAACATCCGTCTCAGCGAAAAAGCCACGCTGCTGGGCGAACAGAACAACGAGTACGTGTTCTCTGTGGACGTCGAAGCCACCAAGATCGACATCAAACAGGCCATCGAAAAGCTGTTTGGCAAAAAAGTCACCGGTGTCCGCACTGCGAACTATGACGGCAAGGCCCGTCGTGAGCGCCGCGCCGATTACGGCCGCACCAATCACTGGAAGAAAGCGATCGTCCGCCTCAAGGCTGGCGAAAAGTTCGACCTCGCGTAACCCCAGGCCCGCAACCCTTTAACTTATCCTACCGTCATGGCGCTGAAAACATTCAAGCCAACCACGCCCACCAATCGCTATAAAGAGTGGAACTCCTTCGAGGAGATCACCAAGCATTCTCCGGAGAAAAGCCTTACCGTGGCTCTCCGCAAATCCGGTGGCCGTAACAACACTGGCCGTATCACCTGCCGTCACATCGGTGGTGGTCACGACAAGCGTTACCGTCTCATCGACTTCAAGCGGTCCCGCCGTGATGAAGCAGCCAAAGTGGTCGGCATCGAATACGATCCGAATCGCTCCGCTCGCATCGCCCTCGTCGAATACAAGGACGGCCAGCGCGCCTACATCCTCGCTCCAAACGCTCTTAGCGTCGGTGCTTCGGTGATGGCCGGCGAAAAAGCCGCTCCTGAAGTGGGCAACGCGCTTCCGCTGAGCAAAATCCCTCTCGGTACTTCGATCCACAACATCGAACTCTCCCCAGGCAAAGGCGGCGTCGTCGCCCGTGCCGCAGGCCAGGCCGCTGTGCTCTCCAACCGTGAAGGTGACTTCGCCCTGGTCCGCATGCCTTCCGGAGAAATCCGCAAGATCCTCTCCGTCTGCTACGCCACGATTGGCCAGGTCGGCAACGTCGAGCACATGAACGTCGTCAGCGCCAAGGCGGGCCGCACTCGCTGGCAGGGTACACGTCCAACCGTCCGCGGTATGTGTATGAACCCGATTGACCATCCGAACGGTGGTGGTGAAGGTCGTTCCAAGTCCGGTGGTGGTCGTCAGCACCTGCTCAGCCCTTGGGGCCACGCGAAGGGTGAGAAGACCCGCAACAAGAAGAAGGCGACCAACAAGCTCATCATCCAGAGCCGTCACGCCAAGAAGTAATCCATTCCTCACTCACGCACTCACATGGCACGCTCCCTCAAAAAAGGTCCCTTCGTTCAGCAAGCCCTCCTCGACAAGGTGGACAAGCTTAACGACGCCAAGCAGAAACGCCCCATCAAGACTTGGGCACGTTCCTCCATGGTCACTCCTGACCTCGTCGGCCACACCTTCCTGGTCCATAACGGCAAAGACTTTGTCTCTGTCTACGTGACTGAAAACATGGTCGGTCACCGCCTCGGCGAGTTCTCCCTGACCCGTCTGTTCAAGTCTCACGGTGCTGTCACCGTCAAGGCTGCCAAGTAATTCCTGAGCATCGAGCTTTTTCATGTCACTCCGCACTTCCATCACCTGCATCACTTTCTCGCTGCTTCTTGCAGTGGGTGTGTCAGGTCTGCGTGCGGATGACAGGCTCGAAAATCAGGAACTGCACATCTCGCTCCAAGTCGCCGCCGCGAAGATCCAAGCCCAGGATGCTCAAATCCTTGCGGCCAAGGATAAGAACGACGCACTGGCTCAGAGCGCCGCTGCCGCCAATGCTGAAACCAACGAACTGAAAGATCGCTACGAAAAACTACGCGGTCTCCTCGAAGGTCTTGGTGTTGGAGCACTCGAAAACTCCAAGGATCAAACTCAGGAGCGCCTGCTCGCTGCACTCAGCGACCTGCGCATCATGAAAGAGCAGCGCGACGAACTCGCCAACGCTCTGATTGAACTCGCTGAGTCGGGCATGGGCCTGATGAAGAGCGCTCAAAACGCTGATCCTGCCGCCGCCGACCGTCTGAACAAAGCCATTACCACTGCCGATGCCGCGCTTGTCAAAGCCGGTGGTGGTCAGAACGGTCAGGCTGTGGGTGACCTGCAAAACGCCCGTGTCGTCAGCCTGAAGAGTGAACTCGGCATCGCCGTTCTCTCCATCGGTGCTAAAGATGGGGTCAAGCCGGGTATGCCCTTTGAAATTTACCGCGAAGACAAGCCCATCGCGAAAGTCCTTGTTACTGAAGTCCGCAACTCTGTTTGTGGTGCGGTAGTCCAGGAACTGGCCACTGCCAATGATCCCGTCCGCGTCGGTGACCGGGGTCGCGTCGATCTCAACAAATCTCTCTAACGAAGTCAAGAACCCCCCCTCGCTTTATGTCCGTCCGTTCCGTCCTCAAATACGCCAGGATCTCCTCGCAGAAAGCCCGTCAGGTCACACGTGCCATCACCGGCATGCCCGTCTCCCAGGCGCTGAGCGTTCTCGACTTCACTCCAAAGAAAGCCGCCTTCCTTGTTGGCAAGACTCTTCGTTCCGCCATCGCGAATGCTGAGAACAACCACGAGCAGGATGCCTCTGAATTCATCGTTCAGTCCGCCATCGCCACTCCCGGCCCGGTCCTGAGTCGCATCATGCCACGCGCCCGTGGTTCAGCCGCTCCGATCAAGAAGCGCATGACTCACATCACCGTCATCATCGGCGCACCTAAGGCTGAAGAAGCCAAGGCTGAAGGCGAGAAGAAGGCTCCTAAATCCGCCCGCCGCAACGCTCCTGCCCTCAAGAAGGCAGCCAGAGCCAAGAAAGCTTCTGAATAACCGCAACGCCCCCTAACCGCACCTCTTCACTTTATGGGACAGAAAGTAAATCCGATCGGCTTCCGCCTTGCAGTCACCAAAGACTGGCGCTCCAAGTGGTACGCACCTGAAAAAGAATACGCAGACTCGCTCCACAGCGACCTTGCCATCCGTGCTTACCTCAAGGAAAAGCTCATGCAGGCCGCCATCTCCAAGATCGTGATTGAGCGCGCTTGGAACCAGGTCCGCGTGACTCTTCACACCGCCCGCCCGGGTCTCGTCATTGGCCGTAAAGGTCAGGAAATCGACGTCATGAGCCAGAAGGTCTCTGAAATGTGCGGTGGCAAGCAGGTCAAGATCGACATCTTCGAAATCAAGCAGCCAGAACTCGACGCCCAGCTCGTCGCAGAAGCCGTCGCTGTTCAGCTTGAGCGCCGTATTTCCTTCCGCCGCGCCATGAAGCGCTCCGTGCAGACCGCCATGGACATGGGTGCTGATGGCATTCGTCTCCGCTGCGCTGGCCGTCTCGGTGGTGCTGACATCGCCCGTGCTGAGTGGTATCGCCAGGGCAAGGTGCCTCTTCAAACCCTGCGTATTCCGATTGATTATGGCTTCGCTGAAGCTCGCACTGTTTATGGCATCATCGGCGTCAAGTGCTGGATGAACCGTGGCAATGCTCCAGAAGGCGTGTCCCGTCCTTCCGGCGACCGTCGCCCACGCAGAGATGACCGTGGTGATCGCCGTCCTGGCGCTCCTGGTCCCCGCGGTGGTGACCGTGGCCGTCCAGGTGGTGGTGGTGGTGGTGGCTATGGTGCCCCAGCTCCAGCCCCCGCTCCAGCAGCCCAGGCTTAATTTGCCCTTTTCTTTCGAACTAAACCCTTTCCACCGGACCTAGACGTATGGCCCTTCTTCCAAGCAGAGTAAAATATCGCAAATCGCAGCGCGGCAACCGCGGCGGCAACGCCACCAGCGGCAACAAACTGGACTTTGGTGACTTCGGTCTCCAGACCCTTGAGCGCGGCTGGATCAAAAACATCCACATTGAAGCCTGCCGTGTGGCCATCACCCGCTACCTCAAGCGTAAAGGAAAAGTCTTCTGCCGTATTTTCCCTCACAAGCCAGTCACCCAGCGTCCACCGGAAGTCCGAATGGGTAAGGGTAAAGGCGCTCCAGAATTCTGGGTTGCAGTGGTCCTTCCAGGACACATGCTCTTTGAAATCTCCGGCGTGAACGAAGCCACCGCTCGTGAAGCCTGCCGTCTTGCCGCTACGAAGCTGGGCCTCCGCTGCCGCTTCGTCAGCCGCGAAAGCCTGCACAAATAACCAACGCGAACTGAATTATGAAGATCAAAGAACTCCGTGAATCGACTGTGGAAGAACTCTCCGCACGCCGTCGCGAACTGAAGCAGGAAGCGCTGAATCTGCGTGTGCAGCAGAGCGCAGGTGGCGGTCAGCTCGAAAATCCAGCCCGTCTGACCCATATCCGCCGCGAGATCGCCCGGATCGAAACCATCATCACCGAGCGCACCCGCGCTGCGGCTGCCAAGAAGGCCGCCTGATCCGGTCATCACCCCCTGAAGCATTTCTAATATCATGAGCGAACCCACCGCAGCAGCCCCTGCAGCCACCGAAAAACCAGCCGTGCGCAAGACGCGCGTCGGCACCGTGGTGTCTGACAAGATGACGAAGACCATCGTCGTCAAAGTCGAACGCCGCGTTCCGCATCCAATCTTCAAGAAGATTGTGCGCAAAACCTCCAAGTTCTATGCCCACGACGAAAACAGCGTGGCCAAAGAAGGTGACAAGGTGCTGATCGCTGAAACCCGTCCTCTTTCCAAGCTTAAGCGCTGGGAGCTGATCGAAGTGCAGAAGCACTAGTCGTATTTTTTGAACCCCCTAACCTGACCAGGAGAAACAGTTTATGTTGCAAATGGAGTCCTCAATCCCGGTGGCTGACAACACCGGTGCCCGACTGGCCACGATGATCGGCGTGCTCGGCAAGAAAAACACCCGCTTCGCCTACGTTGGCGACATCATCACCGCCCACGTGCGTGAGTCGACCCCGACCGCAGCCGTGAAAAAAGGTGAAGTCGTCCGCGCTGTGATCGTGCGCACCTCGCATCCAATCCGCCGCGTCGATGGTTCGATCCTGCGCTTTGACCGCAATGCCATGGTGATCATCGACAAAGACAACAACCCGCGTGGCACCCGCATCTTTGGCCCAGTGGCCCGTGAACTGCGCGACAAAAACTTCATGAAGATCGTTTCCCTCGCACCTGAAGTGCTGTAATTCCAATGAGCCGTACCAAGACCCACGTTAAAAAAGGCGACAATGTCGTCGTCATTTCCGGAGCCGCCAAAGGCGCCCAGGGAGTCGTTCTGGCAGTGCAGACCGCTAAAAACCGCGTGCTCGTCGAAGGCGTGCGCATGATCAAGAAAGCGATCAAGCCAACCCAGCAGAACCAGGCCGGTGGCTTTCAAGAGCAGGAAGCCCCGATCCACATCTCAAATGTCAAGCGCGTTGATGCGCCTGTGAAAGAGAAGAAAAAGAAAGTTGCGAAGAAGAAGGCCAAGGCCTAAAGCAACGCCCCCCATTTGCCTCCCCCCTCGTCATCGTCGCTCCCGCACGGTGCGATCATCGAGGGAAAGGCGGCACAGCCCAAACTGAATCATGGAACACATCCTACAGACCCTATATAAAGAAAAACGCACTGAGCTGCAAACCCAGCTCGGTCTTGCCAACATCCACCAGGTCCCCCAGCTCAAAAAAATCGTCGTGAACTGCGCCATCGGCAGTCAGGCGGAGCGTAAGCAGGCGATCGAAGACGCCGTGAATGAAGTGACTCTCATCACCGGCCAGAAGCCCGTCATCACCAAGAGCAAGAAGGCAATCGCCAACTTCAAACTGCGTGAAGGTGAAAACGTCGGCGTCAAGGTCACCCTTCGTGGTGGCAAGATGTATGACTTCATGATGCGCCTCGTGCGCACCGCCATCCCTCGTATCCGTGACTTCCGTGGTGTCGCTCCCCGTGCCTTTGACGGTCGTGGCAACTACACCCTCGGCGTCGCCGAACAGTCGATCTTCCCAGAAATCGAGCTCGATAAGATCAAGCGTCAGCTTGGTTTCGACATCACCTTCGTGACCAGCACGAACAATGATGACCATGCGCGTGAAATGCTGCGCACCCTGGGCATGCCATTCCGCACCCGCGTCGCTCAGCCGAAGAAGGAAGATGGCACTGAAGCCGCCGCATAACCCCAACACCCGGACACCCTCAGCGTCATGACCGACCCGATCGCAGATTTTCTTACCCGCATCCGCAACGCCTGCTCAGCACAGCAGGAGCAGGTGCTCATTCCCTTCTCCAAGTTGAAGGCCGAACTCTCCCGCATCTTGCAGGAAGAAGGCTACATCTGGGGCTACGAAGTGGACACCAACGCCACCCATCCCCGCCTTAAGCTCAAGCTCAAGTATCAGGACAAGACCGCCGTCATTCGCAAGATCGACCGCGTCAGCAAGCCTGGTCTGCGCAAGTATGTCGGCAGCACCGAGATTCCTCGCGTCCTCGGCGGCCTGGGCATCTCCATCCTTTCCACACCACGCGGCATCATGACAGGTGCCAAGGCCCGCAAGGCCAAAGTGGGCGGTGAACTCCTCGCCACTGTCTGGTAACCCCCAACCGTCACAACCATCATGTCACGCGTAGGCAAACAAATCATTTCCATTCCAGACAAGGTCACCATCAAGGTTGGTGACGACCGCTCTGTGCAGGTCAAAGGCCCAAAGGGCGAACTCGGCTGGACTCTTCCTCTCGGTGTTAAGGTCAATTCGGACGCCAAGACCATCAACGTCACCCGCGATTCCGAAGACCGCAAAGTGCGCGCCCTCCATGGCACCACCCAGCGTCTGATCTCGAACATGCTCATCGGCGTCAGCCAGGGCTACACCCGCAATCTTGAGATCCACGGCGTGGGTTTCCGTGCTGCGGTCAAAGGTTCGAACATCGATCTTCAGCTTGGTCAGTCCCATGACCGTCTGCACCCCATTCCAACGGGCGTGAAGGTGACCGTCACCGAAAACACCAAGATCGCCATCGAAGGCATCGACAAACAGGTTGTCGGCCAGCTCGCTGCTGACATTCGTGCTTACTACCCGCCAGAGCCTTACAAGGCCAAGGGCGTGCGTTATGTGGGCGAACACATCCGCCGTAAAGCCGGCAAATCCGTCAAATAATTTCCGGAGATACTCATCATGGCTCTTACCAATCGCAAAGATATCCGCGCTCGTATCCACAAGCGCATCCGCCGCAAACTCAGCGGCACCGCCGAGCGTCCCCGTCTCGCAGTTTACTTCTCGAACACGAACGTTTACGCCCAGGTCATCGACGACACTGCCGGCAAGACAATCGTTTCGGCTTCCACCAAGGAAAAAGGCTACGGCGCTGGCAAGGCCAACGTCGAGAACGCCACGAAAGTCGGTGCTCTCCTCGCTGAGCGCGCCATGGCAAAAAACATCACCGAAGTGGTCTTTGACCGTGCCGGTTTCATTTATCACGGCAAGGTGAAAGCCCTTGCAGATGCCGCCCGTGAAAAGGGTCTGAAATTCTAAAACCGCCTCACGTAAATTTATGGCCGAAGAAACAGTAGTTATCGATCCCCCAGCCGCCGCACCTGCGGAGGCTCCTGCACCAGCTCCGACTCCTTCCTACGGTGGTTTCCGTGGTCGTGATGATCGCGCGCCGCGTGAGACGGATGGTGTCGAAAAAGTCGTTCACATCAACCGATGCGCCAAGGTGGTCAAAGGTGGTCGTCGCTTCAGCTTCAGCGCACTCGTCGTTTCCGGCGATGCCAAGGGCAAAGTGGGCTGCGGTTTTGGCAAGGCCAACGAAGTCTCCGACGCCATCAAGAAGGCGACCGAAGCTTCCCGCAAGAACATGTTCTCCATCTGCCTCAAGGACAGCACCATCCCTCATGAAGTGGTGGGCTCCCATGGCGGCGGACACATCCTCCTCAAGCCTGCCACGGCAGGTACCGGCATCATTGCTGGTGGCGGCGCTCGCGCCGTTCTTGAAGCCGCAGGCGTCAAAGACGTGATCGGCAAGTCGCTGGGTTCCAGCAACCACGCCAACGTTGTCCGCGCTACTCTTGCTGCGCTCACCGCACTGCGCCCTGCCGATGAAATCCTCCGCGCTCGCGGCAAGGAAATCAAAGAGCGCAAGGCCCTCTGATTGAATCTCTTTTTCCTCTCTTAAATTTCCATGCAACTCCAAGACGTCAAACCCCGCCCCGGTGCCAAGACGCGCCGCAAGCGCATCGGCTGTGGCGAAAGCTCCGGTCACGGTAAAACCTCCGGTAAAGGCAACAAAGGTCAGATGGCACGCGCTGGTCGTGGCATCCGCCCCGGCTTTGAAGGTGGTCAGATGCCGATGCATCGCCGTCTGCCAAAGAAGGGCTTCAACAACAAGCAGTTCAAGGACGTCTTCGAAGTCGTGAACGTTGGCGAACTTAATGAAGCCTTCCAGGATGGCGCTGTCATCAATGAAGCCGCACTGCGTGAATCGGGTCTGGTGAGCCGCAATTGCGATTTCATCAAGATTCTCGGCACTGGTGATCTTGCCCGCAAGCTCACCGTCCAGGGCGCAAAAGTCAGCGCTACGGCCCGTGAAAAGATTGAGAAGGCCGGCGGTTCCATCGCTGCCTGATTTTTTCTGACCCAACCAACCTCTTTGATGGGCCGGTCTCCGCGCAGCGAATGCTGTCAGGAAGCAGGCCCATCTTCGCTTAGAGCCTCTCTCTCATGATCTCCGCTTTCGCCAACAGCTTCAAAGTCCCCGAACTTCGCTCGCGCATTCTTTTCACCCTGGCGATGATTGTCATCGTCCGCATTGGCACGTCCATCACACTTCCGGGTGTTGATGCCACCGTGCTGAATGCTTGGATTGAAAACAAAGCGGGTGACAATGCCTCTGGTGCCTCACAGGTCGCCGCGCTGCTCAATATCTTCAGCGGGGGTGGGCTGCAAAACTGCGCTATTTTCGCTTTGGGCATCATGCCCTACATCAGCGCCAGCATCATGCTGCAGCTCCTTACGGCTGTCTGGCCTCCTCTGAGCAAACTGGCTCGTGAAGAAGGTGGTCGTCAGAAGATCACGCAGTACACCCGTATTGCCACCATTGTGCTCTGCGTCTTCCAGGCCACACTTCTGGCCCAGTCTTTGCACGATCCTGCCCAGAACTACCTCATGGCTGGTTTGCAGGATGCCATCGATAAATTGGGCGGACGGCCGCTCGTTCCAAACTACGGGGCTGGATTCGTTTTCACCAGCGTTATCACCATCACTGCAGGCACCATGCTGATGATGTGGCTGGGTGAGCAGATCACGGACCGTGGCATTGGCAACGGGGTCTCCATCCTCATTTGCGTGAACATCGTTTCCGATCTTCCAGGCGCTCTGATTCAGGTCTGGCAGACATTCGTGGGCAGCATCAAGGCCAGCCCTGCCAGCGCCTTCACTCTCGTCCTTCTCATGGGCTTCATGATTCTCGTCATCGCTGGTGTCATTGCCCTGACCCAGGCGACACGACGCATCGCGATCACCTACGCCAAGCGCGTCGTCGGTCGCAAGGTCTATGGCGGTCAGACGCAGTATCTGCCGCTCAAGATCAATTATTCCGGCGTCATGCCGATCATCTTCGCCCAGGCCATTCTTCTGTTCCCCTCCACCATTCTGGCTTCGCTCTTCAAGGATGTGAACTGGATCCAGCGCATGGCGCTGTTTATCAGCAGTGGCTGGGTTTATTATGTGGCTTCCTCTCTGCTGATCTTCTTCTTCAGCTACTTCTGGGTGGCCACGATGTTCCAGCCCACACAGATTTCCGAAGACCTCAAGAAGAGCGGTGGCTACGTCCCGGGCATTCGCCCCGGCAAGCCGACTGCCGACTTCCTCGACTTCACCATGAGCCGTCTCACTTTTGCGGGTGCAATCTTCCTCACAGGTCTCTATGTGATGCCGGGCGTCGTCAGCAGCTCGATGAAAATTTCCAGTTCCGCTGCGCAGTTCTTTGGTGGCACCAGCCTGCTGATCCTCGTTGGTGTGGTGCTTGATGTCATGCGCCAGGTCGAAACGCATCTCCTGCAGAGCCACTATGATGGTTTCCTCAAGAAGGGCCGTATCCGTGGTCGTGTGGATCGCATCCAGCAAGGCGCGCGCGCCGTGGACTCCACCACCGTCGTGTGGCTGTGGGTTGCTCTCGCCATCATGGTCTTGATTGGTGTCGTGTATAAACTTGCCCTTAAGTGAGCTTCATCCAGCGCGTCATGGCTTTTGTAAAATCCGGGAACATCCCAATCCGTCACGGCGCGCAGCAGCAAGGTATCCGCAGGGCCTGCCAGGTCGCACGTGATGTGCTGATCAAAACCGCCTCACAGGTCCATGTTGGGGTGACGACCGCCGAAGTTGATCGTTTTGCCGCCGCCGAAATCAAGGCGTGCGGCGCCACCAGCGCCTTTCTCGGCTACCGCCAGTTTCCTGGCACCATCTGCATCTCCATTAACGAAGAAGTCGTTCATGGCATCGGTGGTCCGCGCGTGATTCAGGATGGCGACATAGTCAAAATCGATGTCGGTGTCTATTACGACGGCTGGGTAGGGGACAATGCTCTGACTGTACCTGTTGGCAATGTCGCCAAGGAAACGCTGCACCTTTTGGCGGCTACGGAAGAATCACTTCTCAATGCCGTCAAATATGCACGTGACGGCTGGATGCTTGGCGATTTGTGCCACAGCGTGGAACACCACGTCACCCAATATGGCTACACCGTCGTGCGTGAGTTCGTCGGCCATGGAGTCGGCAGAAAACTTCACGAAGAGCCGCAGGTGCCGAACTACGGAAAAAAAGGCGACCGCCCACGTCTTAAAGCCGGCATGACTCTGGCCATCGAGCCCATGATCAACATGGGAACAGGGAAGACACGCATTCTTGAGGACAAATGGACTGTAGTCACCACAGACCGCAAACCATCTGCACATTTCGAGCATGTGGTTCTCGTCACGACGGACGAGCCTGAAATCCTCACGGCCCGCGACCGCATGTTTCCAAAAGGGGTTGCTGACCTCACGCCTAGGCCGGTTTCAGAACTGGGCTGATCCGGCTCTCGTGGCAGCCGCTACACTTGATAGGATTCGGGCCTGACAGGGTTATGGCTGTAGGCGTTTTCCGACTGCCTATATTTTTTTTCTTCCGCCGCTCTGTCGCTGGACTGCTTCTAAGCGCATGCCAGATTCGTAATCTCGCGTGCGATTGAGCTTGGATGGTTATCCACGTGCGCGATCCGATTTTGACATGAAAGACACCGCCCCTTCTTCCCATTCGTCATCGCCGAAAGGCCGCGCCGGATGTTTCGTGATCATCTTGTTGGTATTAGCCGGCGGCGGCTGGCTGTGGATGCACCGCCCAGCACCTCCAGCAGGAGGGATGGGCGCGGCCGGCAAAGGTGGCGCGAGAGGGGGGATTGCCGCAGTAACCGTCGGGGAAGTGAAGCAAGAAGACTTCGAGGAATGGGTAAGTCTTGCAGGCACCGTTACACCTCTAAATGTGGTGGTGGTGCGCAGTCGTGTGGACGGGCAGCTGGACAAGGTGCGATTTGTGGAAGGGCAGATGGTCAAGGCGGGTGATTTGCTCGCAGAGATTGATCCGCGTCCCTTTCAAGTGACTCTCGACCAGGCCAAAGGGCAGCTGGCCCGGGACGAGGCCTTGCTGGCCAATGCCAACAAAGATCTCAGCCGATACACCGAATTGCTCAAGCAGGACTCCATCGCGAAACAGCAGGTGGACACTCAAATCTCCTTGGTGCGGCAGTATGAATCAGCCTTGATTTCGGATCGTGCCACGGTGGCGAGTGCGGAACTTCAGCTCAGCTACACCAAGGTCACGGCTCCGCTCACCGGGCGGGTTGGCTTGCGTCAGGTGGATGCGGGCAACATGATCCGTGCCTCGGATGTGAACGGTCTTGTCATCATCACGCAGATGGATCCCATTGGCCTGATCTCCTCCATTCCCCAGGAGCGTGTGGCTGCTGTGCGCAAGCGTCTCGCTGGCAGTGAACCCGTGTTGGTGGAGGCCGTGGACAAGGAGATGAACAAGGTGCTTGGACGCGGCAAGCTGCTGACGACCGACAATCAGATTGATGTCACCTCAGGCACCTTGAAACTGAAGGCGGAGCTGCCCAATGCCGACGGCCTGCTGTTTCCGAACCAGTTTGTCATCACGCGCCTGCTGGTGGACACAAGGACGAAAGCCACAGTGGCACCAGCAACAGCCATCCAGCGCGGTGCCAAGGGCGCCTATGCCTATGTTCTGAAAGAAGAGGACAGCACCGTCACCTTGCGCAATCTCGTCACCGGGCCCGTCCAAGGAGAGCGTGTTCTCATCACTGAAGGATTGAAGCCGGGAGAAAAGGTGATCACTCAGGGAGTGGATCGTTTGCGTGATGGCGCCAAAGTGGAAGTCATCACGCCCGGCAAGACGGCACCTGGAGAGCGCCCCAAAGGAGACAAACCCAAAGGTGAAGGGAAGGGGAGCAAAGGCGCGCCATTGTCATGATGGCTGAAATCGCATGAAGATTGACGCATGAACCCCTCCCGCATCTTCATCGAGCGCCCTGTCGCCACCACCTTGCTGATGGTGGCGGTCCTGCTTGTGGGCGGGCTGGCTTACCGGCTGCTGCCGGTGGCGGCATTGCCCCAGGTTGATTATCCGACGATCCAGGTCGTCACACTTTATCCTGGCGCGGGACCCGAGGTGATGACCTCCTCCATCACCGCCCCTTTGGAGCGTCAGTTTGGGCAGATGCCCGGCCTCGCGCAGATGTATTCGATCAGCAGCGGCGGCTCTTCGGTGATCACGCTGCGGTTCACGCTCGGGCTCCGTCTGGACATAGCCGAACAAAGCGTGCAGGCGGCCATCAATGCCGCCGCAACACTGCTGCCCACGGACCTGCCCAATCCGCCGATCTATAACAAGGTCAATCCGGCCGATGCTCCCATCATCTCGCTGGCGCTGACCTCGCAGACGCTGCCGCTCATCAAGGTGCAGGACGCCGCTGACACGCGGCTCGTGCCCAAGCTGTCGCAGATTTCCGGGGTGGGCCTTGTCTCGCTCAGTGGCGGCATGCGGCCTGCGGTGCGCATTCGTGCCAATCCGGTGGCCCTCTCCTCACGTGGCCTCAGCACCGAGGATCTGCGCAATGCCATCGCCATGGGAAATGTGAACCAGCCCAAGGGTGGTTTCGACAATGCCACGCGCAGCAGCACGGTCGATGCCAACGACCAGCTGCTCTCCGTCGATGACTACCGCAATCTCGTCATCGCCTGGCGCAATGGCGCCGCTGTGCGAGTGATCGATGTTGCTGACGTGGTGGATGATGCCGAGAACATGCGCCTCGCCGCGTGGGCGGATGTGAAGCCTTCGACGACAGTGCAGCCAGCGGTCGTCGTCAATGTGCAGCGCCAGCCGGGAGCCAATGTCATCGAAGTGGCTGACCGCATCAAGACGATGCTGCCGAAGCTGAAGGAGAATCTGCCTCAGTCGGTGGATGTGCAGCTTCTCACTGATCGGACGACCACGATCCGTGCTTCCGTAGAGGATGTGCAGTACGAACTTCTGCTCTCCATCTTCCTGGTGGTCGCGGTGATCTTTGTCTTCCTGCGCAGTCTGCGTGCGACGTTGATTCCGGCGGTCGCGGTGCCTCTTTCACTCGTGGGCACCTTTGCCGTGATGTGGCTGTGCGGTTTCAGTTTGAACAACCTGACGCTCATGGCGCTGACCATCGCGACGGGCTTCGTTGTGGATGACGCGATCGTGATGATCGAAAACATCGCGCGATACATCGAGAATGGTGAAGAGCCGATGCCGGCTGCGCTGAAAGGGGCGAAGCAGATTGGTTTCACCATCATCTCGCTCACCCTGTCCTTGATCGCGGTGCTGATTCCGCTGCTATTCATGCAGGATGTGGTGGGCCGATTGTTTCGTGAATTCGCCATCACGCTGGCCATTTCCATCGTGATCTCGGCGGTCGTCTCACTCACCCTGACGCCGATGATGTGCGCCCGCCTGCTGAAGCATGGCAGGGAAGGGCCGATCGCGCAGAAAGTGTCGCGTGGTTTTGATGCCATCATCTCTCTCTATGGCCGGGTGCTGCGTGTGGTGCTTGATCACGGCGCGACGATGATGCTGGTTTTTGCCGCCACACTCGTGGCGACCGGGCTGCTGTATCAAAGCGTCTCGAAGGGCTTCTTCCCATTGCAGGACACCGGTCTTATTCAAGGCTTTGTCGAGGCACCGCAAAGCGTGTCTTTCGCCGCGCTGGGCCAGAGGCAGCAGGAGCTCTCACGTCTGGTCACGGAGGATGAGGCCGTGAAAAGTGTTTCGTCCTTCATCGGCGTGGATGGCGTGAACACCACTCCCAACACGGGACGCATGCTGATCAATCTTGTGCCGAGGCATGAGCGGAATGTGACCGCCGCGCAGGTCGTCCGACGTCTGCAGGACAAGGCCAATCGTCTGCCGGGCGTGCAGCTGTATCTGCAGCCAGTGCAGGATTTGAACATCGAGGACCGCGTAAGCAGGACCCAGTTTCAATACACGCTTCAGTCTCCCAGTATTGAATCGTTGCAGTCATGGACGCACCAGTTGGTGGACGAACTGCGGAAATCACCCCTGCTGGCGGACGTGGCCGACGACCTGCTGGACAAAGGTCTGCAGGCGCGCGTGGTGATCGACCGTGAAACGGCGAGCCGCCTCGGCGTGACTGTCGCCGCCATCGATGCGGCACTCTACAATGCCTTTGGGCAGCGGCTTGTTTCGACCATTTTCACCCAGAGCGGGCAGTATCGTGTGGTGCTGGAGCATGGTCTGGAGTTCCAGTCAGGACTCTCGGCTTTTGAACAGGTGCGCGTCCCTTCCACCGGTGGCCAGCAGGTGCTGTTGAGCACGATGGCCAAAATCATCGAGGAGCCCGCCACGCTGGCCTTTGCACATCAGGATCAATTTCCCGCCGCCACCGTCTCTTTCAATCTGGCACCCGGTGCCTCTCTGGGGGCTGCGGTGGCGGAAATCGAACGCATCAAAGACGACATCAACATGCCCGAAAGCATTGAGACTGCCTTTGCCGGCACAGCGCTCGCGTTTCAAGGCGCGCTGAGCAATCAGCTGCTGCTCATTCTTGCCGCCGTCGTCGTCATGTATCTGGTGCTCGGCATCCTCTATGAGAGTTTCATTCATCCGCTGACGATTCTTTCGACGCTGCCGTCCGCTGCAGTGGGTGCCCTGCTGGCGCTGGAACTCACGCATACCGAACTCGGCGTCATGGCCATCATTGGCATCGTGCTGCTGATCGGCATCGTGAAGAAGAACGCCATCATGATGATCGACTTTGCCATCGAGGCTGAGCGTGAGCACAACATGCCGCCGCGGGAAGCCATCTATCAGGCCTGCCTGCTGCGCTTCCGCCCGATCCTCATGACCACCCTTGCCGCCTTGCTCGGTGCGCTCCCGCTCATGATTGGCAGCGGGGAGGGCTCCGAGCTGCGCCATCCGCTGGGACTTACGATGGTGGGTGGTTTGCTTGTCAGCCAGTTGCTCACCCTCTTCACCACACCGGTCATCTATCTGATGTTTGACCGCTTTGCGCCTTCACGCCGGGAAGAAGAGGCGGCTGAAATTCCTGCCATTGCATGAATTTGACCGACACCTTCATCCACCGTCCCGTGGCGACCACGCTCGCCACGCTGGCGATCGCGTTGTCAGGTGTCCTGGCTTACACGAATCTGCCGGTTTCGCCCTTGCCGCAGGTAGACATGCCTTCGATTTCCGTCTCGGCCTCTCTGCCAGGTGCGAGTCCCGAAACCATGGCCGCCACGGTGGCCACACCGCTGGAGCGCACGCTGGGTCGTATCGCGGGGATCACGGAGATGACCTCATCCTCTTCGCAGGGCAGCACGAGCATCAGCCTGCAGTTTGACATCAGCCGCGACGTGGACAGCGCTGCTAGGGACGTGCAGGCCGCCATCAATGCGGCGCGCAGTTTGCTGCCCACAGGCATGCCTGGCAATCCGACTTACCGCAAAATGAACATGTCGGACTCGCCGATCATGATCATGGCGCTGACTTCGGACGTCGCCACCTCTGGCCAGATGTATGATGTCGGGTCCACGGTGATTGCGCAGAAGATTTCACAAATCGAAGGCGTGGGCAGTGTCAGCGTCGGCGGCAGTTCGCTGCCCGCCGTGCGCGTCAGCATGAACATGCCGGCCATGACGCGGGCGAACCTCACCATGGAAGACGTCCGCGCCGCCATCGCCGCTGCGAACGTGAACCGGCCCAAGGGGGTGGTTGAAGATGAAAATCGACGCTGGCAGGTGCTGGCAAGCGATCAAATGGACAAGGCTGACGAGTACAAAAACGTCATCGTCAGCTACGTCAATGGTGCGGCCGTACGGCTGGCGGATCTCGGTGAAGTGACGGATTCTGTGCAGGACGCCTACAACTACGGCAGCACCAATGGCAAGGTCTCCGTGTCGCTCATCGTCTTCCGTCAGGCCGGAGCGAACATTATCGAGGTGGTGGACAAGATTAAAGCCATGATGCCAAAACTCCGTGCGATGGCTCCCGCCTCGATGGATCTGGACATCACCATGGAGCGCACAGTGACCATCCGTGCCTCGATTGATGATGTGCAGTACTCGCTGCTGATAGCCACCTTGCTCGTCATCCTGGTGGTGTTCGCGTTTTTGCGCCGGGTGCGGGCCACTTTGATTCCGGGCGTGGCGGTTCCGGTGTCCCTGCTGGGCACTTTTGGTGTCATGTATCTCTGTGGCTACAGTCTGGACAATCTCTCACTGATGGCCCTCACCGTCAGCACCGGCTTTGTGGTTGATGATGCGGTCGTCGTGCTGGAAAACATCACCCGCCATGTCGAAAACGGCGTGCCCGTGATGGAGGCGGCGCGCCGGGGGACGCGTGAAGTGACTTTCACGGTCATTTCGATGAGCGTCTCACTGATCGCCGTGTTTATTCCCATCCTGCTCATGGGAGGTCTCATGGGGCTGTTGTTCAGAGAGTTCGCCGTCGTGCTCTCCGTTGCCATTGCCGTTTCGCTCGTGGTTTCACTCACCACCACGCCGATGATGTGCGCGCGTTTGTTGAGCGCAGAAAAGGAAGGCCACAAGCCCGGTTATTTTGCACGGCTGTCGGACGGCATCTTTCACTGGATTCAGTCATTCTACGCCAGCACGCTGCACATCGCCCTGCGGCATCACTGGCTCACATTGACGGCGCTCATCGGCATCGTCGCTCTGACCGCTTGGCTCTATGTGACGATCCCCAAGGGCTTTTTCCCGCAGCAGGATGCGGGCCTGCTCATTGGCGGTATCAGCGCGGATCAGAACATCTCGTTCCAAGCCATGCGCGAGAAAATCATCGAGATCGCCAAGATTGCGCAGGCAGATCCAGCGGTTGAAAAAGTGAATGCAAGCTGCGGTTCTGACTCACGCATGGGCGGGCCGAAAAACAGCGGCAGAGTCTTCATCTCTCTCAAACCGTTGAGCCAGCGTGATACGGTCGATGTCGTGCTGGCTCGTTTCCGAGCAAAGCTTTCAAAAATCGCAGGTGCCACCCTGCTGCTGATGCCTTCGCAGGATTTGCGCATTGGCGGGCGCTCCAGCCGTGCCTTGTATCAATACACGCTTCAGGCCGGGGATGTGGAGACCCTGCGCAAATGGGAGCCGCGTGTGCGTCAGGCACTCCTTGGTCTCAAGGAACTCGTGGATGTGAACAGTGATTTCGAAGACAAGGGCACCGTCACCAGGCTAGTTATTGACCGTGACGCCTGCGCTCGTGTTGGGGTGAGCATGCAGGCGGTGGACAGTGCGCTGAACAGCTCTTTCGGCCAGCGCATGGTTTCCACGATCTATGCGCCGCTGAATCAATACCGCGTGATTTTAGAGTCATCTCAAAATGACGACCCCGGAGCCTTTGATCAGGTGATGGTGCGTTCCGACTCCGGCAAGCTCGTGCCATTGAACCAGCTTTCGCGGTGGGAGTTCGCGCCTGCTGCGCTGTCCATCAGCCATCAGGGGCAGTTCGCGGCGCTGACCTTTTCGTTCAACATCCCGCCCGGAGTGGCGTTTGCAGACGCCACGGAAGCCATCACGAATGCGGTGAACAAACTGCAGATTCCCGAAGACGTTCAGCGCGTTTTTGCCGGCACGGCGGGTGCCTTCCAGGCCTCGCTGGACAGCCAGCCCGTCCTGATTCTCACCGCTCTGCTCGTCATCTATCTCGTCCTGGGCATTCTCTATGAGAGCTTCCTCCATCCGCTGACGATCCTCTCGACCCTGCCTTCCGCAGGAGCAGGGGCTTTGCTTGCCCTGTATGTCTGCGGTATGGATTTCACGGTGATGGCGATGATCGGCATCTTCCTGCTCATCGGAATCGTGAAAAAGAACGCCATCATGATGATCGACTTTGCTCTGCAAACCGAACGCGAACGAGGGCTTGATTCATTCCAGGCCATCTTTGAAGCCTGCAAGCTGCGTCTGCGCCCCATTTTGATGACCACCTGTGCCGCCTTGCTCGGTGCTTTGCCATTGGCACTCGGGACCGGCGTTGGCTCTGAGTTGCGCAGACCGCTCGGTGTTGCCGTTGTTGGCGGATTGATTGTCAGCCAGATGCTCACACTTTACACCACGCCCGTGGTCTACTTATTCCTCGATGGTCTCAGACTGCGGTTCCTGAAAAAACATCGCGCCGCTCCGGTCATGAATGCTGCTCCTGTTCCCGCTACTCTATGAATCGTCTTTTTGTCATCATTCTCCTGTTCTCCGCCGCAGGCTGCAGTTTCTCACCCAAGAAACAGGCTCCGGTGATGAATCTGCCGGCAAACTTCAAGGAGAGCCGCGGCTGGAAAGTTGCGCAGCCCGCCGATCATCTGCCGCGTGGCAACTGGTGGTCCATCTTTCATGACAGCGATCTGGACGCCATCATGAAAAGCTTGGAGGTTTCCAATCAATCGCTGCAGTCCGCCGTGGCGAAAGCGCAGCAGACCTCGGCTTTGCTCACGGCCGCCAAGCTTGCCTTCCTGCCAACGGCCTCTGCTACGAGCGACTACACCGTGAATAAGAGCGGTGCTCTAGGCGGTTCCAGCAACGCCAACTCCATCAATGCCGCCCGCAGCGGTTCAGGCGTGAAAAGTATTCAATCCGTAGGAGGATCGGCCAATTGGGAACTGGATCTCTGGGGACGTCTGCGGCATACCGCCAAGGCCACCAAGGCGGATGTCGAGGCGGTGCAGGCCGATGTGGAGTCCACCCGGCTCACCCTGCAAACTCAGGCGGCGCAGAGCTACTTTTCACTGCGTGCTGCCGATGCTCAAAGGCTCTTGCTTGAGCGCCAGGTAGCCAGCTACGCCAAGTCACTGGAACTCACGCAAAACCGCAAAGCACAGGGTGTGGCCTCCGAGGCTGATGTCGCTCTCGCAGCGACGCAGCTTGCGACCTCGCGTGCCGCTTTGATCGAAATCGGTGTGACACGGGCGACGATGGAGCATGCTCTGGCCGTGCTGACTGGCCGTGCCCCCGCCGATTTCGGCTTGAAGCCGGCCACTCTCACCTCGCACATTCCCGCATTGCCAGCCACGGCTCCATCAACGCTGCTTCAGCGCCGTCCCGATATCGCTGCGGGCGAGCGTCGCGTGGCTGCTGCCAACGAACGTATTGGTGCCGCCATCGCCGCCTTTTTCCCCACCGTCTCTTTGGGGACCGCCACTGGCTGGCGTGCCTTGGCCAACCTGTTTGCGCAGGGCAACAATTTCTGGTCGTTTGGTCCTGATGCCAGCCTGGCGATTCTTGACAGCGGCCAGCGGTTGGCCGCCAAGGCGCAGGCGGACGCCACTTGGAGGCAGGCCGTCGCGGATTACCGGCAGGCTGTGCTAACCGCCATGCAGGAATCTGAAGATGCGCTGTCCACGCTGCGCATTTTGGCCGCCGAAACTGAAGCCCAGAATGAAGCGGTGCATGCGGCCCGGGAGAGCGAACGAATCGCCACCAATCAGTATGAGGCGGGTACCCTGAGCTACATCAACGTTGCCACCGCTCAAGCCACGGCCCTGAATGCCGAGCGCAGTGCCATTGATCTCCGCTCGCGTCGTCTGAATGCGACCGTGGCCCTGATCAAAGCCTTGGGTGGCGGGTGGTGAGCATGGGTAAATTAATCACTGGAGCCAAGCGCGGCCCTGATGAGGCAATCGATGGCGAATGAATCTCGAGGCTTGAATCGCAGGTGTGGATCGTTAAGAGATTCGCATGGAACTCATCAACAACACTCCCCAGGTCCCGGCTGCGGTCGGTCCGTATTCTCAAGCAGTGAAGCATGGTGGCCTGCTGTTTTGCTCAGGTCAGATTCCCATTGATCCGGCCGCAGGGAAGATCGTGGCGACGGATGTGGAAGGTCAGACGACCCAAGTGCTGGCCAATATCCGCGCGCTGCTGGAGGCGCAGGGGCTGACGCTGAGCTCTGTCATCAAAGCGACCGTCTTTCTACAAAACATGGCCGATTTTCCCAAGGTCAATCCGCTCTATGAGGCGGCATTTGCCGGTCACAAGCCTGCGCGTTCGACCGTTGCCGTGGCAGGACTGCCTCTGGGAGCCTTGGTGGAGATCGAAGTGATCGCGGCGCTGTCTTAAGTGCCACCAGATCACCATCCTCTCCGGACCCAATCCGGCGCCTGTTGAAGTTGTGCTGATGGCACTTAAGGCGTGCCAAAATCCAGCACACAGCGGAAGCCCAGATCTGCACGGGAGGCATTCTTGAGCGCATGTGAGCGGGCGGATGTCAGCAGGGCTTCTTTGTCAAAGCTCAGCCAGCTGCCGCCGCGGATGACGCGCTCTTCCGGCGCACCGGGCCATGCATCCGCGCACCATTCAGAGACATTGCCGCCCATTTCATAGAGGCCCAGGGCGTTTCCGCGCGCGCTGTCCACAGGTGCAGTGTAGGAGTAATTGTCTGTAGTGCCGGGGATTTTGGTGGCATCCAGATTGGCAGCGAGTGCTTGCGGTTTCCAGTCATCCGGCTTGGGCGTCCAGGGGTAATGTGTTTTGTCCGCGAGATGCCTCGCGGCGGGATCGGTGCCGGTTTCATTTTTCAAACCCGCAGCCAGGCTCCACTCGGTGTCGCTCGGCAGACGGTAGGAGGCGGTGGCCGGGATGAGCTTGCTGGCGCGGTCACGCTCGGTCAGCCAGGCGCAGAAAGCCATGGCATCTTCCCAGGACACACCGGCGGCAGGATGATTCCCACCCAGCAGAAAGGAGGGTTTCTGGCTCCAGTTGCGTCCGGTATCCCGCAGCCAGGTTTCGAAATCGCGCACGCTGGTTTCCGTGACGCAGATGAGAGGGCCGCTTTTCTCCTGCAAGGGGACAAAGCGCATGCCCAGCGCATTGATGAAGGAGCTGCCATCCGCTGCTGCGGGTTTGAGACTTCCAGGGTCGGGCAGGCCGCCATCATCGCCCTTGCCCTGCATCTGCTTGCGCAGTGCTTCCACCGCAGTGGCGTCCACCTTGCGGCTGTCCGTCATGGCCTTCATGCGTTCCTCCAAAGCCTGCTTCTTCTCCGCATCGGAGGCGGCCAGGAGGCTGGCGGTACGACGTTTGTCGTCAAACACACAGCGAAAGCCGATGGTGGGGGCCCGCAGGTCTGCAGGAACGACATACTGATAGGCCGAGGTGAGGCATTCAGCACGGAAATAGGCCCAGGAGCCGCCGCGCAGGACCCCGGTCGGTTGCGCCCGGATCTCCACTGGCTGGGTCCATTCCCAGACATTCCCCGCGAGGTCAAACAGTCCCTCCCGAGTAGGAGTGAAGCTTCCTACCGGTGCGGTGAATGCATAGCCGTCGTTCGCGTAGCCGGTGATCTCACCATCGGCAAAGTTGGCGGTCTTCGCTGGCGGCGGCCAGTCCTGCCCCCAAGGATAGATTTGATCGTCCAGCAGACGGTCTTCAGCGGAGAGGCTGACCTTCTTGCGACCACGGGCCAGACCCACGGCAGAGTCCCACTCTTCCGGCGTTGGCAGGCGATAGCTCTGGGAGCTGTCGATCAGGTGCTGTTCGCGCTCAGTTTCGGTGAGCCAATTGCAGAAAGCCACGGCATCCTGCAGGTTGACGCCTACCACAGGGTGCTCTGGCGATTGCTCAAAGTGCGTCTGATAGGACCATGGATACTTTTTCTGGCGCAGAAACTCATTCCATTCGGAGAGCCGCGTCTCCCAGATGGCAAACTGCACAGTAGTGCCGGGAATGCTGGCAAAGCGCGTGCCCAGGCTGCTCACCCGAGGGGCATTTGGGCTGGCACCTTCAGGCTTGAGGCTGGTTTGTCCCTGGGCGCAAAAACACGCGGCCAAGCCGAGGACAAGGGCAGTCAGAAGGGGAGGGGGGCGGCGCATGGAAATGGATAAATGCAAAAAAGGCCGGGTTCATCCAAAAAGAACTCGGGACACCACGACAACTCATATTTTGCCGGAGAAAAATGTACGCTGCCAGCACAGCTTGGTGTCAAAGTGTTAACATACCGGAGAACTTTATTCTTTGCGCTGGGTATCAGCATGGTACAGTCACCTCCCTTTTTGAAAATGCCGATCCTACCACGGCAAACCATCCAGGCCGCCGCTTAAGCGACCTTTGGCGGCAGCTTGGCTGCGTGGTTCGTTTTTAAAGTTTTTGAGTCGTTTTGACGCTTTGTTGGCAGGGTAAGCAAGTGCTTCAAAGATCTGATGATTGATCTGTCCAAGTTTGCCAATAAGGGCTTTGATCGAGGTGCGGAGCGCTGGAAGGAGGCGGCCTGGCTTTTGACGAAGCGGATTTTTTTTCAAACTTCGGTGCCGTGGCCCTCTTCTTTGCGATCGTCCCTGCTCCGTTGGTTCGGTGCGAAAGTAGGCGCAGGCGTTGTCATCAGGGCGAATGTGAACATTTCCTTCCCATGGCGGCTGATCCTGGGTGACTACGTCTGGCTGGGAGAAGAGGTCATGATCCTGAGTCTTGCCCCGGTGAAAATCGGATCACATGTCTGCGTTTCACAACGTTCGTTCTTGTGCACAGGCTCACACGATCATCGCAGGGAAACGTTCGATTTGATCGTGCGTGGCATCACGCTGGGCGATGGTTGTTGGATCGCCGCACAATCGTTCATCGGTCCTGGAGTGGAGGTGGGCAGCGGAAGTGTGGTGAGTGCAGGAAGTGTGGTGATGAACTCAGTCCCAGAACGCATTTTGGTCAGGGGAAATCCTGGAGTGGTGATCAAAACTCTGGCCATGAACTCAGATTCTCTGCGACTTTGAAAACCTCGTGATTGAACTGCCCCATTGCGAGTACGTGACACTACCTCGCCGACGTTGCCATCGAAGTGCAACGTGTTGGCCTAAAAGCATCTGAAACCTCCATGATTCCTCATCCAATCCTGCCCCATCGCTACACCCAGCCCGAAGAGCGGCAGGACTACGTCAAAGAACTCTTCGATCAAGGAGCCGCGCATTACGATCCCATCGTAGGCTGGGGATTTTTTGGCACAGGCAATCTCTACCGTAGGACGGCGCAGAGCCGCCATGGATTGCGGCCTGGCATGCAGCACCTTGATGTCGCCTGCGGGACTGGCCTCGTCGCCGTAGCCGCCAGCCAAGTGCTCGGTGGTGATAGCACCATCACCTGCGTGGAGCCCAGTGATGGCATGCTGGCTGTGGCCAAGGGAAAGCTGCCAGGCGCGCGTTTCATCCAGAGCCGCGCGGAGAGCATGCCTGTCGAAGCCAACGCCTATGACTTCCTTACGGTGGGCTACGCACTGCGCCACTTCGCCGATCTGGAGGCCACTTTCCGTGAATTTCACCGTGTGCTCAAGCCCGGCGGCCGTGTCCTCATCATGGAAGCCACCCGTCCAGCGGGCAGGATCGGCTCCGCGCTCTTCAAGCTCTACTTCGGCATCGTGTATCCCTTCTTCGCCCGACTGCTCACCCGCAGCAAGAAAGCAGAAGAGATGATGGTGTACTTTTGGGAGACCATGGACGCCTGTGTCCGGCCTGAGGCCGTCGTATCCGCCCTCAAGGCCGCCGGTTTCCAAGACGCCCGGCGCATCGCCTGCATGGGCGTCTTCAGCGAATACGCCGGCGTCAAAGCATGATGAATCTTCTCATCACTGGCCGGGCAGGCTTCATCGGCTCAAATCTCATCCGGCAGGTCATTGGCCAGCCTGAGATCTCAAAGCTTGTCAGTCTGGACTGCCTTACCTCTGCCACTTACCTGAAGCCCGAACTCGAGGGGCATTCGCGCAGCCTCATCACTTTTGTCTCTGACCGGCCCGGCCATGATCGACGCTACGCCATGGATGCGACGAAAATCGGTTTCGAACTCGGCTGGAATCCCGACCACACCCTTGAAAAAAGGCTGCATGATACCGTGTCGTGGTATCTTCAGCATCAGGGCTGGGTGGAATCGATCACTCGTGACTAAATTCATGTGGGATCCCATCTTCAATGAACCGTCTCTTAAGTGTGCTGCGCCATCCGAAGCCGCTTCGTTTTTTGGTCGCCCAAGTATTCTGGCTCACCGGCTGGGGGCGGCGGATCACTTTTCCAATGCGTTCGTTTCGTCTCCATCTGCATCCGGCCAACCTTGCCTGGCAGCTCTGGGTGGACCGACATCAAAGGGATGCCGATTTGGACATCATCCGTTCACTTCTCAAACCGGGAGACACGATGATTGACGTCGGAGCCAACATTGGATTTACCGTCATGGAAGGGGCACGCGCCGTCGGCGAGAATGGTGTTGTTCATGCCATCGAGCCACATCCCTTCATTCATCGGTGTCTGGAGGAAAACCTCAGCCTAAACCAGTTCAGTTCACCGCAGGTTCAGCGTTATTCAGTTGCCGTTGCAGACGCCCCCAGTGAAGAGGGGGCGCAGTTCACCGATGACCGCCGTGACGACATGAATTTCATGGTTCCCAATGGTTCCGCTCAGCACTTGGGCTTGAACACTAAAAGTATCACGGTTCCAGTCACCACTCTGGATGTTTTGTTTCCAGACTTGCTTCGCTGTGATCTCTTAAAGATCGATGTCGAGGGAGTGGAACTCGCCGTGCTGCGCGGTGCCAGCAGCCTGCTCAAAAACACCCGGCAGATTTTGATTGAGGCCGGAGATCCGAACTCAGTTCGTCATGGCTTCACCTCCAATGATTTGCTGACGTATTTGGAATCAGCCGGATTTGAAGTGCGCTCCGTGGAGCAAGGGAAGGGGATGAATGCTCCCGTTCAAATTGAAGATTACCGCAATCTTGTCGGAAACTGGCTGGCCGTTCGCAGGTAGACAGTAACGCTGGCTCAGACATGGAACGTATTGATCACAGAGTGAAGGCAACGACTCTGCGCCGATCATGGCCTTGCAGGGTTCAAGGCGGGATCGTTCATCCAACTCTCGAACGCCCCTTGGGTGACCAAGGGCGGCTCAGCCCAGTAAGAATGGATGTGCAAAGCTTGGCCTGCGGCATTCAAATGCCAGTCAATGGGACGGTTGAAAGGCGGATGCGCAAACCGGCTGGACAACACACGCTCCGCGCAGCCGGGATGAATCAGATACGCCTCCGTGCAGCGGGAGCAGCCGCCCCCACCCCACAGCAGGCCGCGTTTCCAGCCGCGCCAGTAGAGACGCTTGCCGGCGCGGCGCAGCCACCAGGGTACATGCAGATCGCAGCCCAGTCCGACAAAGCACATGTCCCACTCTTTGGGCAGCTCATTCAGGCAGTCTATCAAAGCGGGCAGAAAGCCAGGACGGATCAGGACATCATCTTCCAGGATCAGATGCCATGCGTGCGGCTCAGCCAGGACTTGGCGGTACACCGCCAGATGCTTCAAGACCAGAGAGACCGAACCCGCTGCGATCACTTTTGGGTCTCCCCACTCGCCGCGTTCAAACGCACCGTCTGCCAGCACTTCCTCGCGATCATGCGCTGTCATCCAGCTGACCGGAAAGTGGTCCAGCCCATGCTCCCGCAGCACACGCTCCATATGCGCCCGGCGTTCCGTCAGGCGGGTATAATGAATGACATGCACCCGCAGGTTTTCCGGAGTGATGGCGGCAGCGGCTTGTTGCATATGAGGATGGCAGTTTTTCACACACCCTGCAGTTCCTGCAACAGCTAAGAGCTGCCAGCTTGCTCAGCTCCTCACTCTTCTCGAATGTTATCATGGCTGTCACTTCGCCACAATCGACTGCGCCTGTACCGCTGGAGCGCGATCTTTGGCGGCTTCGCATTGGTGCAGCTGTTCGTACAGGCGCTGAATGCCATCGCGGGTTTCCTGCTGGTGCGCACTTTGGAAAAGCCGGACTACGCCTGGTTCACCATCGCCAGCAGCATGAGTGCCACGCTTTCCGTCCTGGCGGATGCAGGCATTGTCAGCGCCGTCACCTCCATTGGCGGCACGATGTGGCAGGACAAAGCATCATTGAAAGGCCTGGTGCATGCCGCGCTGCGTCTGCGGATGAAACTGGCAATTCTCTCATCGGTCATCGTTGCGGGCATTTCCTTATGGCTGCTGCTGCGCAATGGTGCAGGTCTCCCCTCCTCATTGGGGCTCACCGTGCTGGTGCTCGCGCCCATCTGGCAAGTTTCCACCACTTCAATTTTCAATGTCATCAACCGTCTGCAATCGCGCACCAGGCAGCTTCAGGTGGCAGATCTCGTGCCTGCACTTGTCCGCACCTCGGTGACGGCGGCTCTGGCACTGCTGGGCGGGCTCACTCCGCTCACTGCTCTCATGGCGGTTCTTGTCGCCCATCTTACCCAATATGGAATTGTTCGCAGGCAGGTTCTTCCATTGCTGGGGGAGCTGCAGCCCACTGGCATCGCCGATCATGCGGCGCGCATTTGGGAGGTGGTGCATCAGCTGCTGCCGAACTGCATTTTCATCTGCATTCAGGGCCAGCTCGCCACTTGGCTGATCAGCGTCTTTGCCACCACGAGCGAGGTCTCGGATCTCGGAGCGCTGAACCGCCTCGCCGTCATCTTCGCCGTGCTGGCCGGTCCTCTGGGGCAGTTCGTGTTTCCTTCCTTCGCCCGTGCCTCCGACAGAAAACGGATGTGGGCCATGGCGATCTCCCTGGTGGCTGGCACGGTGGCGTTCAGCATTGTTCTTCTAGTGTTCGCCTGGTGGCAGGGGCATTGGTTCCTCTGGCTCCTCGGCGGGAAATACGCGCATCTGCAGCGGGAAATGGTGTTGGTGCTGGCGGGCATGGCCCTCAACAGTTTGGCCGGTTTTGTTTGGGGAATGAATGTATCTCGTGGCTGGATTCGTCTGGCCTGGCTCAATATTCCGCTGACCCTCGCTACTCAGGCGGTGGCAGCCTGCCTGCTGCCGCTCGACAGTGTGATAGGGTTGGCGTGGTTCGTTATCGTCGCGGCGGTGGTGCAGTGTGGCCATGCCTTAACCACATGCCTCTTTGGTCTCACTCACGACAATCGTATCCAAGCACCGTCGCCCCAGTGCTGAAAGCTGTCACTCATTCTTTCCGACCTCCATTTTCTCTATCAATCTCCTCGTCACAGGTTCCTCCGGACTCATTGGTTCCGAAGTTGTCGGGTATTTTTGTCAACTGGGCTGGCAGGTTCACGGCGTGGATAACAACATGCGCGCCGACTTCTTCGGCCCTCAAGGGGACACCCGATGGAATCAGGAGCGGCTCAAAACGGCTCATCCCACATTCCAACACCTCGAGCTCGACATCCGGGACCGCAAGGCCGTGGTGGACTGCTTTTCTTCATTAAAGCCTCACGTTGTCGTTCACACCGCCGCCCAGCCCAGCTACGATCTCGCTGCGTCGCGCCCCTTCGATGATTTTGACACGAATGCCGTCGGCACGCTGAACATGCTGGAGGCCACCCGGCAGCACGCGCCCGATGCCGTATTCAGCCACATGAGCACGAACAAGGTTTACGGGGACCTCCCAAATACGATCAAAGTCAAGGAACTTGCTAATCGATGGGACTACGACGACCTGGTATACGCAAATGGCATCACCGAGGAGTTCTCCATCGATCAGAGCAAGCACAGCCTCTTCGGCGCGTCGAAGGTGGCTGCCGATGTCATGGTGCAGTAGTACGGGCGCTACTTTGGCATGAAGACCTGCGCCCTGCACGGTGGCTGCCTCATCGGCCCGAACCACAGCGGTGTCGAGCTTCATGGCTTCCTCAGCTATTTGATCAAGTGCAACCTCGCTGGAAAAAAGTACAATGTCTTCGGCTACAAGGGCAAGCAGGTGCGGGGTAATATACACAGCCTGGATGTCGTCCGCTTCATGCATGCTTTCTTTGAAAATCCCCGCTGCGGCGAGGTGTACAACATCGGCGGAGGTCGCGACAACAGCGTCTCCATCCTTGAAGCATTTGAAAGAATCACCGCTCTTTCCGGCAAACCCATGCAGTGGGAGTATGTGGACAAGAACCGGGAAGGGGACCACATCTGCTGCATCAGCGATCTGATCAAGATGGAGGCTCACTATTCAGGATGGCGGATCACCAAGACACTGGATGATGTCTTTGAGGAGATCCATGCCGCCAGCCTGGCAATTCATCACTAACCCGGATCGCTCATCTTAGCCAAGCACACTACGTGACGTGTCTTTTGCACACTCTCAGATACTACCTGGCAAACTCCTTGAGAGAACTGCTTTATCTGGAATCCATCCGTGGACTTGCTGCTTTGACAGTGGTTTTCACTCATTTTGTCGCTGTCTTTTATCCTTCCTCCATCTTCGGCGGAAGCTATTAGCCTCATGAGACGTGGGAATGTCTTTTCCGAAATACACCGATGGGCATCTTTTTGCCGGGCACGCCGCCGTTGCTTTGTTTTTATTCTAAGCAGGTATGTTTTGAGTGTCTAGTTTTTGGCCCCATCCGCAAAAACAAAGTCTCATCCAAGGCCAATAGAGATTGTCATTGCCTGGGCATCAATCTGCCTTGCTCCGATTCCGCATACTCGCTCTGTGCCGAAATGTTCACTGCCAAAAGGATGAGCCCCAGAAGAGCAACCGTGGGTTTATAGAATGTTCCAAGTTCTGCTTCCCACGCACGAATCGCACATTCTTCCGACCATCCGCATGCTGGTTCGGGCGCTTGAGGCCGAAGGTGTGCCATGCCATTCCAGCCTGCTGCAAAAAAGACCTCTCCGTGCTCTGGCCAGGCTTGCAGTCATGCTCAAAATAAGGAGGCTTCCTTTTCAAAACAGAAAGGAACCATTCTTCGCCCAGCTCAATCACGTCTGGCCCGCCGCTTTCTTCCCGTATATGCTGAGGAACCCACTGGTCACCTACAGCTTTGATCTGTGGCCCGATTTGTGGGACGGGTGGCAGCAAGTGTTTGAATACGCCCGTCCCAAAATTGCTTTCATTTCCGCCAAAGGCCCCATGGCGGAAATGCAAAGACGGATTCCTGGAATCGATTTTCGTTGGCTTCCTGAAGCGGTCGATCCTGACTGCTTCGATCCTTCCCTGCCTTTGATCAAACGGCCCATTGATGTCTTGGAGATGGGGCGACCTTTCACTGCTTTCCACGAACGCATTCGCCTGCCTCTCGCGAGAGCCCGCATAAACCATCGATTTCCGCTTCAGGGGCTTGTCGCCCCCACCCCTCATGAAGAAGTGCTTGTGAGCTACAGCCACGCCAAAATATGCATGGTTTTTCCCCGTGCCATCTCCCATCCCGAACAGGCTAAAGGTGTCGAAACCTCGACCTTCCGCTACTTCGAATGCATGGCCTCCAAGACACTGATGTTAGGCCATTGCCCCGCTGAACTGGTGGAGATACTGGGGTATAATCCCGTTATCGAGGCCAATCTGGACAACCCTGCCGAACAAATTCTTCGTGACCTGCTCCCCCACATCTCCGACTACCAGACGTTGGTAGACCGCAATCACGCTACATTGTCCTCCACCTGGACGGTTCATCATCAGGCCAGGGCCATTCGGGGTGCACTGGACGAGTTATCCGTTCTTTAGCCAAAATTGTCTCCATTGGATCTCCAACACGACAAAAAATGATGCAATTGCTACGTCAGACCTGCAGAATACTCTTCCCATCGCTGTGGGATCGCTTGGTCCTATGGAAATCAAGCAGGACTGAGAGGGTATGGTACTCTGAACGTGCTGCAATTGTTAAAGAGTGTCCAGATAACGCACGGATATTTCGGGTGCCAAATGCGGGGAAGGTGACTAATGGAATCCAGCTCATGCACAATGGCTTGCGTGTGATCAAGGATTGTTACTATGGCCAGGGTGGCACAAGCATTCTCAGCACCAACATGGGTTGCCACGAACCCCAGGAAGAGGCTGTATTTGATAACATCATCCGGAATTTGCCATCTGGATCCACAATGGTCGAACTCGGTGCTTACTGGGGATTTTATTCCATGTGGTTTGCCAAAGATGTTAGAAATGCCCGCGTTTTTTTGGTCGAGCCAGATGCTCTTCACTTGGACATCGGGCGGAAAAATTTTGAGATCAATGGCCTGCATGGAGATTTCACACATGCCTTCATCGGAGCTGCGGATGGCATTGATCCTTCTGGCGCGGCCGTCCGGTGTGTGGATTCCTTGGCAAAGGAGAAAAATTTGACTCACATCTCCGTTCTTCATTCCGACATCCAGGGCTTCGAATTGGATATGCTTAAAGGTGCCAGCAATCTCTTGAAGGAACGTCGTGTCGATTATCTCTTCATTTCCACTCACAGCATGGATCTTCACTATGGCTGCGCCGATTTTTTAAAAGCAATCGGTTACACGGTAAATGTCTCCGTCGATCTTGATGAAACTTACAGTGTTGATGGGTTGCTTGTCGCCCATTCGCCGACTGTGTCACCTCCTGACTTCGCTCACCCCTCTCGCCGAATGGTTAAGCCTGCCTCCAGCTGATGAATTTTCTTCTCAAAAGTGTTGTAGCCTCACCGATACAGGCTGTTCTGCGCAAGATCGGATGCCAACTTTCTTTTCTCGACGGACGAGACTTGCCAAACGACTTGGGGTGAAGGGCTTCTTGATACAAAATTTGTCAACGATGCTCAGTTCAGGACACTAGACTCTGTCGTCAGTGAGTTGAAATTTCCCGAAGTCGACCTTTTGAAAATAGACATGCAAGGGGGCGGGGCATTTGATATTGAAGGGGGCTGAACAATTCAGCGCAAGAAAGTTCATGCATCTCGCATTTTATGAATTTATCACCCTGCCAACTTGACAAGGACAGCTTAGATTTGACGCCGCACTGACCGCTTTTTTTCGAAAGAGGGTTCGATCTCTACCATATGTTTAAGCTGAGCCGCGATAATAAGGGATATCTCCGACAATTGGATGCAATCTTTGTCCAATAAGGGGTAACGTTCGACTCACTCAATGACTTTTGAAGTTATCATTTGAACTCAATCAAAAACTTTCTCAAATGCTGCAAAAATTGATTCTATCGTTGCTGCGGCGGATTCTGCGCCCCTTCGGGGCTTCCGTTGTTCGACTTCCACGCCTACCTACTGTGGAAGATCTCATTTTTCAATCCTTCGCGAATGCCAAGCAGGTTCGCTTCATTCAAGTGGGGGCTCATGACGGGACGCACAATGATCCAATCAGTTGTTTCAGAAATCGATCCAACTGGCAGGGGCTTTTGCTGGAGCCGAACCCTCGTGTTTACACTCGTTTGGTGAAGACCTTGGCCGCCAACCCCAATCGCCAAGCCCTCAATGTGGCCATCTCGGAGAAAGGTGGCTCGCTGCCCTTTTATGTGGTGCGCAATCCAGAAAGCTGCAGAGGAGGTCACTTTTCCGATCAAGTCTCATCCTTTGATCGTGAACATGTGGAAAAGATGCTCATTTGGTTTGGTTATTCCCAAGCGGAGTCCACCGACTGGATTGAGGAGACCCTGGTTGAAACGGTGACGTTTGCCGAGCTGCTCGACCGTTCGCCCGAACGGAATCTGGATCTTCTGTTCATCGACGCTGAAGGTGCTGACTTTCGACTGCTCAAGACTTTTCCCTTCGATCACTGCCGCCCCGGCATGTTGGTGTTCGAATATGCGCACCTTAACGCAGAAGAACGGCATGAGTTGCTTCCCTTCCTTTCGATGCACGGCTACTCGTTTAGCGTTGTTGGGGAGGACATTGTTGCTGTTCTCTGGCCGCACTGAGCCCGTTTCATCGATGGCCTGCCTTGTAGTACTGTCGATGAGCCACAAAAGTCTCGTTCATTTTCTGGTTCGTTGAAATTTGTTTTCATTCAGTGCTTCAGTCTTGGTGACGTCGGCGGCGGACCAAATATCCTCCGTTCGGTTGCCGAAGACGCCCCTGTCCCAGTCGCCAGCATCTGCACCGGATTTGGAAAGGAGCGTGCGGCATGGACGCTGGAAGAGTCGCTGATCCCCATTCGTCCCTCTCTCGGCAGGATTGATCGGACTCGTTTCGCTTGGTTGGGTGGCTACGTGGAAAGTCTTTGGAGCAGGTGCTTTGCGCAACGGCTAGAAAGGGAGTTGGTGAGGTTGAACGCCACCGATGTTCACCTGCTGCCTCATTCTTGGGGCGACTTTGTTGCGGGTTTTCGGGTGGCTCAACGGCTGGGATTGCGGGTGCATATCAGCATCCATGATGACTTCACCTACACTGCAAAGGAGCATCCCAGACTGGCGAAGATGGAGGTGGTTTTGCGGGAGGTCTGGCTGCAGGCCGCCACCCGATTCGTGATTTCACAGGAGATGGGTTTGGAGTATTGCCGGCGCTACGGTGACCGAACCTACCTCATCCACACGGATGGATGCGCCCCAAGTTTAGGATTGAAGTTTGTTCCCCCTTCAACTGAGGTCCGGCTCTATTTCATGGGCATGTTTAACAACACATACCTTCCCAACTTCCGAGCATTGATGACCGCATTGGAAAGACATCAAACAACCATCGGCCATGGGCGCCCCGTCCGGTTCACCGTACGAACACAGGGGTTCAATCCTGAGAATCTTGTCGGCAAGGAGTTGGTGAATCTTCTGCCCTTTGCGTCCTCTGAAGTTGTGGGGAAAGAAATGGGCTTTCAGCATCTCCTTTATTTACCTCTGCCACTGGAACCAGAATGGAGCAATCTCTGCCAGTTTAGTCTTTCCACGAAGATGGTCAGCTATATGGCGTCTGGTGTTCCGATTGTTTATCATGGTCCTGAATCATCAGCTGCGGGTCGCTATTTACGTCGAAACGATGCCGCTTTTGAGCTTTCTACCAATGATCCGGATGTCATAGCACAGAAGCTTGCGGATTTCCTGGCCGACACAGGGCGGATGAGAGTGATTAGCGAAAATGCTCAGTCTGCCGTGAAGGCAGATTTTGATCGAATAACGCTTAAGAACCGGTTTTGGACCGCAGTGATTAGATGATGCAGATCGATTTCATGCCAATCCACATCTCGTTTGTTATTCCCACGTTCAATCGAGGAGTTGTGCTGGTGGAGGCCATTCGCATGTTGCTGAACCAGGATTATCGCGCACATGAAATCGTAGTTGTGGATCAGTCCACGGAAACACCGCCATCCGTTTCCAAGCAATTGAACCAGTGGAGCCTTGAGAAGCAAATTGTCTGGATCAGGCAGGAAGAACCGAATGCCTCCATGGCGCGCAACCGGGGAGCGCTGGCATCTACGGGCGATGTCGTCGTTTTTCTCGACGATGACATTGTGGTGGACTCCAGATTTGTTCGTTCGTACGCCGCAGCTTTTGCTGATGTAAAAGTGAGGGCTGTCTCAGGCATGGTGCTGGAAGGCCAGGGCGAAAAAGTCTCTGAACTCGACCCTCGTGCTTTCGATCCTGAAATCGGATGGTTGTTTTGCAAACGTAACTACAACAAGCCATTCACAGGAAGTTTTTTGATGGCTGGAAACATGGGGGTGCGGCGGGAGGATTTCATTGCAGTAGGGGGCATGGACGAATGTTTCATGCGCGGCGCTTTTCGTGAAGAATCGGATTTTGGGATGCGTTGGAAGAGGAGCGGGCGAGTCGTTTACTATTGTCCTGAAGTAAGCCTTTACCATCTGGGTGGGGCTGGAGTTGTGGATGGCGGCGCACGTCATTGGACGCGTAAGAATTTTTGGACGGGCTGGCACCACTACTTCGGTTCGTGGTATTTTCTGCTTAATCACGCTACGTGGAAGTCTTTGCCCTACCTGCTGGCGGTTGATATCCGAAGCGCCGGCTTTAACAAGCGCACCTTGCGCACTCCCTGGATGGTGCCTGTACATCTTCTTCGCTGGCTGTCAGCATTTCCTTACGCACTGTGGTGTCGTTTCGCCGGGCCACGACTGATTCAGCAGAACACTGACAAGGTTTGACTTTTGTTGTCGAATGACCTTCGAACGCAACCGGCCATTGATCGATGTAGCTTATTGTGGGGTTCACCAAGCCTTCCAACTGGCTCTGGCTGCACAAGAATCAAGCTGGCTCAGAAGGTTTGACTGTTCCATATATGATGCCCCGGGGAAGTGGGGTGGATGGGTTGGAGGGATACTTGGAGCCAAGGCAACGCTTAATCGAAGATTGAACGGCCTTGATCCGGCTCTAATATTTGAACATCCCTGGCCTTTTCTCAAAGATTGGGTGGCACGGCGTATTCACGGAAATTGTGAATCGATGGCATTGTTTGAGTCTTTCGATGGATTGACGGCGCGTTTGATCGAACATTCTCCCCCGGCGCTTTTCGTTGGCACGGAACGTTGTGATCTCCTGAGCCTTCAAGCCGCTGCCCGCAGTGGTGCTTGCACCATTCACGACTGCCCGCAATTGCATCCTACCACTCTTGCTTCACTGATGCATGAGGCTGCGGATGCCTGCGAGGTTTCTTGGAACGGATTCGCTGACGGTGAGGCGATGAAGGAGCGCAAAATGCTTGAGTACGAACTCGCTGACCGACTCTTGGTATACTCGGATTTTCATCGTCAGAGTTTCACCCAGACAGGATTCGATGAGCGACGTTTATTTCAGTGCCCACTGTGGGTGGACCATGATTTTTGGCAACCGGCATCCAATGAGTGCAGGAAGGAAAAAAAATGTACTGCATTGCGTCTACTCTTTGTGGGAGAGTGGTCTTTGCGCAAAGGTCTTCCATTTCTCTTCCGTGCGCTACAATCGTTGCCGAAAGGGGTCACCCTCACTTTGGTTGGTGTTTCGACCAACCAGTTTCCCATTCCTGACAGGGTCGGGGGCGTAAAGGTGGAAGCCTTGGGGGCCGTTGGTAAAGCACAACTTCGCACACTTTATTCCACCCATGACCTCCTCGTACTGCCATCCATAGCAGACTCTTTTGGCTTCGTGGCACTGGAAGCCATGGCTTGTGGCATGCCCGTCCTGCTGACGGAGAATTGCGGTGTGCCTGTTCCTGATCCAAAATGGCGCATTCCAGCCATGAGTTCGGAGGCTCTTACTGAACAAATCGTCGGCTACTTGGATCAGCCGCAGAAGTTGATGGAGGCTGCCAGCAAGGCATCCCCGTTTGCTGTGAACTTTACGGCAAAAAGATATCGCGATCAAATTCGCCTTCTCTACCAGGAGATGCTCGGGCACGATGGCATCTGACCATCTGCTGCATAATAAAAATATAATGTCGCAGCACTGGCTCATCTATTCTCCGGCCTTTTATCCCTTGCAAGGGGGGGTGGAAACCGTGGTGCAAATCCTAGCCACTGAGTGGTCACGTCAGGGGATTGAGGTGACGGTGTTGACTTCGACTCCGAATCCGGCAGTCGATTCGTTCCCCTTCCGCGTCATCCGCCAGCCTTGTTTTGTGGCCACCGTTGTCGCCTATCGTTCTGCCGACGTCGTCATCCTTGCCAATATCAGCCTGTGGGGGCTGCTCCCGCTGCTGTTCTGCGGTTCCAGCCGCCCGCGTTGGATTGCTACCCACCATATCTGGTACGAGAACCCTGGCCATCCGGTCAGACCTCTCGACCGTCTCAAAAAAGCTCTCGCTTGCTTTGCCGATGCCAATATCTCCGTCAGCCACGCAGTGGACCAGTTCCTTCGGCTCAACGGTCAGGTGATTCCTAATCCTTATGATCAACAATTGTTTCGACGGCTGCCTGAGATCAAGCGGAATCGAGATATGGTCTTTCTCGGGCGTCTGGTTTCGGACAAGGGTTGCGATCTCCTTCTGGATGCTTTGGCGCTCCTGCGTGATCAGGGGCTCACGCCTTCCCTCACCATCATCGGGGCAGGTCCCGAACAACCCGCTTTGGAGGATCAGGTGAAGCGGTTTCATCTGGAAAATCAAGTCTGCTTCACTGGCCTGAAATCAGGAGAAGAACTGGTGCGGGTGCTCAATCATCACCAGATCATGGTCATCCCCTCTCGCTGGAACGAGCCTTTTGGTGTCGTCGCGATCGAGGGCATCGCTTGCGGTTGCGTCGTCATAGGTTCCAATGGGGGAGGACTCCCCGAAGCCATCGGGCCATGCGGATGGACCTTTCCAAATGGTTGTGCAAATGAGTTGGCCGATGCTCTTAGGGTCGCATTCACGCAGCCAGGAAAGGTCGAAGCCTGTCTCAGCCAAGGCCCTGCTCATTTAGTGGTGCACGAGAAGCAGGTCGTCGCAGCACAATATGCCCGGGTTATCTTTGCGATTTTACGAACTGCATCCTGACTAATTGTGACACTGGGAGTACTGATCACCAATTTCCAAGCGTGGAATACCACCTTGGCCACGCTTCGTTTGGTACTGCAACATGCCGGAGGAGGACTGGCTCAAATTGTGGTGGTAGACGATGCTTCGGATGCTCCTGACCAGTGGATTGGAGATCCCTTGGTGGTGGTGCATCGTAATCAAACCAATCTCGGTTATGCTCGAAGTGTGAACGTGGGCATGCGGCTTATGAAAACGGACTTGGTTGTCATCCTTGACTGTGATGCCCAACCTCTCACGCCATTTGTGCAGGAAATACGCCAGCGCTTTCTTGCCAATTCAAAACTGGCGGCACTCGGATTTACTCAAACCGATAGTAGTGGCGATTTGCGACCTTCAGGTGAGCGAGTGCCTGGAGTGGTTGACTTCGTTCTTGGTCCCGGCTTGTTCAATCGTCTCCCCGTAAAATGGAGGGAGTTCCTCCTGCCAGACGCATCAAAATGGTGCATTCACTCTTGTTGCATGGCGGTGCGAACCGAGAGTTTCCGCGCAGTAGGCGGGTTTGATGAAAGGTTTGACTTTTTGGATGCTGACATGGATTTCAGCTGGCGCTTGCTGGAACACGGATTGGTGAATGAAATTACCACTCAAGTGCTGTGTTTCCATCCGGGTGGCGGCAGTCCGCAAACTACTGGGCAGCGAGTGCTAAGACATCATCGAAATCGCTGGCTGCTACTGCGCCAACATGGATGTATTCGATTTCCAGTATTGATGAAATCGGCTTTGTTCGTGCGCCATCTTGCTGAATTCGGTCTCCTCGCTTTTTTGTCGCTCACCCCCGCACGCCACCGATTTTTAAACAAGTTGAACACGCGTTGGACTCTTCTGAAAACCGTGGCGACAGGTTATGCTATATAATTGCATTATTGACGTTGCTTGCACTATCAATAGCTGGAGTTAAAGGTCATTCAATAGAATCACTTAATTGCCAAAAATATCCTTCGAGTTGATTCAGAATGCCTCATTTATGTCAGTGCTATCTATGTTTATTTTATGTGCATTTGTAAAAATGTATTTCGTAAACTAAACACTTCAAAAAGTAATTGGCTGTTCATTAAATTTTATCTTCATGCGTAAATGGATTAAATTTGTCTTTCATGCTCTTGTTCCAGAGAGAATCAAAGTGCTATTATTGTCAGTGCGATCACGACGATTAAGCCATGCACGGCTCAAGGAGTGGGGGATGCCGCAAGTTAATGATAAGTTGATTCAGACATTTGGGAATAAGTGTATAAATGGACTTTTTCCTGGAATGATCCTGCCCAGTTTTCTTTACTCTGAGCAGATGGGGCCCTTTTTACTTGGAACATATGAGCAGGAAATTGCTTCATGGCTGAAGGCACAGAAAAATCGTAAATTCACATTGGTTATTGATATAGGATCCAAATTTGGTTTTTATGCTGTCGGTTTGGCGCAATGGTTTCCAACTACCAAGGTTATTGCATTTGATACTGATCCATGGGCGCAAAGAATGACACGGCGATTTGCTGAATCCAACAACACACCTAATGTGGAAACGCAAGGTTATTGTTCGCTAAAATGGCTGTCGAGGCATCTTTCTCCCTACTCATTGATCATTAGCGATTGTGAGGGCTATGAGTTTGTTCTCTTTCAGAGAGGGGCGATTCCGAACTTGAACACGGCAACACTAATTGTTGAATCTCATGACCTCCCACCGTGGGAAAAGCATGCCAAACTTATTGAGTCTTTTCAAAGCACACACGAAGTAGAGGAAGTTTCATTTGATACAAGTGATAGGAGTAAGCGTGCTAACGTAGACCTTTCATTTCTAAGCGATTCGGAGCTTTCTTTAGCTGTAGGTGAACCGAGAAGTTCCTTGCAAAAGTGGTTATATTTTCGGCCCAAATTGTTAGATGCAGTGTAAATTTTTTATAACTGCCTGAGTCTTATTGCATTTCTTACTTATTGTGAATATTCTCATCTCTCACCTCACCGGCAACCCCAATAGTTGTGCTGCTGGTGTGGCTTTCGCAGAGGTGGATAGTTTGGCGGCGTTTCATACGACGCTTGTAGTGCCAATGTGGCTGCGACGTGTGATTGCCCGGCTGGGACGGCGCAGTGGAATGGCGCAGCAACGGATGTTCCCTGAATTGCTACATCCCCATCTGCGCGCCCATCCAGCCCGTGAGATGCTGCGCTTGGCCTGCCGAGGATCGGCCCTGCTACGTAAAAGTACTTTGATCAAGCGTCTGGGTTCGCTGGACAAGGTTCTGTGGCGCTTTGATACGGATGTGGCAAAGGCGGTGAGGCGAAGCCAGGGAGTAGATGCTGTTTACGCCTACATGGGCGCAGCTGAGAAGACCTTTGAGGCTGCCAGGCAACGCGGGATCCAGACGATCTACGAACTGCCCACTCCCTACTGGCGTTTTACACGAGACATTGTAGCGCAAGAGGCGGTTCTGCAGCCAGGCTGGGCTTCTACGCTCCCGGCTCTGGAGGCGGCGAGTGCTGCCATGCAGCGGCGGGACAGGGAACTGCAACTGGCAGATCTCATCCTGGTCCCCAGTGCTGTGGTTCGCGACAGTCTGCAACTGGCCCCAGCGTTTCGTGGGGAGGTGTGTGTGATCCCTTATGGATGTCCGGAACCCATTCAAAGTTCAGTGTCTACAGTTGAAAGTTTCACGGAGCCGAGATTGCGTATTCTTTACGTGGGAAGCCTAAACCAAGGAAAAGGGCTGGCCTATCTGGCAGAGGCCATGGATGGTCTGGCTGACGCAGCCACGCTGACCGTGATCGGTTCCCGGACTGCCAGCGTGCCTTCTAAGGCGCTCGACCGCTTTCTTTCCCATCACCGTCATCATGCGGGCTTGTCCCACCATGAGGTGCTGGCAGAGATGTGTAAGCATGACGTTTTGGTGCTCCCAACGTTGTATGAGGGGCTGGCTTTGGTCCTGCTCGAGGCCATGTCCTGTGGACTCACCGTTATCACTACAGAAAATTCCGGGCTTGCAGGCCTGATCGAGGATGGCCGAGAAGGGTTTCTAGTGCCGTTACGAGATCCCGGGGCGATTCGTGACCGGTTGCGACGACTAGCGGACATCCCTGTACTCCTGCAGTCGATGCGCCGCGCCGCGCTGGATTGGAGTCACGGGCATTCTTGGCAGCGTTATCGAGAGCAACTGCGCAAGGTTGTTTTAAACTTCATGGTGTAGACTGGACATCATGCATCTTACACCGAAAGATGAACCTTGGGCATTACTGTGGCATCCGCCCCTGAGTGAAAATTTCCGCTTTAAATATATTGAAATCCGCATCCACGGTTAACTTTTTTCGGCGGAGCAGGAGGGCAGGCTTTCTTTGCGGTGTGATACGTTTTTTGAAACACGAAAGGACAAGAACGATCTTCGAAAGGCCGCAAACACTCTCTTGATTCCCAGTTTGAAGAATGGTTGGCATGATCGAAATATGCTTCAGCTGTGTGAAATTTGTAATCTTTGGTTCCTGAATTGACATGAAACTGACTATCCAACAGATGCTGGTGTTAGGGGGCTTCGCTTCCATCATCATCGTCTTTCTATCGATGATGAACTGGCGGCGAGCCGTGCATGCCGCGTTGATTGTGGCCTTGCTGGAAGGGGCCATACGCAAGTGGGTTTTTCCGCAGGGCTCCGAACTGGTGTACTTCTTCAAGGACATCATTCTCCTGGGGGCTTACCTCAAGTTTTTCCTGTTTCCCGATCCGGATACCCGCGCCTGGCGGTTGCGGGTGCCGGGCACTTTCATTTTTTGCGTTTTTGTTTCGTTGTTAATTTTTGGGGCGTTCAACCCGAATATCGGCTCGCTGCTTCTAGCGATTTATGGGCTCAAAATCTACCTCTGGTATGTGCCTCTTGCCTTCATGATTCCGCTCTTGTTCAAGAATGAACAACACATGACGACGCTGTTGTTTCGCTACTCTCTATTCGCCATCCCCATCTGTTTGCTCGGTGTCGCACAATTCTTCGCGGGCCCAGATTCTCCCCTCAATACCTACGCCACGAGCGAATACGGTGGAGTGAAGTCTGTAGCTACTTTTGGCGCGGGACAGGCGGCCCGTGCTCGAATCACGGGGACCTTCTCCTACATTGGCGGTCATGCCGTCTTTGTGACCGTCTTTTTTATCATCTCCTTGTGTCTTTTTACGGCAATGTCTGGGAAGAAGCAGATGGTGTTGTTGTTCGCCAATCTGCCATTGTTGTTAGCCAACGCTTTTATGACCGGCTCTCGTGGCACAGTTCTTTTCCTTTTAGTAATTGGAGGGGTGGTTGGTTTAACTTCCGCCATGATGAATATCGGTAAAAATAAAAGTACATTTCTGTATTTGATCATGGCCATTGTCGTGTCGATAGCTGGGGTGAGCATATTTTTCGAAAAAGCCGTTCAGGCCTTCGAAATTCGGAGGAAAACCGCCGATGATTCTACGGCGGGTCGGATCTGGCATCCTGCGTGGGCAGTTTTAGAGGCTGCCAAAGAGGTGGATATCATGGGGTTTGGTATCGGCATGTCCCACCCAGCTTCGAATGGGATTCGGAATGCTCTCCACATAGATCAGCCCAAACGAGTTTGCCCGCTGTATGATGCCGAAACTGGGCAAGTACTTGCGGAACTGGGATGGTTTGCATTTCTGATGTGGTATGGTTTTCGAGTGATGATGCTCTTTCATTGTTGGGAGGCTTTTAAACGCTTTCCTCCCTCAGTGTATCGTTCGTTGGCGCTTGGCTTCTTTTGCTATCATCTTGTGATGATGCCCGCTGGCATGACTTTGAACCACACGGCCAATGTTTTCCTTTGTGCCACCTGGGGATTCTGTCTGATCCCCCGTCTGGAGTGCATCGTGCGCCGCCGGAATGGGGCAGTTAACTCTACTCCAAATGATAGGCTTGCTGAACCATCGTTGCCCGCCAGGCGGGGGCGGGGTGTGCCCAGCACCCAGCCGGGCCGCGGGATCCATTCGGTCCGATGAGAGGTTCCCGCCGCAGATGGTCCGTGGCTGCAACTCCCCAAGGGGAGCGAGCATCATGGATGCCAAACCCAATGCATTGGAGGCAATGATCATACCCATCAGCGTGGCGGTGCCTGCCTGCAGACGGTCTGACCAGTTGCGTGCGACCCTGATCCGTCTGCAGGCATGCACCCCGCCGCCAGCAGAAATTCTGGTGCACCTGGACGGCAATGACAACGGATTGCGTGCGCTGGTGACAAGGGAATTTCCACAGGTGCGGCTGCTACACTCAAGCGCGCTCGTTGGCCCTGGCGGGGCGCGGAACCGATTGATGCAGGAGGCTCTCTGTCCGTGGGTGGCGCACTTTGACGACGATTCCTTTCCGCAGGACACGGACTACTTTGCCAAGGCCTGGAAACTGATCTCAGAACTGCCTGAGACAGCCGTGTTTTGTGCCAGTATCCTGCCCCTTGAGTCACCGGACCCGCAAGGTCTGTGGCGGCAGGCGTTTTACCCAGGCTGCGGCCATCTGATGAACCGGGACTGGTTCCGGCGCACACGGGGTTACCTGCCGGTGCCGATCGCGTATAATCTGGAGGAGGTGGATGTAAGCTTGCAACTGCATGAGTTGGGCGGGCTGTGCCTGCAATCCGGTGAACTCAGAGTCTTTCATGACCATTTGCCACCCGAACGAGAGGATGAAATCACCCAGGTGGCGATGATGATCAATACCGTGATTTTTCCTCTGCTGCGTTACCCCATGGCAATGTGGCCACAGGCTGGCGGCAGTATTCTGCGGCGCCTGCTGCAGCTCTCACTAAGAGGGGAGTGGCGTGTCATCCGGCGATCGTTGCGGACGCTTCCTGCCGCCATTGTTCAATATCTCCCTCTGCGTGCGCCCGTGTCATTTGCGGGTGTCCTATCCTGGTTGTTGCTGCGTCGTTTGCCCCTTCGGGTGGCGGTAGTTTCTTCGCCTGCGTCTTCATGACAGATCCCGCTTTCCATGCCCAAGACAATGACAAGCAGGAGACGCCGCGCTTTTCCGTTTGCGTGGTGACCTATCTGACTTCGCCTTACCAAGTGGAGTTCTTCAATGCGATCGCCGCCGGTGGCGAGATCGTTTTGCGTGTTATCTACCTCCGGCGACAGCATGGCGAGCATCCTTGGGGCCGGGTGGAACTGCTGCATGAGCATCTGGCACTGGAAGGTCAATTTGAGGTGACCGGCGAAGCTTTCCGTTGGATTTTGGCTGCCGACCTGACGGTGTGCAATTACTACACCCACTGGTTCGCACTGGCGGCCCTCCACCTCCGCCACTTGAGCGCACGCCCTTGGGTGTTCTGGGGCGAGCGTCCGGGCTTTCTGCGCCTCGGGTGGCTGGGCCGTCTGGCACGCAGGCTGCTGCTCTATCCGATCGCGAAAAGTGAAGCGCCGATTTGGGCGATAGGGCGAGCCGGGGTGGCGGGCTATCTGAGTGATTGGGGGGCAACGAAAACCTATGTGAATCTGCCCTACTTTTCGGGTCTGCAGCGCTTCCGCTGTCAACCGCGTCAGGTGCGGGGCAAGGAACGTGTGGTGCTGTATTCAGGCCTGCTGAATTCACGCAAGGGCGTGCTAGGTCTGGCCGAGGGGTTTCGAGCCGCCGCAAGGGACCACCCCCATCTGCGACTGATCATTCTCGGGTCCGGTCCATTGGAGAAACAGATGCGTCAGATCCTCTCATCGGTGGCCGGTCAAGTGTCGTGGGAGGGATTTCGCGAGTGGCATGAAATTCCTGCTTTCTATGCACGGGCGGATGTGCTGTGCCTGCCCACGCGTCATGATGGATGGGCAATGGTGGTGCCTGAGGCGCTGGCGGCCGGCCTGCCGGTCATTACCACGGTGGATGCCGGTGCGGCATTGGAACTCGTGACCCACGAGGTGAATGGCTGGCTGCTCCCGAATTCTGAAGCCAAAGCGATCGAGGGAGCCCTGCGCCGGCTGGCGGAACTTCCAGCTGATGAGCTGGATCAGGCTAGTTCTGCCGCACGTGAGAGCGTAAGTGATCATACTTTGGATGAAGGCCGCAGGCGCTTCGTGGCTGCCACCCGTGAGGCCATGGCGACGTTTCATTGCCGCCGTACAGATTCGCAGCGCAGGGCTCTGCATTTGCTGCTCACCGGAACCTATGCGCCGGACGGTCTACGAAGCATGAAGCGCTATGTTGACCTCGTAGAGTCGGTGACACAAACCTTTGCAGACTCTGTCGAACGAGTGGATCCGCCTGTGGTGCTGGGGGGCAGGTCTTGGATGCCTGCGCATGTGCAGAAGGTTCTTGGCTTTGCCGACAAATACGTATTCTTCCCTCTTTTCTTGCGTGGCCATGCCAGCTACCAAGCCATGAAAGGGATTCAATGCGTCATTCATGTTACCGATCAGGGATTGGGACCGTTGATTCCATGGCTGGCTGGCTTTCGTGTGATCGTAACTGTACATGATTTGATCGCCGTGAGAGCTGCCATCGGTGACATCCCTAGCATAAGCCGTGCGGGTTGGTGGAGGGGTGGGTTTCAAAGGTATATTTTCTGGGCGCTGCGGTTTCCTTCCACCCTCGTCTGTGTCTCCGAGAAGACACGTCAGGACTGTGAGCGTCTGGTGGGGCATGAACATCGTTTTCATGTGGTGCTGAACCCACTCGATCCGGAGTTCGACACACAGGTCGAAGCTGCGGCGCCTCCGAATCTGCCGGTCAACTTTTTGCTGCATGTCGGCAACGGGCTCTGGTACAAAAACCGTGTGGGGGTGTTGCGTATTTATGCCGCCCTCATTCAACGCATGAGTCTGGCTGCGATGCCGGAGATGGTGATGATGGGAGACCCCGCCACCGAGATTGAGCGACAACTGGTCGCAGAATTGGGAATCGGTGACCGTGTCATCTGGTTGGCTCGACCACCTACCTCATGGATCGTGGCGGCCTATGACAGGGCTCAGGCACTGATTTTCCCCTCGCTTGAAGAGGGCTTTGGCTGGCCTGTGCTTGAGGCCATGTCGCGTGGATGCCTAGTCTTCACCTCCAACCAACCACCGCTGACAGAAGTTGGTGGAGATGTCATTGAATACATTGATCCTGAAAATTGCGAAAGTGCAGCAGCGATGATCGCAGATTGTCTGCGGAAAGATGAGACATGGCGCCAGCAGCAGTCCCTGAAAGGCCGATTACGGGCCCAGGAATTTTCAGTCGAGCGTTTTTCGATGCAGATGAGCAAGGTCTATGAAAGCGTGCTGAACCCACTGCAAAACGAGCTGGCTCAATAGCATGAAATTGTCGATCATTCACGGCATCCACTCCATAGATCCCGATCATGGCGGTACGACGGAGGCCGTAAGGCTGCTGGCGTGGACGTCGGATTTGGTGACATCGACGGTGGTGAGCTCGGATGATCCGAAAACTGGCTGGGGCAGTGAGTGGTCCTGCCCGGTGCGTTTGCTGGGACCGGCGAAAACCAAGTTTGGCTGGACGCCGAACTGGGAGGCCGGGCTGCGAGATCTGCTGCAACCGGGCGCTGTCGTCGTGGTGCATGGTCTCTGGCAATATCATGCTCTGGCGGCAGCCAGGGCGGCGCGAGCAGCGAATGTGCCGGTGATCATTTATCCCCATGGCATGCTGGACCCTTGGGCGCTCAGGCAGTCGAGGTGGCTGAAATGGGCTGTTTGGTGGGCATTCAACCGACAAGTGTTCAGGCAGGCGGCTTGCGTATGCTTTACCACGGAGGATGAGCGCCGCCTGGCCGCACCCAAGCTGGGGAAGATTCGCGGAGAGCAGGTGATTGTGCCGCTTGGGGTTGAAGAGCCGCCGGATTCAACGGAGGTGCTGAAAGCCGAGTTTGAGAGCGCCCATCCCTCCCTGGCTGGAAGGAGGGTGTTTTTGTTCCTTGGCCGGCTCCATCCCAAAAAGGGGTGCGACCTGCTTCTTCAAGCCTTCGCTCGCTGGCAGGAGACTGATGATCCTGGCAAGTCTGTGCATCTTCGCTTTGTGGGGCCGCCGTATGCGGCTCATTACAGGGAAGAGCTCGAAGGACTATGCACCTCGCTTGGGTTGAAAATCGGTGTGGACGTGTCTTTTGCAGGCGGAGTGACAGGACGCGACAAATGGCGTGAACTGGCCGCCGCTGAAGTGCTGGTGCTGCCGTCGCATCAGGAGAATTTCGGGATCGTGGTGGCGGAGGCGCTGGCGTGTGAAGTTCCGGTGCTGCTGTCCGACAAGGTGAATACGGCACCTTTCATTGCAGAACATGGCGCTGGTTTGGTTGCTGACGACACCGTGATTGGCACCCTGCAGTTGTTGCAGGGGTGGTCACGCAAATCCGCTGATGAGAAGATGATCACCAGACGGCTGGCGCGTCAGTTGTATGTGACGCAGTTTGCCATTGAAACCGCACGCAGACGCTTTCTTGAAGTCGCAGAGGTGACAGCGGCCAAAGGATGCCGCTAGGCGTTGAGAGCGTCCTTGGTTGTTTATTCGTCTGAAACGGTTGGTGCCAGACCAGATTCATTGATTAATCTATCAAAATGAAAAAAGCACTCATCACCGGCATCACGGGGCAGGACGGTTCGTATCTGGCGGAACTGCTGCTGGCCAAGGGGTATGAGGTGCATGGAGTCATCCGCCGCTCCTCCAGTTTCAACACGGGACGCATTGACCACATTTACCAGGATCCGCATGTGGCTGGAGCGCGGCTGATTTTGCATTACGGGGACCTCGCTGATGCGGTGCAGATGGTGAAGCTGTTGTATGAACTGCAGCCGGATGAAATCTACAACCTCGGGGCGCAATCGCATGTGAAGGTGTCGTTCGACATCCCTGAATACACGGGGGATGTGGACGGGCTGGGCACGTTGCGCATTTTGGAGGCCATCCGTGAATCAGGACTGATGAAAAAGACGCGCTTCTACCAGGCCTCATCTTCGGAGATGTTTGGCAAGGTGCAGGAGGTGCCGCAGACGGAGAAGACGCCGTTCTGGCCGCGTTCGCCGTATGGCTGTGCCAAGGTCTTTGCCCACTGGCTCACGGTGAACTATCGGGAGAGCTACGGTCTGCATGCGTCCAGCGGCATCCTGTTCAATCATGAATCGCCGCGCCGCGGGGAGACGTTTGTCACACGCAAGATCACCCGTGCCGCCACGCGCATCAAACTGGGCCTGCAGGACAAGCTCCATCTGGGCAATCTCGATGCGAAACGCGACTGGGGCTTTGCCGGTGAGTATGTGGAAATGATGTGGCTCATGCTGCAGCAGGAGCAGCCGGATGATTATGTCATCGCGACAAATGAAACCCACAGCGTGCGCGAGTTTTGCCAGGAGGCGTTTGGGCTCCTCGGTCTCGACTGGGAGCAATACGTGATGCATGACGCCCGCTACGAACGCCCTGCCGAGGTGGATCTGCTCATCGGCAATCCGGAGAAGGCCCGCAGGCAGCTTGGCTGGGAGCCCAAGGTGAGGTTCAAAGAGCTGGTGAAAAAAATGGTGGACGCCGATCTTCTGCTGGCTGAACACGAGGCCAGAGTGAAACGTATTGAAGCATGATGAAGCTGTTTATTTCCGGGCATACAGGCATGGTGGGGAGCGCGCTGGTGCGGCGTTTCCAAAAAGTTGCAGGCGTGACGCTCGTCACGCGCACACGGCAGGAACTCAATCTGTCTGATCAGGCGGCGGTCGCGGCCTTTTATCAGGCTGAAAGGCCGGATGCAGCGATCATCGCGGCTGGCAAAGTGGGCGGCATTCACGCCAACAGCACCTATCCCGCCGAGTTCATTTATGAAAACCTGGCCATTGCGACGAACTGCATCCACGGTGCCTGGAAGGCCGGGGTGAAGCGTCTTCTGTTTCTCGGCAGTTCCTGCATTTACCCGAAGCTGGCTCCGCAGCCCATGCCGGAGGATTGCCTGCTCACCTCGGCGCTGGAGCCGACCAATGAGGCCTACGCCATCGCCAAGATCGCGGGGCTCAAGATGGCCGAATACTACCGCAAGCAGTATGGCGTGGTCTATCACTCCGCCATGCCGACGAATCTGTACGGCCCCAACGACAATTACCATCCGCAGAACTCCCATGTGATGCCGGCTTTGATCCGGCGCTTTCATGAGGCGCGGATGTCGGATCTGCCCGAAGTGGTGGCCTGGGGCACCGGCCGGCCGCAGCGCGAGTTCCTGCATGCGGATGATCTGGCGGACGCCTGCGCCTTTCTGCTGCAATTGGAAAATCCGCCGGACTTGGTCAACGTCGGCTGTGGCACGGATGTGACGATTCGTGAACTGGTGGAGATGGTGGCCGAAGTGGTGGGTTACAAGGGACGGATCGTCTGGGACAAATCCAAGCCGGATGGCACGCCGCGCAAACTGCTGGACACCACGCGCTTGAACCAGCTCGGCTGGCAGCCTCGCATCTCGCTCAGAGACGGGCTGGAGCAGACCTATGCATCTTTCATGGAGGAGATGCGGTCCAACCGCCTGCGCGGCTAAGAATCGCGTTCATCAAGCTGCGCTGCGGGTTGCGGCGCAGACGTAGCCTTGGATTCAGCGGGTGTTATTCCGCGACGTTCCACATTCTGAGGTGCGAGTGTCAGTTTGCCAAGCCATGAAAATCCTTCTGCTCAACCAGTGCTTCCATCCGGATCACGTGGCCACGGCGCAGCACCTCACGGATCTGGCGCATGAACTGGTCAAAAGCGGCCATCAGGTGACGGTGGTGGCAGCGTCGCGTGGCTATGACAATCCGGAGCTTCGGTATCCGGTGCGCGAGACTTGGCACGGCATCGACATCCGCCGCATCTGGACGCCGGGCCTTGGCAAGAAAGCCAAGTGGCGTCGTCTGGTGGATTTCGCCATCTTCTGGGGCAATGCCACACGCATCCTGCTGTTCATGCCCCGGCAGGACGTCACGGTCTGCCTGACTTCGCCGCCGCTCATCTCCACGCTCGGCACGGTGGTGGCCAAGCTCAAAGGCGGCGCGGTGGTGCCTTGGGTGATGGATTTGAATCCGGATGAAGCCGTGGCTGCCGGCTGGCTGAAGGCCGGGGGCATCGTCGAACGCACGCTCACGTTCATCCAAAACTGGAGCTTCCGGCGTGCCTCACGCATCATCGCGCTGGACCGCTTCATGGCGGAGCGCCTGATGGCCAAAGGGGTGAGCGCTGAGGTGATTCATACCGATGCGCCGTGGTCGCACGATCAGGCGATTCAGTACGACGTGGCCGCACGCGATGCCTTCCGGGCTGAGCACGGGCTCGCGGGCAAGTTCGTCGTCATGTATTCCGGCAATCACAGCCCCTGTCATCCGCTGGATGCCGTGCTGGCTGCGGCGGAAGAGATGCAGGGGGAGGAGCGGCTGCACTTCCTGTTTGTCGGCGGTGGCAGCGAGTTCAAAAAGGTGCAGGCATTTGCGAAAGAGAAGGCGCTCAAAAACATCACCTGCCTGCCGTATCAGCCGATGGAAAAATTGTCGGGTTCGCTGTCAGCGGCAGACCTTCATCTGGTGGTCATGGGGGATCCTTTTGTGGGCATCGTGCATCCCTGCAAGATCTACAACATCCTCACGCTCGGCATTCCATTCCTCTTCATCGGTCCGGATCAAAGCCACGGCGCTGACCTTGCGCGGCGGCTCAATCAGCCGGTGCACGGGCGTGTGGCTCGCAACAGGGATGTGCCTGCCATCGTGCAGCAGATCCGCGATGCCATGTCCCTCGGCACGCAGCCGGTCAATGCGGCGGCCAGGGCCCTCGGCGCGGAGTTTTCCCACTCGGTGCTGTGCCCCCGGCTGGTGCGCGTCATTGAGCAGGCGGGTACGCGGCATTAGACTTGTGCTTGGACGTAGGATGGGTGTGGCGACAGCCCGCCCGTCCATGAGCGCTCTGAAAACACTCGGGTCTGTGAGCGTCCTCGCAGTCGGGCGGTTTGGCGGAGGGACTGGGGGCGTGGCAATGTCTTCGACGCCAAACACGCCCAACCTACGGGCAGAGCCGTCTACTGAGCAGGCTGCAGCACGCGCTTGATGAGCTCGTAGCTGGCAAAGCGTTCGGTGTCGGGGAAGTCGTGATCGGAGTCGGGGTGGGCGATTTGCAGGTGTGACTCCGCCTTGAGCAGTCTGAACAAGGGCAGAGCTGCGTCTGCAATTCGGTCCACGCTCTGCCAGCGGAAGTTAGCATCCCGCAGCGGGGCATTCACAAAAACGTGGCGCGGGGCGAGGCAGGCGATGAGTTCGTAGTGGTCCCAGGGGCAGTCCTGCGGGTGGCCGAGGTAGTCCGCCATGCGCAGCATGTAGCGCTCCTGCACGTAGCCCTTGATGTTGCCGCCGTAGTAGTCCAGCAGCGAATCAAAGCCGCAGCTGGAGACGATGACCTGGATGCGGTCGTCAAACACGGCGGTGAAGATGGCATTGTGCCCGCCGAGCGAGTGGCCGATGGCGGCGTAGCCGTGGCTGCGATCCACGTAGGGCAGGGAATCCAGGTAGTCGAGGCCGCGCAGATTGTCCCAGATGGCCTTCATCGTGCCGCTGGGCATGTGCAGGGCTTTCAGATTGGGCTGGTAATCCGCCAGCAGCGGATAGCTGGGCGAGAGCGTGACGAAGCCGCGCTCGGCCAGTTCCTGCGCGTACTGCCGGTGTGGTTTGCCACCCAGGCCCACAACCACTTTGAAGCCGATTTTGTTTTCCGTGGGGTGCAGGCAGAGCACCGCCGGGGTTTTCGTGCCTGCCAGCGCTGTTTTGGGAATGCACAGGTAGGCGGTGACCTTGCCGCCGGGCTGGGAGGTGTAGGTGATGAGCCTGCGCACATAGCTGCCGCAGTCGGTTTCCTCCACGATCTGCGGCTCCAGCGCGCAGCGCAGCTCCGGGCCGGGCAGGGGCCCCGCGACCTGCTGAAACCCTGCCAGCGCCTCCGCACGGCGGCCCGTCCATTCAGCGGCGCTGGTGGCTACCTTGGTCGTGCCATCCTTGGCATGGTATTCGAGGAGGTTCGTGCGGCTCAGTCCGCGAATCGGTGGAACATCCTCCGCATAGGCGAGGCATGGCAGGGCGAGGGCAAATAAAACGCGGCGCATGGGAGCCATACGCCGCGTGTGGGAGGTTTGTTAGGCGGTATCTTTGCAAATCAAAGGAGTCCCATGCAGCCGGGGGAAAAGACGTGCTGTTCACCGCAGCAAGGACGGCGCAGCTTTTTGAGCGCCTGCGACGCGACAGACCCGAAATCACGGACGCGCACAACGCGTCCCTACCATCCCTTTTCGCACAACGCGTCCTTACCTCCCTTTTTCGCGCGTAGCACCCTGCAGGCTGGTAGGGATGCGTTGTGCGCGTCCCTGGAATTCTTCGTCCCTGCGCGGGCTGCTGCCTATGGCATTCTCCCTCCTTCCAAAAGCTTTCTTCTGCATCGCTTCCGCTGCCTTTAACGCCTGCCCCCCGCATCTCTCCTGCGGAGGGCGTGCTATTTGCATAGACACCGTCTAGCGTGCAGGCTCACTCATCCCGCCGGTTCCCGCCGAGCAGCATCATGGCGTAGTAGAGGAAGGTGCCCAGCGCGCTGATGAAGGCGGCCACGTAGGTCAGTGCGGCGGCGTCCAGCACTTTGCTCATCGCGGCGGTTTCCTCGCCGGGAGCCACGGCGCCTGTGCTGGCCAGCACGCGCTTGGCACGGGCCGTGGCGTCAAACTCCACCGGCAGCGTGATCAGCTGAAACAGCATCACCACGCCAAAGCACAGGGCCAGGATGGGCAGGGCGATCTTCGGCGCAAAGTAGATCAGGCCAAAGCCGACGAAGGGAATGATCTGCCCGGCGATGGTGGTGATGCCCACCGCCGCCATGCGCCACTGCAGCGGGGCGTAGAGCTGCTGGTGCTGGATGGCGTGGCCGCACTCATGCGCAGCCACCCCCAGCGCGGCCACGTTGGTGCCGTAGTAGTTTTCTTCGCTGAGCATGAGCTGCTTGTTCGAGGGATCGTAATGATCGCTGAGCTGCCCGCGGATCGGGTTGATGGTCACATCACGGATGCCGTTGATGTCCAGGATGCGCTGGGCGATCTGCGCTCCCGAGAGCCCGGAGCGTGCCGGCACCTGTGAATACCGTGCATAGGCGCTCTTCACGCGCCAGGAGGCATAGACGGACAGCGCCATCGTGCCAAGGAACAGCAGGAGGTAGAGAGGATCAAAGTACATGGTTCTTGAATGGGGTTGCCATTAATTACGCACACCATGCCCGTTTGGGCATCCCACGGGCATTGCAAAAGTGCGCGTAGTTTGTCACACAAAATCCCGTGTTGCTTCCCCACGAGGCTGCGATTGAGTCAGTCGTTCATGGAAACCGCCCCCACCACTCCCGCATCGGCCTCGGAGCCCATCCTCTGCCGCGTTACATCCTGGTACTACCGCCGCATGGGCATGCTGGCCGCGCTGTTCCTGATCTTCGGCCTCGTGTTTCTCCATGACGGCATGAGGGGCTATCCGCAGGAGCTGGCCATCGCGCAGGAGAAAGAGAAGTTCATGAAGGAGTTCCTGCCCTCGTTTGAAGCCGCCAAGAAAGAAGGGCGCCTCCCGCAGTGGATGGAGGATGCCAAAGCCAGGGGCATGCCCACCGGCGTGGACGGGGATTCACCCCGCTGGAAAAGCTACGCCGCGAAGAAGGGCTGGAAAGAGGAGCCCAAGCTCTACAGCGAGCGTGAGATCGCCGAGCAGTTTTATTATGGCTACGGTTGCTTTGTCGGGGCGCTGATCGCCGGCATCCTGATCCTGCGGAATCGCGGCAAGGTGCTGCGTGGCGAAGCCGACCACTGGGTGTCCCCCGAGGGTGCGCAGATCCGCTACGCCGATGTCTTTCGCGTGGACAAGCGCAAGTGGGAGCACAAAGGGCTGGCCTATGCGTGGTATCGCACGCAGGCCGGCGCGGAAAAGCGTGCGGTGATCGACGATCTGAAATACGGCGGCGCAGACAAGGTGCTGGAGCGTTTGCTGTCTCGTTTCAGTGGTGAATTGATTGAAAAAGTCAGCGAAAAAGCAGCCCCAGAATCCACATCTGCGGAGAAGGAAAAATAATGGCACTAGTTTGAGTTTGAAAAAGGCGGGAATTTCCCCTTGCCAAAGCAAATGCAGCCGCTAAAGCTCCGCCCCATCCCAACACCCCCAATCTATGGCAGAGAACATCACAGAAAAAGTTAGAGACATCATCGTTGAACAGCTTGGCGTGAATCCCGAGCAGGTCACCCAGGAAGCCAAGTTCATCGAAGATCTCGGTGCCGACTCACTCGACACCGTCGAGCTGGTGATGGCCTTCGAGGAAGAATTCGGCATCGACGTCCCTGACGAAGAGGCTGAGAAGCTTCAGTCCGTGGGCGACGTCGTCCGCTACGTCGAAGAAAACGCCGAGTAATACCGGCCTTTTTTAGAACTTCAAAAACAGCCAAGTGGTTCATTCCGCTTGGCTTTTTTGTTGTGGGGTGGCGGTGCTGGGGTGGGTGGCGGGGCGCTGCCTCACAGGAGCGCGGAATTGATTCCGCAGCATTGATTCGCTTCGCTCCCCTTCGGGCTCCCTGCGGTCGTCTATCTCGCTTCGCTCGGTTCCGCAAGCACCCATGCCGCCGCTTTTGCCTCCAGCACCGCCGTTCTAAAGCGTGTGCCGTCCACATGGTAATGCCGCAAACAAGCTGATCCTCGGCTTCAAGAGATGGATTCGTGAGCAAGAGTCTGGCGCTTCGGCGGAGTGCTGCGGAATAAATTCCGCGCTCCTGCCGCGTTTTTGGAGTGCGGTCGCGCAGTGAGGAACGAACGCAGCTACCGCTTTCGACGTGCTGCACGGCTCACGCATGCCACCAGTTGTTCGAAGGCGGGAGCCGGTGGTTCTTCGCCAGCCGGTCAGGTCACGCCCATCACGAGACGTTCGAAAGCGGCAGCTTCACCCTTTCAGGGGTGCGCAGCCGCACTCCAAAAAACCCTCGCGTGTCCACGTCGCCACATGGACTGCGGTCGCGAAGTGAGTAACGAACGCATCCCCCTCCTGCCGATGGCGGAGCCATCCAAGCCTGTAGCGAGGGGTTGAGCGTAGCGACACCCCTCGAACAACGTACACACCACCTGCAAATCCACGCGCATCGCGTAGCGATGCCAGCACGAGTGCCTCACAGTCGCCTGGCACCTCCCGAGGCGGCGTGGGGTTGAGTCCCGGAGTACCCGAGGCATGATGAATCGCGTCATGCCAAACACCTACACCAGCCTGCATTACCACATCGTTTTCTCCACGAGGAACCGCGAGCCGTGGATCTCCCGCGAATGGCGCCCGCGTTTGTTTGAGTATCTCGGCGGAACGCTGCGTGGGATGGGCGCGCATTCACACGAGGTCGGCGGCGTGGCGGATCATGTTCATCTCGTGGTGTCGCTGAAGCCCACGCACATGATCGCGAAGGTGCTTCAGGAGTTGAAGAAGGCGTCCTCCATTTGGGTGCATGAGGAGATGCACGTGCCGGAATTCGCCTGGCAGGACGGCTACGCGGCCTTCACGGTGAGCGCGTCCGTGCTGCCTGAGGTGCTGGCGTATGTGCGCGGGCAGGAGGAGCACCATCGCACGCGCAGTTTTCGGGAGGAATTGGAGATCATGTTGCGGAAATCCGGCGTGCGTTTTGAGCCGAAGTATCTGGACTGAAGGAGCGTGGAGGGAGGTGCCGTTTGAGGCGGCGTGGTTTTGAGGACGCTCGTGCTGGCATCGCTACGCGATGCCGGTGCCTTGATGGGGCGTGATGCGTGGGGTCGAGGGGTGTCGCTCCGCTCAACCCCTCGCTACAGGCTGGGATGGCTCCGCCATCACTGAACGGCAAGGTGCCGCTGGGGCTGCGGCGCTCCTCCGATTCCTGCATTCCGCATCAGAACCCATGGAGAGCTTTTGACTCCCATTGCAGGGTGGCATTTTCAGTCAAGATGATGATGCCACACCCGCACGTATTCTTGCTGCCTGCTCCCCGAGCCGGAGGCTCGAAAGATATTAGCCGGTGGTGAAGCGAGGCTTGCCGAGCGAGAACCACCGGATCACGCAAACCACACCCCGGGGCTCAAGGCCGCATGCCGGAGGTATGCGAGAGCCGTGCGCGGACTCCTCGCTTGCGCTGGGCGGTTGAACGCTTCTCGCCTACCACCGGCATGCGGCTCCGAGCAGGGTGGTTTCATGGACATAATCCGGTGGTTCGAAAGCTTGGGTAGCTTTTACAAATTCAGTGTGCAAAATGCCTGGTATGAATGGTGTTAACTGAGTGTCATTCTTGCCAGGCATTTTGTGCTCAGTAATCAAACCGTAGCTTCAACTAATGGATAGTAAATATGCAGGCATGACAGTTAATGAACGTCTTTACGTGAGTGGATTGCTCGATGAGTTTGAGAAAGCCGTCGGCGAGAAAAACACTGAAGAAGCTGCCCGCATTCTAATGGAAGTGGAACTCACAGAAGCTAACTTAAAGCCAATTCTGGAAAAATGGGGGCTATTCAAATGAAGCGTGATTATGAACCCACGAGCCAACCCATAGCGCGGAACGTGCCAGCCTAGGGGATGCTTCCGTCTGTACTTGATCGTCCAGCTTTGCTTTCAGTTTTTGCTGCTCGCGGCCTTCAAGGCAGAGGAATGGGTATGATTGCCCCGTGTCCTTTGCGGGGAGGCGGCGCAGTGCCTCTCAAAACCTCAGCACAAACTCGCCTTCCTTCTGCAGGTGCAGGCGGTCACGGGCGGCCATTTCGAGGTAGGCGTTGTCGTTTTTGATCCACTCCATGCGGCGCAGGAGCTTGTCGCGGTCGGTTTGCAGCACGTTGCGCTGCTCTTTGAGCATTTCCAGCTTCACGCGCATCGCGTTCTGCGTGTCGATGGGGTTGTCGCACAGGACATACACCACGGGCACAATGAGCAGCAGCAGGACGAAACGGGCCACCTTGAGGAATGCGCGCACCCAGCCTTCCCAGCGGGACTGGGGTTCGGATGCGCGCACTTCTCGGTAGTTCATAGAGTCTTAGACTTTCATGCGGCCGCCGAAGACGGCGTTTTCACCCAGTTCCTGCTCGATGCGCAGAAGCTGGTTGTACTTGGCGATACGATCGCTGCGGCTCATGGAGCCGGTCTTGATCTGGCCGCAGTTCGTGGCGACGGCGAGGTCGGCGATGGTGTAGTCTTCGGTTTCACCGGAGCGATGGCTCATGACGGCGGTGTAACCATGACGGTGGGCCAGTTCGACGGCGTCGAGGGTCTCGGTGAGGGAGCCGATCTGGTTCACCTTCACGAGAATGGAGTTTGCCACGCCCTGGTCGATGCCCTTCTGGAGGAATTCGACGTTGGTGACGAAGAGATCGTCGCCCACGAGCTGGGTGTTGGAACCCAGTTCCTTGGTGATGACGCCCCAGCCAGCCCAGTCGTTTTCGGCGCAGCCGTCTTCGATGGAGATGATCGGGAATTTCTTCTTCAGCTCGGCGTAGTAGGCCACGAGTTCGGCGGCGGTGCGCTCGGACTTGTCGGACTTCTTGAAGACGTACTTGTTCTTCGCCTTGTCGTAGAACTCGGAGGAGGCCACGTCGAGGGCGATGAAGATGTCTTCACCGAGCTTGTAGCCGGCCTTGTCCACCGCCTGGGCGATGACTTCGAGGGCGTGGTCCGCGCTCTTGAGGGTCGGGGCAAAGCCACCTTCGTCACCGACGGCGGTGCTCAGGCCCAGATCGTGCAGGATCTTCTTGAGGGCGTGGAAGACTTCGGAGCCGTAACGCAGGGACTCGGAGAAAGTCGGTGCGCCCTTTGGCATGATCATGAATTCTTGGAAGTCGATCGGGGCATCGGAATGCGCGCCGCCGTTGATGATGTTCATCATCGGCACAGGGAGCACCTTGGCGTTCGGGCCGCCGATGTACTTGTAGAGGGGCTGGCCCAGAGTGGCGGCAGCGGCCTTGGCCACGGCGAGGGAGACGCCGAGGATGGCGTTCGCACCGCACTTGGCCTTGGTCTTGGTGCCGTCGACTTCGCGCATGGCGTTGTCGATGCCGACCTGGTCGAGGGCGTCTGCGCCGATGAGGGCGTCAGCGAGTTCATTGTTCACAGCGTCGACGGCCTTGAGCACGCCCTTGCCGGAGAAACGCTTCTTGTCGCCGTCGCGCAGTTCGAGCGCTTCGTGTTCGCCTGTGCTGGCTCCGGAGGGGACTGCCGCACGGCCCATGGCTCCGCCTTCGATGTAAACATCCACTTCAACAGTGGGATTGCCGCGTGAGTCGATGATTTCGCGTCCGATGATGCGAGAAATGGTGAGTTCGTCCATGAGGATAGATTATTTAAGTTTTGCTAATAATTAGGATTTTTCAAGAAGGTTTCGAGAAATCTCCGGGGGACAGGCTTCATACACGGGTGGAGCGGGCGCTCAAATGGTAGTTTTTGACGATGCAGCAAGATGTGGGCCTGAATGGCGGGGGCAGGGGCGGGGAGTTTGGGCGGGTGAGGGGCCATCTTGGCTGGTTGGGGGGCGGTGGGTCTGCGGTTGAGAATGAGACGATGGCGTGGCCGATCTGTGCAAAAGCCCCAATGATGACATCGAAGCCTTCGCCTTGGTGGAGCACCTCGCGCAGCCATCTCGGCAGTCAGCCCGAGAGCAAGGCGAAGAGCAACCTCAGCACCTGATAAACGGGTGCCAGGTTCAATGGGTTCAAAACGGGTTCAAAATGGATTTTGACCCCATTGGGTTCATGGGTTCACGGGTTCATACCCTTATATAAGGGTATGAACCCGTGAACCCAAAACCCAGCCTCCAACGGGTGAACCTGAACCTGACCCTGAACCCAATGGTGAACCTGAATGATCCACTGAACCCACCGCCGGTGGAAATGGAAACTCACCCCCATTGACCCACCCATCCCTGAGCCTGTGAACGTGCTGCGGGCTGTGAACCTGCTGCGGGCTGTGAACCTCCCGCCAGTGCTCCTCCCCGGATGGACTTGGCAAGTCCTGCTCCTTGTTTCAGGCTTGTCACTTCGCGTGGGTGGAGAAATTATCATCTTCGATGACGATGCCATACCCCAAGACCGTTCCATGGCCAGCCGTGCTCTCATCGGCCCCATCCACCAGATGCCTTGCAGCCAGCCATCCGCATGAATTTCACGTCACCGCCACACTCTCGCACCGCAGCGTTTCTTAGCCTTTGCCTGGGGCTCTTCGGCCAGTCACTCAATGCCGCGCCGCCAGATCCCGGGCCTCAGCCCCTGCAGTTGCGGTCTGCGGCGGAGCGGGCGCAGGCTCCCGTCGTCCTGGCGGTGGTGGAGAAATCCGCGCTCAATGACCCCGCTGCCCTCGGCGGTCAGCACCCTTCAGGCGAAGCGCCCGTTTACCGTGTGCAGCTCAGCGTGACGGAAGTCCTGCGCGGGCCGCAGGATCTCGTGGGGCAAAAGGTCTTCACCTTCAGCTCCTCTGCACCCCCTTTCTCAGATCGCATTCAATTCGTCCGGCAGTCCCTGACACCGGGAACAACGTGCAAGCTGGTGATCATCAAAGAGCGCGATGGGCAGTGGTATGACATGGGCCTCGTGGCCGCACACGAGAACTCAGACGTCCTCGATTTCTGGGTGCATCCTGCACGTCTATTCAAAGGCCAGCGCGACTATGACTACATCGTGGACGAACTGCGGAGACGCCGCGACCACCCTGAAGACCAAGCCCAGAACGCAGCCGGCATCCCACAGCCGCAGCCGCCTTCCCCGGCAGACTTCCTTCCCCCCAGTGTCACGGCCAGCACCCCGGTGGTCCTGGCCGTGGTCGAGACGCTTTCTCTCAATGACGAGAAGCAGAGGATCGGGCAGATCCGTGGCGAGCGCCATGCTGGCCAGGCTCCCATTTACCGCGCTGAGTTCCGCATCACCGAGGTGCTGCATGGCCCCCAGATCCTGCTGGGCCAGAAATTCTACTCGGCCACCAGCGCGGAAAGATATGAAGACGATGGCGACAACTTCATTGTCCCCGGCCTCAAGCTCAAGGATGAGGGCTTGTTTGCCATCACTCCGCACCCTGCAAGCGACGATCTCTGGTATGATTCGGCTGTGCACTCCCCGCCGGATAGTGAGGAAATGCGGCCCATCTCCACACGCATGCTCAAAAATCGTGACCCGCGCTATGACGGCATCGTCAGCGGCCTGAGAGATCACCGGGACCACCCCGAAAAATACCCGGCCCCTGCCAAGCCCGCGTCGCCTCAGCCACGCCAGCCTCTGGCTCCTGTGGTCATAGGCGTGGTGTCGAAAAAGATGCTGAATCAAAAAGATCAGACAGGCGGTCAGCGCCCTTCCGGCACGGTTCCCATCCACCGCCTGCAGTTCCGTATCACCGAGGTGCTGCGCGGGCCGCAGGAGCTTCTCGGCAAGACCTTTGATTCTTTGTCCACGGCCACTCTTTATGGTTTGGAACATTTCAATTTCATCCTGCCGGATCTTTCTCCGGGAGATGAAGGCGTGTTTGCGCTCTACCAGGAGAGGAATGGAAGCTGGTATGACATGGGGATAGGCGGGCCTTTTGACGCACACGATCCATGGCTCAGCCTTCCGCGCATTCTCAAAAGGGGTGGCTCGGATTCCGGCTATGATTACTACGTCACCGAATTTCGCAGGCGCCGCGATCATCCCGAAAGGTCCCAAGATTTGACCCAGCCCTTGCCTTATCAAGATGCGAAGAGGGAGTCTCAGTTCCATCTCGTCGTCGGCGAAACCCAGTCGGTGCAGCCCTTCATAAGTCCAGGTTCCAGAGAGCCATTCGGAATGGTAGGCACCCTCAAGATCACCGAGGTTTTGCGAGGGCCGCAGGATCTGCTGGGGCAGACATTTCAAGCCTTCACCAGCGAGAAATTCATGTTGGGAAACACTTATTTTATCAACCCTGCGCTCAAACCCGGAGAGCTATGCATCAGTGCCGTGGCACGGCGTGGAGATGAGAAAAAAGAGCTGTGGATGTATTCGAAAGGGGGATTCGGTGTGGGCGAAGGCTGCCTGCCCTGCATTCAGGGGCGCAAGGTGAACCCGTTCTACGGAGACCCGCAGGATTATGACATGATTCTCTCACGCCTCCGGCACCGCCGCGAGCACCCTGAAGTTTACGCAAAAGTGGATTTCAATGTCCCGGTCACTCCAGCGCCAGTTTCCGCTCCTCCAAAGAGCGCAGGCGAAAAAGGCCAGCCGCCCTCCAGCTCAAAACCTTAAAGCGTTGACCTCACTCAACCAAACAACTGCGTGATCGGCCTGCCCTTGTCCGCGACGGTGAATGGGCGCTTGCTGGGGCTGTAGAGCACCTGATCCAGCGGAATGCCGAGGGCGTAGGCGATGGTGGCGTTGAAGTCGGGGATCGTCACTGGATTGACGGTGGTTTCGAGGCCGGAGTCATCCGTGGCGCCATAGACCTGGCCGCCGCGAATGCCGCCGCCTGCCATGAGGCAGGAGAAGCCGCGCGCGTGGTGGTCGCGACCGTCGTTCGCATTGATCTCGGGGGTGCGGCCAAATTCGGTGGCCAGCACCACCATGGTATCTTGTAGCAGGCCGTGGGATTCCAAATCCTGCAGCAGGGTGCTCAGGGCGGAGTCCAGTTCATCGCACAATTCGGGGACGCGGGTGAAGTTGGCATTGTGGGTGTCCCAGCTGCCGAAGGAGACTTCGACAAAGCGCACGCCGTGTTCCACCAGGCGACGCGCCAGCAGGCAGCCCTGGCCGAAGCGGTCGGTGCCGTATTTGTTGCGCAGGGCGTCGGGCTCCGCGCTGAGGTCAAAGGCGGCGAGCTCCTCGCTCTTCATCATCTTGAGGGCGTCGTCGTACATGTCGGCATAGGCGCGCACGTTTTTGACGTTGTAGGTCTCCGCAAACTGGCGGTCGAGCTGCTTGGCGACGCTGAGGCGGCTGTTGAAGCGCTCTTCGGTGAACCACTGGTTGGTTTTCACGTTGTTGATGCCGCTTTCGGGGTCGTTGATCATCAGCGGGGCGAAGCGGCTCTCAAAGAATCCGGCGCCGGGATGGCGGCTGTCATTGCCGATCATGACGCTGCCCGGGAGCGTGGGATTGCCGCGATCCTGAAACTTCTGCAGCCACGCGCCCATGGAGGGGTGGCGGATGCTGCTGCGCTGCGTGTAGCTGGTGTGCTGGTAGTAGTTGCCCTGCTCATGCGCGCCCTGCGTCGTCATCATGCTGCGGATCACGGCCAGCTTGTCCATCTGCCGGGCGATGAGGGGGATGTTGCCCGCGACGCGGATGCCATCGACGTTGGTGTTGATGGTCTTGGTCAGGCCCATGATTTCCTTTTTCTCCGGCTTCGGATCAAAGGTGTCCAGATGGCTCATGCCACCGTTCATGTAGAGATAGATGACGTTGCGCGCTGTGGCCGCCTGCTTCAGAGGCGAGGCACCTTGCCCGGGGGCGGCCAGAATGCGGGAGCCGAAGTGCGCTGCCGTGCTGACGCCGAGGAAGGTTTTGGCGGCACCGGAGACAAACGTGCGGCGGCTGAGGTCATTGCGGAAAGGATTCATGGACAGTGCAGGGGATGGGGGATTCGGCTCTTTAACGCAGGCAGGCGGCGGACTTATCACAAGATTTGCGTTCTTCGATGCATGGAGGTCAGGCCTCCGGCCTGACACCGGTCCGGGGCTTCCAGCCTTCGGATCAAAGGCGAGACGCCCCGATCCGTCTGACGGGGTGACGCCCATCCTCCGTGGTTCGGCGCGCTACCCCGGCGCTCTTTGCCCAAGATTGTCCCTGAAAGTTGACCACGGAATACACGGAATACACGGAAACCGGAGCCTGCTTCAAGTTTCCGTGTATTCCGTGTATTCCGTGGTTAATCCCATGGGTTGAATGCGTATCCAGAGGGGCTTTCCCTGGTTTCCTCAACGTTGACAACGCGAGTGCGGACAGGGATTCTCGGGGCATGAGTTCACTGGCCTTGGAAATTGATCTCGCGCTGCAACGTCTGGACCCGCCCAAAGCCTCCCGGCTTGAGCGACTGCTGCGCGATGGTCTGGCGCTGGCCTTGGGCGATGAAGCCCCGGTGATGCCCGCGCCTTCCCCAGCGGCCAGCTGCCGAAGCGAGTCGTTTGCGCGCCGGTTTGCGCCACTGAACGCGGTGCCGGATCGTGATTTGAGCGACATCGTGAACGAAAACCGTGGCGAATCATGACCGTCACGGCGGATGCCTGGATCCCGGCAGGGATCAGAGAAATTAGCCGGTGGTGAAGCGAAACCGCGCAGCGGTGCAGCGGGAACCACCGGACCATGTCCATGAGACATTCCCATGCAGGGAGCATGCCGGAGGTATGCGAGAAGTGTTCAGTCACCCAAAGCTCCCGAGGAGTCTGCGCACGGCTCTCGCATACCTCCGGCATGCGATCTTTGATACAACGGGATTGGTTCGCCTGATCCGGTGGTTCTCGCTCGGCAAGCCTCGCTTCACCACCGGCTAATCTCTCTGCTCCCTCCGGGAGCTTTTGAGACGGCGAGCACCAAGAACCAAGAACCTACCCCGGCGCTCTCCGGCCAAACTTCCGCTCCAGTTCGCTGGTGGAAATCTGCACCAGGGTGGGGCGGCCATGGGGGCAACAGTAGGGCATCTCGCAGGCGAAGAGGTCTTTCAGCAGCGCCTGCATCTCGGGAATGGAGAGCACGTCGTTGCTCTTTACTGAGGCGCGGCAGGCGATGGTGGCGATGGCGTCTTCGCTCAGGCGCAGGCTGGAGGATTTGGTGCTCAGGCTGCTGAGTTCTTCGATCACCTGATCCAGCCAGGCGGCGGGATCATCGGTCTTCAAAAACGAGGGCAGGGTTTCCACCTTGAAAATGTTCGGGCCGAAGGGCTCGATCTCGATGCCCAGGCGGTTCAGCGAGGGCAGATTCTGCCGCAGCAAATCGGCGTCGCGGGGCGTGGTTTGCAGGGTGACGGGAAGCAGCAGCCGCTGGCAGGGCACGCCGCCGGATTCGATGGCGCGGCGGAATTTTTCGAAGTTCACCCGCTCATGCGCGGCGTGCTGATCCATGAGGACGAGTCCCTCTTTGCCTTCCATCAGCACATACAGCTTCTGCAGCACGCCGATGATGCGGTACTCCGGGGCCTCAACGGGTTCGGCTTTGGCGGGGGCCGGGGCAGGGGAGGGCTGTGGTTCTTCTTGTTCCTCCGGCGCTGCGTTGTCTGTCTCGGCAGCCTCCGCTTTAGCAACCTGAGGCGGAACGACGGCTGCACTGCGACCAGCGGCGATTCTCTCCAGCACATCTGCCACGCGATGAGAGACAGCGGGAGCGGCTGGCTGGGGTCGCGGGGTGGATGCGGGCGCGGTTGTCGGTGCAGGGGCGATATTTCTCAGCGGTGCGGATGAAACCGCCACCGGCATGGAAAACTGCTCCTGGCGGCTGTCTGGCACCAGCGGCACTCGCGCTGCCGCTGGGGCGGCGGGCATGGCGCGTGCAGGGGCATGGCCCGTGGGCAGTTTGGCGGCGTTCTCCAGCGTGTGGCTCACACTGCGGGAGATGGCATCCCGCACGCTGTGGCCATCATGAAAGCGCACCTCTTTTTTGGCCGGATGCACGTTCACATCAAACGCGTGCGGATCCATCTGGATGAAGAGGAAGGTGACCGGATACTGCCCCTTCATCAGCGCGGTGTGGTAGCCCTCCCGCAGGCCGTAGGAGATGCTGGCGCTTTCGATCGGGCGGCCGTTCAGATATGTGGTCTGCATCTGGCGGTTGGAGCGGCTCATGCCCGGTCCGCCGATGTAGCCGGAGACGGTCACGCCCTGCACGGTGGTTTCCTCCACCTTCAGCAGGCGGGAGGCCAGTTCGTCACCCACCAGTCCGCGAATGCGTTCCAGCATGTCGCGCGTGGCCGGCAGGTGCAGCACGAGTTCTCCATTGTGAGTCAGGGTGAAGGCCGTCTGCGGATTGGCGATGGCATGCAGCCGCAGCTGCTGCTCCACGTGGGCAAATTCCGTGTTCTCCGTGCGCAGGAATTTGCGGCGGGCAGGCACATTGAAAAACAGCGAGCGCGCCTCGATCACCGTGCCCGGCGCACCGCCGTGGTCGCGCACGCCCACCAGCTTGCCGCCATTCACTTCGATCTCCGTGCCCACCAGCGCCGATTTCTCACGCGTGGCAAGCCGGAAGCGCGACACGCTGGCGATGCTGGGCAGGGCCTCGCCACGAAATCCGAAGGTGTGGATCGCGCCGAGGTCCTCCTTGGTCCGTATCTTGCTGGTGGCATGGCGCTCCAGACACAGCATGGCGTCTTCCCGGTCCATCCCGCTTCCATCATCGACAATGCGAATCATCGCGATGCCGCCGCGCTGGGCATGGACCTCGATGTGGGTGGCTCCGGCGTCCAGGCTGTTTTCCACCAGTTCGCGTACCAGAGCGGCCGGCCGCTCCACGACCTCCCCTGCCGCCACCTGGCTGGCGAGTGCGTCTGGAAGAATGCGTATTTTTGCCATGTATTTCGATAAAGTGCGGGGTGGGAGGCGTAGCCTGTACCACAACCCAGAAATGTTATCTTGGATGCCAGATGGGGATTTGCAATCTCCGTGCTTCTCGGCCATCAGACACACGACCGCCATTGCCTGCCCAACCATGATTTCCCTCACCTCCAGCGCCATCGAACATCTCAAATCCCTCATCGCGGAAAAGAACGCCGAAGCGGGCACCGGGCTGCGCCTGCGGGTGGAGAAGGGCGGCTGCGCTGGCATGCAGTACGTCATGGGCCTGGATCAGGCCAAAACGGACGACGAAGTGCAGTCTCAAGATGGTGTCTCGATTATCATCGATCACGACAGCCTCGGCTACCTGCGCGGCTGCCAGATCGATTACGTCGACTCCCTGGCGGATGCCGGGTTCAAGCTCACCAATCCCAACGCCGCCCGCAGCTGTGGGTGCGGCACCTCCTTTGAACCTCAGACTACCTGAATCTAAGACTTAGATTTATTGATTCCTCTGGCCATTATTGAAGCAATCTTGTTGCCAACTTATTCACAAAATTTCCTTTTCAAATTCAGTCGATATTGTAGAATTTGAACATTCCTGATCTATAAATACTAAAATTTTCGCAAAACTGTCATGCAAATCCGATTTTTGAGCGACGGCAATGAGTACCGTTCTTACGGTGGCGGGAGCTTTTCCAAGAAGAAAGACTCCGGCGGCATTTTCTGGTGGACGATTCTCATCACTTTGCTGATGGGCTTTGCCACCTTCTGCTGGTTCTTCAGCATCATGGTGTTCGCCCACCCTGAAAAACCATTCAATTACCGCGTGCTCGCACGTTTCGACAAGCTCGACCCCCTTCGCAAGTTCACCAACTACACCGTGCCGCAGGGCAAGTTCCTTCCTGCGCGTGATCTGCTGGCCGAGTTCTATGCCTTCAACAGCGAGCAGCTTGCCGTGAAGAATGATCTCCTCAAGCGGTCCTACATCCGCAACTACAAGCAGGAGCAGCCTCTCTATGTGAAGGGCTCCTTCCAGGTGATCAATGCGCGCCCTCTCACCGCCAAGGATGTCATCACCGAAGGCTGGGTGGTGCGTGCGCGTTCCGCAGACATCGAGGACGTGGACATTGAAATCGTGCTTCCGGGCAACAAGGAGAAGGCTGATCCATATCAGATTGGCGACTCCCTGATCCTCGATCAGAAGAGCACCTTCGCCGCCGCGCTGCACGTGCAGAAGTTTGATCAGGAGCGCGTCTGCATCACGCTCATGCCGCTTGCCTATCAGGGCTTCGCCACCAAGGCCGGGGAGCAGTTCAAAATGGCCCCGCCCGCCAAGCTCAACATGGACGCCTACTGGCCCCTCACCCGTGATCCCGGCGCCGCCGTTCTCGAAAGCACCGCCGACAAGGTCGTGTCCAAGCAAGGCTGAGTTTTATCTCCATCATCTCTCAAAAAGCGGAAGGCGATCCCTTCCGCTTTTTTTTTGTTCAGAGGGTGAGCTTCTTGATGGCATGTAAAGATACATCTAGGTAGCTCAAGGTAGAATGTGGTATACGGGTGCGCGGGCATGTTTGATATGGAGTGCGGTCGCGCAGTGAGGAACGAACGCAGCTGCCGCTTTCGACGTGCTGCACGGCTCACGCATATCACGAGTTGTTCGAAAGCGGCAGCCGGTGAACTTCCGCCAGCCCCTCACCCCACGCCAACCACGAGACGCTCGAAAGCGGCAGCTCCACCCTTTCAGGGTTGCGCAGCCGCACTCCAAATTCCCGCTGGCCACCGCTGTCCTTGCACCCGAAACTCCACCCGGGATCAAGGAAGAAAAAATCACCGAACCAACAACGAAAATTTGACTGCACCACCACCGCTCCGCCCCAGCTTCTCCATCCTTTAAATTTCCAACCTCTCCCACCTTGCATCCGCCACGCTTCGCGCCAATAGCAAAGCATGCCCGATGACTACACCCCCGCCACCATCGCCGATGTACGGCGCCTGCGTGACACCCTGGATCAGCAGGGAAAAAAACTGGTGTTCACCAATGGCTGCTTTGATCTCCTGCACGCAGGCCATGTGCGCTACCTTGAGCAGGCCCGTGCGCTCGGAGATGCCATGGTGGTCGCTTTGAATTCAGATCAATCCGTGCGCCAGCTCAAAGGCCCGGATCGTCCGCTCAATCCCGAGCATGATCGTGCGGAAGTGATGTCCGCGCTCCGTGCCGTGGATGCCGTCGTTGTGTTTGATGACGAACGCGCCACCTCGCTCATTGAAGCCATCAAACCGCATGTGTATGCCAAAGGCGGTGACTACACCGTGGAGTCCCTCAATCGGGAAGAACGCAACGCGCTGGAAGCCGCAGGCACGCAGATTTCCATCCTGCCGCTGGTGCCAGGGCGCTCAACCACGAAGACCATCAACAAGATGCAGGCGGGGGATTCTGGCGCGACAAAAAGCGGCCTGCTGCGCCTCGCCGTGCTGGGCTCCGGTGCAGGCTCGAATCTTCGCGCCATCATCGCAGCCATCGCTGACAACAAGCTGAAGGCTGAGATTGCCATCGCCCTCACCGATCAGGCAGAATCCGGTTTTCGTGAGATCGCCCGCGCCGCAGGGCTGCCCGCGCTGTTTGTCGATGGCGGTGACAATCCGCGCCGCCTCAGTGACGCGGCACAAAAGGAAATCTTTGAGCATCTGGAGCGCGCACGCATTGACGTCGTCGTGCTCGCGGGATTCATGCGCATTCTCAAGGATCCGGTGATCACCGCGTATGCCGGTCGCATTGTGAACGTGCATCCATCGCTGCTGCCGAAGTTCAAAGGAGCCAATGCTCCGCAGCTTGCCATTGATGAAGGCGAGCTGGAAACCGGCTGCACCGTGCATCTGGTGACTGCTGAGATCGATGCCGGTCGCATTCTGGCGCAGGCCAAGGTGCCGGTAAACATCGGCGACACGGCGGAGACGCTGCATGCGCGGATCAAAGTCGAGGAACACAAGCTCCTGCCCCAGGTGCTGAATGAATGGCGTGAACGTGGACTCCCCGTGCGAGGTGCGGGAGCGCCATGAGCAGCTTCACTGGAACACTCAATGCGCAGCAGCGCGAGGCCGCCACGACCATCAATGGTCCGCTGCTCATTCTCGCGGGTGCAGGCACGGGCAAGACCCGCGTGCTCACCGCGCGCATCAGCTTCATGGTGAACGAGGGCATCAACCCGAAGAACATTCTTTCGGTCACCTTCACCAACAAAGCCGCCAACGAAATGCGCGAGCGTGTCAAAGGCATGGTGCGCGACGGCCTCGGCAAGAAGGTTGTCGTAGGCACCTTCCACGCTTTTTGTGTCCGCCTGCTGCGCGAGTTTGCCGAGCACGTGGGCTACAAGAACAACTTCGCCATCTACAGCCAGGGCGAGCAGGAGACGCTGATCAAGCGGGTGCTGCAGACGCTGCTGGTGAAGGACGAGACGCTGGACCCCAGCATGGCGCTCTCCCGCATCAGCAAGGCCAAGAACGCAGGTGAGGGTTTGGGCGATCCCAAGGAAAGCCTCGATGCCGCCGTCATGGAAAAGTACATGGACGAGATGCGCGGGCTGAACGTCATGGACTTCGATGATCTCATCATCCTCGGGGTGCGCCTGCTGGAAGAGCATGCCGATGTGCGTGCCACGGTGCAGAGCCGCCACCACTACGTGATGGTGGATGAGTTCCAGGACACCAACTCGCTCCAGATGCGCCTGCTGCGTGCCCTGGTGCCCGCTCCTTACAACGTCTGCGTGGTGGGAGATGACGACCAGTCCATCTACGGCTGGCGCGGTGCGGAAATCACCAACATCACGGAGTTCGAAAACTTCTTCCCCAATCCGCACGTGGTGAAGCTGGAGGAAAACTACCGCAGCACCACGCCCATCCTGCACACGGCAAACAGCCTCATCAAAAACAACGTGGGCCGCCGCCCAAAGTCCCTGTGGAGCCGCAATCATGGCAGCGATCTCGTCCGCCTTATCGCCAATGAGGATGACAAGGAGGAGGCGGACATGATTGCGAAGGAGGTGGAGACCGCGCACTTCGCGAACAAGCAGCCGCTGGAAGATTTTGCCGTGCTCTTCCGCACCAATGATCAGTCGCGCGTGCTGGAGCAGGCCTTCCGCCAGCGCAAGATCGCCTACCGTGTGGTGGGTGCGCGCAGCTTCTTTGACCGGCGTGAGGTGAAGGACATTGTGAGCTATCTCTCAGTGCTGCACAATCCGCACGATGACATGGCGCTGCTGCGCATTTTAAATACGCCCACCCGTGGCATTGGCAGCGCCACCGCCGAGCTTGCGCGTGAGCGCAGCATGGAGAAGCACCACAGCATCTGGGTGGCGCTGTGCGACGAGGAATTCCTGCGCCAGATCCCCGAGAAAGGGCGCAATGCCATCCGTCTTTTCACGGCTCTCATCGTCAAATACTCAGGCCCGGCCAGCACCCCGGGAACCAATCTGGTGGACATGACACAGGCCCTGATTCTTGAGACCGGCTACATGGAGCATCTCAAAAAAGCCGCCAAGGAGCCGGAAGATTTCGCCGGCTGGGAGAACGGCATCAATGAACTGTACAAAAGCATGACGAATCATGCGGAGCGCGATCGCGCCAGCGGCCTCGCGGGTTTCCTGGATGAAGTCAGCCTCAATGATGAGCGCGAAGAAAAGGACGACATCGAAAAGAAAAAGGGCGTGTGCTTGATCACCATGCATGCCTCCAAGGGGCTCGAATTTCCGGTCGTGTTTCTGCCGGGGATGGAGCAGGGGATCCTCCCGCACAAACGCAGCTTTGATGAGGGCCGTGTGGATGAAGAGCGCCGCCTGTTCTACGTGGGCATCACCCGCGCAAAGCAGAAGCTCACGCTCAGCCACACTCGCACGCGCATGAAGTGGGGCAAGAAGCAGAGCAACATGCCCAGCACCTTCCTCAAGGAGCTCGACCGCAAGTACGTGGAAGAGCTCGACTACACCAAGCACATGAACGAAACCGTGACGCAGGAGGAAAACACCAACTTCTTCTCCGGCCTGCGCGCCATGCTGGCGGACAAGTAACCGCGTGCCGCTGCGTTCCATGTTGCCCTCCCGTCTCAATTTCCAGCTCGATGCGCAGGCCAGCGATTCCCACGCGCGCGCCACCACGTTTCACACGCTGCATGGCACCATTCAGTCGCCGCTGTTCATGCCCGTGGGCACGCAGGCCACGGTGAAGGCTCAGACGCAGGAGTCCCTGCATGCCTCCGGCTCGCAGATCCTGCTGGCGAATACCTACCACCTGCTGCTGCGTCCGGGGCCGGATGTTTTCACCAAGCTCGGCGGCATCCACCGTTTCATGAACTGGCCCGGCTCTGTGCTCACGGACTCCGGCGGTTATCAGATCTTCTCGCTGCCGCACTCGCGCTCCATGACGGAGAAAGGCGCGGTGTTTCAAAGCTACGTGGATGGCCAGCGCATCATGCTCAGCCCAGAGCTCAGCATTCAAATGCAGCGCGCCATCGGCAGCGACATCATGATGGTGCTGGACCAGTGCATCCCATCCACCGCCGATGAGAAAACCGCCCGCGCCGCCCTGCAGGTGACGCAGCGCTGGGCCGTGCGCAGCCTCGCCGCGCGTGAGGATTCGCCACAGTCCATGTTTGGCATCGTGCAGGGTGCGCTGTATCCGCAGCTCCGCCGCGAGAGCGCCGCAGGCCTCATGCAGCTTAACTTCGACGGCTTCGCCATCGGCGGCCTCGCCGTGGGGGAGGAAAAAAACGAGCGTGAAGACGTCTGCGAGCTCACCGCCGCGCTCCTCCCTGCAGACCGCCCGCGCTACCTCATGGGCGTCGGCACGCCGGTGGATGTGCTGGAGGCCGTGCATCGCGGCGTGGACATGTTTGACTGCATCATCCCCACGCAAGTGGCGAAGCGCGGCACCGCCTTCACCTCACGCGGCATCGTGGAGCTGCGCCGCTCCGTGTACAAATTCAGCGAGGACCGCCTTGATCCCACCTGCACCTGCCCGGTGTGCGCCACACACAGCCGCGCTTACTTGCACCACCTGACCAAAACGCAGGAGCAGCTTGGCTGGACGCTCGTGGGTCAGCACAACATCCACTTCTACCACCAGCTCATGCGCGAGATCCGCCAGAGCATTCTGGAAGACCGCTTCATGCCGCTCTACAAGGAGCGCCGCGAGATCCTGCCCATCGAAGATGTGGACCATCCCGTCACGCATCCGAAGCGCACCTCCACCAAACCGCAGCACGAAGGCGACTACGAGCTCCACGGCGAGCCACCCGCCATCCGGCACATCAGCAGCGGCAAAACGCTGCCCACGACAGCGCAGCTCGATTCCGCCATCGAATCCCAGCTCATCCAGCACCTACGCCAGCCTGCCGATGCGCCGCCGCTCATCGTCTGGGACACGCAGCTTGCCACCGCCGCCACCGGGCTCGCCGTCATCCTCCTCTACGAAGCCGAAGCCGCCAAAGGCCCCCTCCGGCCGCTGCATCTCATCAGCTTCAGCGAAGATCTCGCCCCGCTGCGCCTCGCCCTCCATCACAAACGCCACTTCCCCTACCTCCGCCACGGCGCGGCCGACACCCTCATCCGCCGCGATGCCTGGGAATCCCGCTACTGTCCCGGTCTGAAGTGGACCCTCATCCACGGCTCACATGCGGAGATGAAGACGAAGGCGCAAGCGGCAGATGTGGTGGTGTAGAGCGAACTTCCGAGGTGACTATTCAGGTTCTGCTGAGGCGCAATGTGCGCTCCCGAAATCTCTCCCCTCACCCAACCTCTCCCCGAAAGAGCTATGGAGCAACGGAGCCGTGGGCGGGGAGAGGGGATTCGCGTAGGATCACATGGAAACTTCATCGGAGCCGCAATGCGTCCCCCCTCTCCCCGTCGAGGGTATGGCTTGGTGCATGTCTTCTTCGGGGAACCGTAGCGAAGCGAAGATAGACGAAGTCAAAGGCTGGGTGAGGGGGCAACTGCAATCGTCGGGAGCGCACATCGGCCTCCCCGCTGGCGAATCAGCCCTCTTCATCTTGCCGACTTTAGAGGGCTTCTGAATAGTCACCATGGATGTCGTTCTCAACCAGCCGAATTTGGAAATTCGGCCTACTTCGTCTCCACATCAATGTCATGCGTCTTCGGCACCGGTTTCTCCTCCGTACCCTTGCGCCGCAGGAAGTGCCCGATGTCCACGCCGAAGTACGCTAGGCAGTTGATCAGCAGCGCAGTCGCCGCCGCTTCATCCAGATTGCCAAAGATGGGGATGTTGTCCGGAATAAACTCCGCCACGCCGAAGCCCACGTTCAGCAGGTAAAGAGCCGACACAATGCCCGAGGCGAGCACCAAAATATCACGGATCAGTTTCATAAGGGGAAGGGAATGACGAACGCAGTTTCACTGTGCCCCCACATGCGTCCCCACGCCAAAACATCCTTGGACGAAAATTGGAATGGCTCCTACTTCTTCACCCACCCATCCTTCAGCGTCACCGTGCGATTAAACACCGGCGCACCGGGCTTCGAATCGATCGGATCAGCATAGAAGTAAGCGACGCGCTCAAACTGCCAGTGTGTGCCGGGGGCGGCATCTTTCAGTGAGGGCTCCAGCTTGGCGTCGGTGATGACTTCCAGCGAAGCGGGATTCAAGAACTGCGCAAAATCGCCGTCTTCACCGGCATCCGCATCCGGTGTTTCCACCGTGAAGAGGCGGTCATACAGACGGACAGCAGCATCCACGGCATGGCGGGCGCTCACCCAGTGGATGATGCCTTTCGGCTTGGTGCGGCCCTCGGGCTTTTTGCCGTGGCGCGTGGCGTCGTCATACGTGCAGCGCAGTTCCACGATTTTCCCAGCCTCATCCTTGATGATCTCCTGGCAGATGATGCAGAAGGCAAACTTCAGGCGCACCTCGCCGCCGGGCTTGAGGCGGTGGAAGCCGTCAGAGGGGAACTCCATGAAGTCGTCGGACTCGATGTACAGCTCACGGCAGAGCGGCACCTGGCGTGTGCCCACAGCAGGATCTTCAGGGTGGTTCGGCGCTTCGAAGTGCTCGACCTGATCCTCCGGATAGTTCGTGATCACCACCTTGATGGGGCGCAGCACGCCGTAGGCGCGGTGGGAGATCTTGTTGAGGTCTTCGCGGATGGAGTGCTCCAGCAGCGCGATCTCCGTGAGCGAGTTGAATTTGGTCAGGCCGATCGTTTTGCAGAAGCTGCGAATCGCAGCCGCAGTGATGCCACGGCGGCGCATGCCGCTGATGGTGGGCATGCGTGGATCATCCCAGCCGTTGACGAGATCGTCTTTGACGAGGCGGAGCAACTTGCGCTTGCTCATCACTGTGTAGGTGAGGTTCAGGCGGGCAAATTCGCGCTGATACGGTGCGCCGGGCAGGCCATCGACGTTGTTGATGAGCCATTCATACAGCGGGCGGTGGTGCTCAAACTCCAGCGTGCACAGGCTGTGGGTGATTGATTCCAGCGCATCGCTCAGCGGGTGCGCGTAGTCATACATCGGGTAGATGCACCAGGCATCGCCCGTGCGGTGGTGGTGCGCATGCAGGATGCGGTAGAGGGCCGGATCACGCAGGTTCATGTTCGGCGATGCCATGTCGATCCGGGCACGCAGCACTTTTTCGCCTTCCTTGAATTCGCCCTTCCGCATGCGGCGGAAGAGATCGAGGTTTTCCTCCACGCTGCGGGCTGCACCTGCGCTGCGAGTGCCGGGGGAGGTGAGGGTGCCACGGTTCGCGCGCATCTCCTCATGCGTCTGATCATCCACATAGGCCAGTCCCTTGGTGATCAGCTGCTCGGCAAAGCCATAGAGCTTTTCAAAGTAGTCGCTGGCGTAGAAGAGGTTGTCGCCCCAGTCAAAGCCCAGCCATTTCACATCCGCCATGATGCTGTCCACATACTCCACTTCTTCCTTGGTCGGATTCGTGTCGTCAAAGCGCAGGTGGCAGCGGGAGTTCGGCGCATGCTCCTGGGCGAGGCCGAAGTTCAGGCAGATGCTCTTCGCGTGGCCGATGTGCAGGTAGCCATTGGGCTCCGGCGGGAAACGGGTGACGACCTGACCGCCGTTGCGACCTGCGGCGAGATCGGCAGCGATCATTTCACGGATGAAATCAAGGGAGGCGGGAGGTGTGGCGGCGGCTTCGGACATGGAGGGCGGAGTTTCCGCACTAGGCGTGATGAGTCAAGGAGGGGCGTTGAACCACGGAATACACAGAATACACGGAAATGACCCGATCTTCAGGATTCTGCCTTCCGTGTATTCTGTGTATTCCGTGGTCAAAGAATCAATGTTCTGTGAAGCTCGGGCCCTCTCGGCACTTGCGCAGGCGCGGAATCCGTTGTTTTTCCCCGGAACCATGTCCCATCCCGCCCCAGCGCCCACGCATCTCGATCTCTCGAAACTCGGCGAGCCCGTCTATCGCGGCTCCGTGCAGAATCTCTACGCCGTGCCAGATCATCCGGGCTACGTCGTGTGTGAGACCACACCTGCAGGCTCCGTCTTCGACGTCGGCTCCATCTTCAACATCGAAGGCAACGACCTGAACCGCGCCATCTTCCGCCACGCCATGTACTCCCGCCTCGCCCAGCCGGAAACCTGGCAGCGCGTGAAAACCGCCATCGAAAACACGCCGATGGACGCCGCCTGGCGCAAGGAACTGCTCACCGGCCCCATGGAAACGATGCTGGAGCGCGGCGCCGCGACGCATCACGTCGGCATGGTGGATGCCGTGACAGGTGAAATCGTCCGCTCTGGCCTTCCCGCCAATCCGAGCTGCTACAATGTCGTGCGCCGCTTCCCGGTGATGCACCCACCGCAGCGCCATCTGCTGGGCACCCACGTCTTTGACTACGCTCAGTTTCACCAGAGCGCCACGTACGTGGTGCCTCTGGAGTACATCGTGCGCTTTGGCGTGACCAGCGGCTCTTCGATCTTGAAAAAGTACCAGGGCTTGAGCGAAGCAGCCAAGCGCAGCTACGAGCAGGAGCTCGGCCTCTCCAAGCCCATGGGCGTGTGGGAGATGCTGGAGCGTCCCATCTACGACCTCACCAGCAAGTACGAGCCTGAAGACCGCGCCGTCAGCAAGCAGGAGGCCCTGATGATGTCCGGCCTCAGCAGCGATGACTTCCTGCACACCGTCAAGCTGGCCATCCTCGGCGGATGGGCCGTGCGCGAGCTTCTGGAAAGCGCCGGTCTGCTGCTGTGGGATCTTAAATGGGAGTTCGCCGTGGATCGCGAGGAACTGCTCTTTGTCGATACCATCGACGCCGACTCCTTCCGTGGTACCACCTTTCTCGAAGTGGAAGGCCGCAAGCTGGTCATTCATTACAACAAGCAGGCCATGCGCGACTACTACCGCCTCGTGCATCCCGACTGGTATGCAGGCATCAATGAGGCCAAGACCCAGGCGCAGAAGATCGGCAAGCCCTTCAAGCAGGTGCTCAAAGCCGGGCAGGCCGACGGCAAATGGCCGCAGACGCCGGTGGTGGACATCGAATTCCTCGATTTGCAGGCCCTCAAGACCGCGCTCATCCGTCAGCACGTGGCCGCAGAGCGTGATGCCGCAGAGATTCGCGCTGATTTGGAAGCCGCCGGCGTGGCTGAAGTCGAGTTCTATCGCCAGCGCGGATTGCTGGGTGATTTGCTCGCGGCAAATGCCGTGAGTTAAAAACTCTTCAAAATCAGTGCCAAAAAAACTTGCGTGATGGATGAGAACGTTTATCCATCTCGCCCCCTTCTTCGGGAGCGGGAAAAAGTGATTCCTGAGTAGCTCAGCGGTAGAGCGGGTGGCTGTTAACCACTAGGTCGTAGGTTCGAACCCTACCTCAGGAGCCATCGCAATGGCAGAGTAGCTCAGGGGTAGAGCAGAGGACTCATAAGCCTTTGGTCGGGAGTTCAAATCTCCCCTCTGCCACCACGATAACCCCCACACGTGGTAGGCCAAAAAATTGAGACTGGCGAACATGGTGCGCCCGGTTCGTTGATGATCTGACTCGGCAGCACTTGCCATGGGTCCGCAAAACGGCTATTTTTTATCGTAATGGCCACTGTAACACTTGATCAAACCTCGCGCATCGAAAGCCTGCTGGCTGCCGGTGAGCTGGTGTTTTTGTCGAAAGCCGGAAAAAAGCTGGGGGTCATCATTCCTGCTGTGGAAAAGGCGCACGGAGTGCCTCTGCCTGATTTTCGTACACGCCTTCGGCAGACATGGGGCAGCCGCGTGTTCAGTGACGCGGAAGTGAAAGCCATGCGCGAGGCCGAACTCGAACATTGCCACGGCTGATGCACTGCGCGGATACGTCCTTTTTATGCTCGCTTTACCGGCAGCAAAGCCATTCAGAACTGGCCATTGTAACTCTTGAAGACATTGGCGCTCCCATAGTGATTTCTCCTTTGCTTTCGTATGAATTTCGGCAGGCCGCCAGGTTTCAGGTGTTCCTTCGCTCCAAGGATGCCAGCAAAGGATATTTGGAGGCAGAAGCGATGGCAATGCTCGCGCAGTTTGACCTTGATCTGGATTCGGGCGTGGTTGTCGAAGCAGGTGTAAACTATGCAGAGATGGGCAGGGAAGTGGAACGGTTGAGCGAACGCTACACGATGAAACGCGGAGCGCGTTCCTTTGACCTGCTGCACATTGCCACGGCGTTGCAATGGCAGGCCTCTGTGTTTCTGAGTTTTGACGTTTTGCAGCGTGAAATTGCTTCGGCAGAGGGCCTGAAAGTTTTGCCGCTGATGCCTTGATTCGCCATTTGCCCATCGCCCGGCTTTCCCCCAATATTCACGGCAGATGAACCTTCCGATCCGTCCTCGTCGCAACCGCCAGTCTCCCGCCATCCGCGATCTCGTTCGCGAGACGGAACTGACACCGGGCCATTTGATCTATCCGCTCTTCTTGCAGGAAGGGGATGCCAACACTCCCATCGCTTCGATGCCCGGCTGCACACGCTGGAGCATTGAGGGGTTGGTCAAAGAAGCCGGAGAAGCGCACGCACTCGGCGTTCCTGCTGTCGTTTTATTTCCCCGCATTCCCGATGAACTCAAAACTCGCGGTGCCGAAGCCTGCCATGCGGATGACGGCCTCGTGCCGCGTGCGATCCGTGCGCTGAAAAGCGCGCACCCGACGCTGACGGTGATCACCGATGTCGCCCTCGATCCCTACAACAGCGACGGCCATGACGGCCTCGTGACCGATGACGGCCGCATTTTGAATGACGAAACCGTGGCCGTGCTCTGCCAGCAGGCGCTTTGCCATGCGCGGGCCGGTGCGGACATCGTGTCCCCGAGCGATATGATGGACGGTCGCGTGGCCGCGTTGCGTGCTGCGCTGGATGGCGCAGGATTTCAGGCCGTTTCCATCATGAGCTACACCGCCAAGTATGCCAGCGCCTACTATGGTCCCTTCCGTGGCGCGCTGGATTCTGCGCCGAAGGCCGGAGACAAGAAGACCTACCAGATGGACCCCGCCAATGCTCGCGAAGCCCTGCGCGAAGCCGCGCTCGATGAAGCCGAAGGCGCCGACATTCTCATGGTAAAGCCCGCAGGCCCCTACCTCGACATCATCGCGAAACTGCGCGCGGCCACTACGCTGCCCATCGCTGCCTATCAGGTCAGTGGCGAGTATCTGATGATCAAAGCCGGTGCCGCAGGTGGCTGGATCGACGAAACCAAGATCGTCAACGAATCCCTCATCGGCATCCGCCGTGCGGGCGCGGACATGATTCTCACGTATTTCGCGAAGCAATGGTCTGCCGCGTGGCGCTGAGTATCTGAGCGCCCGCTCGATTAATCCAAGAACCGAAACTCCGGCGTGGACCACAGCGTCTGGATGAAGCGCGCCCAGAGGTCTCGCACGTCATCTGCCGTGGCATTGCCGGACAGGCTGGATTCGAGGAAGTCGCGGACTTGCGCCTGCTCCTTCTCCGTGGGGGAGCGCTGCAAGGAGTTCTGGAACGCCGTCTCGATTCGTTTGTCAGTCTCAGGCGATGATTTGAGCACCACATCGGCCGCATTGCGCGCCTGCTCGATGACCTTCGGGGAGTTCATCAGAAAGAGCGCCTGCGTGGCCACGGTGCTGGTGGTGCGCTGGGCGATTGGCTGATTGATGTCCGCAAAATCAAAGACTTCAAACAGCGGGTGGCGCACATTGCGAAAAGCGGCGGTGTACAGGCTGCGGCGCGTGTCGAGGAACTGGTAGCCGTACTCGATGTTCTGAATCTTCTGATCGTTGGCATCCACTGCTTTGACCTCGCTGACACCGGGTCCACCAAAGGCGCGATCCAGAGTCCCTGCTGCCGTGAGCATGGCATCGCGCAGGCACTCGGCATCCAGTCGCTTGCGGTTCATGTGGCTGAGCAGGCGGTTGTCCGGATCCATCGCATGCTGGGCAGCGGAGGCCGCGCTCGTGGAAGCCATGCGGTAGGTGCGGCTCATGACCATCTGTTTGACGAGATGCTTCAGGCTCCAGCCGTCTTCGATGAACTTGATGGCGAGATAATCGAGCAGTTCGGGATGGCTCGGTGCTTCTCCGGTGGAGCCGAAGTTGTCAGTGGTGCGGACAATGCCTGCGCCAAAAAGCCAGTGCCAGATCCGATTGACCATGATGCGTGCCGTCAGCGGATTGTCACGGGAGGTGATCCACTGCGCCAGTTGCAGACGGCCGCTGGCTTCGGCGGGAATGCCGGGAGCATTGCCATGGAGCGCCGCCTGAATGAAACCACGCGGCACACTGGCACCCAGATTGCGAATGCTGCCACGGATGTGAATCTTCGCATCTTCTGGCGCGCTGTCTTCCGCCACGGACATGGCCTCGGGGCGGTCTGGAATGTCCTTTTGCAGCGCCTTGAGTTCTTTCTCCAGTCCGGCGAGGCGCTGCTTGAGCTTGCTCGCGGTGGCGGATTCTTTTTTGGCCGCCGGTTCAGCGAGGGTTTCATCCGCAGGTACAAACTGCACCGCATCAATGGTCACGTAGCCCTGCGAACCCGCATTGGAGATGAGAACGAAGCCCTGACCATTGGCCTCAAAGCGGTAGGTGCCCAGGGTGGCAAACTGCAGCCCTTTGAGGGAGTCCGTGGTCATCTTCACGCCTTTCAGTTCCTCTCCGTCCGCATGCAGGATGGTGGCGGTGGCGCTCTCAGCGCGGTTGGGCCCCGCATTAAAGGCCACGCGTACCTCATAGCGCCCGGTCTTCGGAATCTTCGGTGTGAAGGTCACGGTCTTCTCGCCTTTGCCTTCGTTGTTGTCACTCAGATAGCCGGTGCCGATGTAGGGCGCGTAGCTGATGGACTGCTTCCACATGCCCACTTTCTGCGCAGCGCTGTCATCCACCACGATGCCTGGCAGATCGCTCAGGGCGATGTTCTTCCTTGCCCGCAGATCCGCACTGCCAGCATCCCGCAGGTCGTCTTTGAGCGCGGCGATTTGATCCTTCAGCGCATTCACCTGCTGCTCGTGCTTTTGCTGCGCGACTTCCGCCTCACCGTCCAGCGGCAGCGGGGTGTCGATCCAATGCGCGACGTTGTCAGTGTGGTTTTTGAGCGTCTTCGTACTGCGCAGAATGCCCGCGAGCGCGTAGTAGTCCCGTGCAGAGATGGGATCAAACTTGTGATCATGGCAGCGTGCGCAGCCGATTGTGAGGCCAAGGAAGGCGCGCCCCATCGTGTCGAGCTGCTCATCCACGATGTCCATGCGCAGCATGCCTTTGTCCTGCTCCTCGTAGTTGGTGGGACCGAGCGCGAGAAATCCCGTGGCCGTGACCTGCCTGCGGCGTGCGGCGGAGTCGGTGGCTGGCAGCAGATCACCCGCCAGATGCTCGGTGATCATGCGGTCCACCGGCACATTGTCGCGGATGGCTTCGATGACATAATCACGGAAACGCCACGCATCTTTGAAGGGCAGGGAACGGCCCCCGCCTGAAGATTCAGCAAAGCGGGTGATGTCCAGCCAGTGCGAGGCAAATCGCTCCGCAAAAGCGCTGGAGGCGAGCAGTTCGTCCACGCGCTTCTCATACGCCTGCGGCGTCAGCGGTGCAGGCTGGGACAGGTCAGGCGGCAGTCCTGTGAGGTCAAAGGCCAGCCTTCGCTGCAAAATGGAGGTGCTGGCATCTGGCGCTGGCGCGAGCTGGTTGGCCTCCAGTTTGGCAAGGATGAAGCGGTCGATGTCATTCGCAGGCCATGCGGTGTTTTTCACCACCGGCACCGGCGCAGCCTTGGGCGGCTGGAAGGACCAGAAGCTGGCATCTGCCCGCGCGGACTTGCCTGCGCTGCCGGTGCTGGCCACGTCATCGCGCGGATCGGGGGCACCGGATTCGATCCAGAGCTTGAGGTCGGAGAGCTCGCTGTCCTTGAGCTTGCGCTTGGGCGGCATTCGTAAATCTCGGTCCGCATAGCTCACTGCCTGCCAGAGCTTGCTCTCGGCGAGCTTGCCAGGGAGCAGTGCCGGACCCGAATCGCCCCCGGTCTGCCATCCGGCACGGGAGTCCAGTCGCAGGCCGCCCTTCTGCTTGTCAGGGCCGTGGCAGTCGATGCAGTTCGCGATGAGCAGCGGGCGGATGCGCTGCTCAAAATGCGTCATGTCCGCAGCACTCGCGGCGGCGGAGATAGAAGCGAGAAAGAGGGCTTGTCGGATCATCGGGGGTGCGAAGGCAAACGAGACCCGTCAGGAGCGTCTTTCAGGCCGTGAAGTGCAGGCTCACTTCACATTCATGAGGCCTTCCCGTTGAATGACGGGATTTCGTTTGAAGGGCAGCACTCCGGTGAACGCTTCTGGGACGGAACTGAAGCTTGCCAGGTCGCGTTGCGTGGCACCATGCCAGAATTCCACGGATTTTTTGGGCGGCAGCGTGACTTCATACTCGATCTTCAGCATTTTGGCGGAGGGCCAGGAAACCTTGGGCTGGGTGGCGGCACCGTCCTGATAAAAGGAGAGCGCTGTTGCCGGGCGGGTCGGCCCGGAGAACTCCACAATGAGTGAACCGCCGAGCGCCGCGCCCGCCACAGGCGCCGCTGCGGGCTGCACCGGACGCCCGCTGGCATCGTACAGCGCCTTGACCGGTTCGGCGAAGGTGCTGACATAGACCAGATGCGCGACCACCGGCTGGTCCGTCTGATTGATGACGTGGTCGATGATGTGGGGCAGGGACTGATCCCCCGATGGACTGACGGAGCGCAAGACGGTGACCTGTTTGTGCAATGACGAGCCATTCACCGTGGAGGAGAAAGTCGTGGGTTGATCGTTCACCCAGGAAACATTGCGAAAAACGAACATGCCGGGGCTGCTGAAGGGAAGCGGCGCGCCATCAATCCACAACTGATGCGCGGAAGATGTGGTGGTGCTGTTGTTCAGACTGCCGCCGGCATCGATCTCCCACTGCGCGCCAAACTCGTCGGGGATACGGCGTGAGTTGGGATGGCGTGGAGGGATGGTGGTATCGTGCTCATTTGTCAGGCCAAAATTGACCCCGTGACGCCGCACGGATTCCAGCGTCAGGATGCCATGATCGGTCACCTGCGGCACCGTGATCTGCGCGGGCGACTCGCCATCCTTCAAGGTGATCACACGCAGCGCATGCATCACGTAGCGTGTCTCCCCGGGCGTCAGCGCGACGGGATGCCTGACGGTGAGTGTGCTGGTCTCCGGCTTCCACATCAGCCGCGCCGTGGTGCCACCTGAGGCGCTGCGAAACATGAACACCGGCACGGTGGCCGCCGCGCCTTTCTCCGGCAGCGCGGCGATCCACACGGCGTCCGCCGCGACCTTGAGCGCGCCGTCCGGCTCGATCACCACCGGTTTGAAGCTGGAATCGATGAATGACTTGGTCAGCGCGGGAAACTGCACGTCAAACTCGACCATGACGTTTTTGTCTTCGTTGCCCAGCAAGGTGAAGGCATCGGTGAAAGTCAGGAACGCACCGCCTGAACCTGCTGGATTGCCGACCTGGCGGGACACCCAGACATCCCCGGCCTGCCCTTCACTGATTTGGATGAGGCCCGCAGAAACATTGACGTACTGGCGGCTTTGCAGCGGCCGGAACTGCGGTTCACCAGGCCGGGCGCGTGTTTCGGCGTCGAAATTCATTTGGGCGCTCTGAAAACGATTCAAGTCATACGGGTGCGTGAGCTGGTGCGCCTTTGATTCAAATAGAGCGGAATCGACACGCAGCAGGCCAGCCTCCGGCAGACTTGCGCCTTTCGTGACCGTGCCGTTTTCACGAAAATCCCACAAGCCGCTGCCGAATCGATGCTCACGCCGGACGGTGGCAGAAGGCGCTGGTGAATTCGGCGTGGGAGTGGCAGCCGGTCTGGGGGGCGCAGTCGTCGGCATGGCGGCAGGAGCAGGAGCTGGCAGCGGCGTGAGCTTTGCCACATCCCACAGCGAGATGGCGGTGTTCTGGTGTCCGCACGCCACCATGGCGCCTTCGGCTTGCAGCGCTAGGCAGCTGATGTCGTTGGTCATCATGGGCGTCTGACCGATCAGTTTGCCGGTTTCGATCTCCCATACGAACAAGTGCTGCCGCTGCCGCACGTCGTCCATCAGCATCCAGGCGCAGCGTTTTTCATCCGCGCTCACCGCGGCCTTGATGTTGAGATCGGGAGAATAACCGCGCGCGGGTTTTTCGAAGTCGGGCAGTTTTGTTTTGCCGTCCAAGCTGCTGGCCCAGATGCGCGCATTCCCCTCACTGATGACGAACTGCCGCCGGGGCAGCACTGCGATGGGCTCGTAGCGGACCGTGGAGAGTTCCGCCACGGTGCCCTGCTGCAAATCCAGCCGCAGCCATGCCGAGGATGTCTCACCGAAAAAGGTGAAGCTGTCATCCTGGCCGAAAAACCAATGCTGCGAGCTCACTGGCGGCGTTTTGTCCTTGACCCCGCGTGAGATGCCAGCACCCAGCCCCCGACGAATCACGATCTGCGCGAGGCTGTTCGCCGTGATGAACCACTTTTCCGCAGGGTCGACGAAGACACCTGAATAAGACCAATCGCCTAACTGGGCCGAACTCACCCCGCCAAATGCCAGCTCCGGGTTCACGATCAGGGGTTTTTCAGGTGGCGGACCGCTGAGTGCTGGCAGCTTCCACCGGAGATAATTGTCGTGTTCTTCCGCCAGGGCCTCCGTCTCATTGGCCACCAAAGCCAGGGTGTCAAAGGTGCTCTCGACCGAGCTATGATGATGCTGGCTCTTCAACCAGGCACGCGGTTTGCGGGTTGCCATGTCCCAGACCCAGATCCCTTCGGAATCGTTGCAGAACAGCGTCCCGCCGTCTTTGGCAAACCGGAGCAGATGGGGCCGGCGCACCGACTGGCGGTGCCGCGCTGGATTGGTGGCATCCGTTTCACGCAGGCTGATGATCTCCAGGCCATGCTCGTGCTCCAGCAGCAGATGTCCGCCGTCAGGCGACAGGGTGCCGCCCTGACAGTCATCCAGCTTGATGCGTCGCGTCTTCTTCGAGGCCAGATCCGTCACACGTGCGGAGTCATCGGAGACAAGGACGATGGCACGACCATCCGGTGTGAACATGGCATTGTGCAGAGTGTCTCCGACTCCCCCGCCTTCAGTGACCGGGTGGTAGTCATGGTCTTCATAAACAGTACTCCACTTGCCGTTGTTCAGGCCGAGGCAGGTGACCTCGCCGTTTCCTTCCAGCAGGATGTGCCTGCCATCCGGCGCCACCGACACTCCACCCCGAAGCTCCTCCAGCGGTGGGCAGTTCACCTTCACCGGCTGCAAGGTGCTCAGGGGCAGGCGCAGCAGGACGGTTTTCTCCTCTTCTTTGTGCTGCATCCAGATTTCATCGGCACGCATCATCAGCCGCCATGACTGGAATTCGCTCCCTGACGCCCGCCCCTCGAAATCATGCTGGCGCAACAGCATGCCACTGGCGGCATCGAGCAGGCGCAGGCTCTTCTGATTGCTCCAGATGCTCAGCACGGCCACCATCTTGTCGTCCAGGGTGAACGCCGCTCCCGTGACGAATTCGTTTTCGCGAATCGGCAGTTTCCACAGCCGTTTGCCGTCCTGCATCCGGAAACAGCCAAACGCCCCCGCCCGCCAGGCCATCCGGTTGGTGGCAGGGTCAAGCGCCTCGTCGTCCTTGCGCGGCGACTGCGCGCAGAGCAGATCGCCGCGCTGCGAAACGCACCATGACTCCCCGACATTGAACATGGCCGTGCGTGCGGCACGAAACGTTTTCGGGTCCGGTTTCCAGATGCTCAGCCGGTGCAGTCCGACGGCGTGTGGCTCAAGCGCGAATATTTGTCCGCTGCGATGCCAGACTGGCGTGCCGCGCAGGTAGGGTCCCGGACCCGGGGTGCCCAAAAATCCAAGCAATGCGGGATTGGCCCCGTTGGCCTGTTCCAAAACGGGCTCAGCGCCATGCACCGGCATGAGAATCCAGGCAGTGAGCAGGAGGAGTGCGGACCTTAGAGGTGTGTTCATGATAGGGAAATGATTGGCTGCGGGTTACTTCACGGCAGGCAGTGGGAAGCCGACATCCGCCTGTGCGCCGGACTTTTGCTGCAGTCGCAGCAGCACGAGGGGTTTCTTGGGGCGCAGCCTTTCGATGTACTGCTCATCGCTGTCCTCAAGGGCGCGAGTGACTCCACGTCCGTTGACCCGCAAAATAAAATCTCCCGCCGCCACTTTGACTGTGCCGTCCGCTGTTTTGAAATCGGTGAGCGTCCGCAAGGCTTGAAAGTTCTTCGGCAGTAGAAGCTGATTGCGCAGCTTTTCGTTGACCAGCACCACCCGCAGTCCCGGGAGCAGCTCCCATTCCAGCGCCTGGGGCGGCGGCTTGGTTCCGGGCGTCTCAATCAGTGCTACCTGGACTTCCTGCACTTCGTTGTTCCGTGTCAGCGCGAGCTTCACGCGCTCTCCAGGTTGAAACGTCGTCATGCGCATGAGAAAGCGCGCACGGCTCGTCACTGCCTGCCCGTCCACCGCAGTGATGACATCTCCGGGCAACAGACCGGCCTGCGCCGCCGGCTGCCCTTCCTCGACCTGCATCACCACGGCTCCTTTCACGGCGGATCCCAGTTTCAGCTCCGCGATCACGCCGTCCGTCACATCGACCAGTCGAACCCCGAGGAAGCCTCGCCGCACCTGGCCGTTCTTCAGCAGATCCTCCGCCACCTTCAGCGCCAGATTCACCGGAACGGCAAGTCCTATGCCCTCTCCGCCATAGCGCGCCGTGTTCATGCCGATGACGCGACCGAGGCCATCGATCAGGGGACCGCCGGAGTTGCCCGGATTGATGGCGGCGTCGGTCTGGATGAAATCCTGCAAGCTGCTGGCAAGGCCGTGGATCTCCGCACGTCCGGTGGCGCTGACAATGCCCAGAGTCACGGTCTGCTCCAGGCCAAAGGGGCTGCCCAGCGCCAGCACCACATCTCCCGGCTCCGTGGCATCACTGTTTGTCAGGGTGGCTGGCTGCCATGTGCCGCTCTTTGCCCGCAGCAGCGCCACATCCGTCGCCCCGTCCATGCCCACGATTTCAGCCGGAATATCCTCGGTGCTGCCACGTGCCCGCAGCATGATCTCCTGAGCCCCGTTCACCACATGGTAGTTGGTCATGACCAGCCCCTCCATGGTCAGCACGATGCCGCTGCCATTGCCGGCGGGCCGGCGTGTGTCATGCGGCATGAGGTCATAACGGTCATCCAGCCATTCGTTCCTAGGCTTCCAATGCCGCACCCAGATCGTCACCACGCTGTCACGCGCGGCTCCCACGGCATTACGATAGCTCAGCACGACGGTTCCTGGATTCGCCAGCGGCGCGTCATCCCGCTGCACCTTTGAGGTCAAATCCTGGCCTGCCGCCATGCAGGTCAGCAAGAAACAGCAGAGCAATAATCGCATTTCGCGAGCCTAACCAACAGCCCGAGAAACTGGCAATGAGAATTTCCAAATCTAACTTAGAAAAAGCATTACGTGGTGCTGGGCAAAACGATCCAGCACCCGCGTTTGCGACAGTCCCGCCTGCTTGGCCATCTGCGTGAGATCGGCCAGGGTCTCAGGGAAGTCGTAGGCGGAGACGTGGGCGCAGGCTTCTTCAAGATGCTCCGGCAGCACCTCCGTCCACAGTGTGCGCATGCAGTTCAGGTAGCTGTCGAGGTACTGCTCACGTGTCTGGCCGTCCTCGCGCACGACATCGACCAGGATGAACTGACCACCCGGAGCCAAGCGCTCGGCGCAGGCGCTGAAGAGGCGCTGCTTGTCTGCGGAATCCAGATGATGCACGGCAAAGCCGCTGAAGATGACGTCAAAGGCCGAGTCCGTGTCCTCCACCGCCTTCAGCATGTCCTTGTGGTGCAGCCCCGTGTTGGCAATGCCCTGCAAATACGTGCGCGCTTCACCCAGAGCGAACGCGGACAAGTCCACCCCATCATAGCTGGCCGGCGGTGCCGTTTTCAGGCAGGGCGCCAGGAAGCGCGCGTTCCCACAGCCAAGATCGAGGAGGTGATAAGGCCCCTGCGCGTGGCGCTGCTGCAGCACCCCGGAGACGTGGTCGTAGATCTCACGGTGGAACATGTAGTTCTTCTCGGAAATCGCGTCGTAGAGCGTCCAGGCTTTGCGAAAAAGGGCGGTGTTGTCGTCTTGAGTGAGGGAAAGGCTCATGTTTTGCGGGAAAGGGGACCGCTGCAATCGAGAGCGATCACAGCGGCGATGCCGTTGTGCACCTTTCTCACGTGGATACTGGTTTTCAACTGCGGCACCACTAGCATGCCAGCGTGCGCTTGCCGCGAGTCTTAATAGGGGCGCGGAACGATGATGTGCCCGCCGCCATGGGGGCGGTACCAAACGCCGCGATGATTGTAATACCGCACTCCGCCGTGGTGGTAGGGCCGTGCACCATAGGGCAGAACAACGGGCCTGACGACAGGCCGGCCCACAGGTCTGACGATCGGCCGGCCATAGCCGGGGCCGACAACGCATGAGGCCAGCGTGAACAGAACAAGGGCGGAGCAGAACAGATGCTTGAGTTTCATGATGTGGATTGGGTTGCGTCGTTAAACTGACCCCTCTTGGACGAAGTTGCTGAAATTTATTTCACGCTTCTTGATCGAAAGGCTGTGATTTCCACTTTCGTTTACTGCCTCCCGTTTCACATTCCCCGCTCCCATCCCCCGTCCCGTCCATGACTCCAGCCGAAGCCAAAACCCAACTCGACACCCAAGTCCGCGAAATCATCAACTGGCATTTCTCGCCAGAAACCGGCTGTCCCTTCTGGCTCGACTGGGCCAAAAACAATTTCGACCCCCGTGGCAAGGTGAACAGCTACGAAGACATCCTGGCAAACTTCTCCCATTTCCAGGACGAATGGCTCCGCGATCAGCAGCCGGAAGTCTGGGTCCCCGCCGCCTTCAAAGGCAAACCCTTCAACATCTTCGAAACCGGCGGCACCACGGGCATGCCCAAGCAGCGCATTGGCTGGAATGACTTCCGCGTTGATTACGAGGAGTTCAGCCACAAGCTCGACGACAAGCACTTCCCGCCGGGTGAATCATGGATCATGGTCGGCCCCACCGGCCCCCGCCGCCTCCGCCTCGCCGTGGAGCATCTGGCCAACTACCGCGGCAGCTCCTGCTACTTCGTCGATCTCGACCCCCGCTTTGTGAAGAAGCTCATCTCCAACAAGCAGTTCGACGTCGCCCGCCAGTACATGGACCACGTGGTGGATCAGGCTGTGCTCCTGCTGAAGAATCGCAAAATCTCCGCCATCTTCACCACCCCCAAGCTTCTCGAAGCCCTCGCTGAAAAGGTGGATCTCTACTCCGCTGGCATCCGTGGCTGCTTCGTCGGTGGCACCACCATGACGCCTCAGTACGTGCGCTTCATCATCGAAGAAGTGCTGGAAAACCGCATCGGCTTCTACCCCACCTACGGCAACACCCTGATGGGCCTGGCCGCCAGCGTGCCGCTGACCCCGGAGGACAATTTCTCCATCACCTACTACGCACCGCAGCCCCGCGCCGTGCTGCGTGTGGTGGATCCGAAGAACACCGACCAGACCGTCGAATACGACGCCTGGGGCCGTGTGGAGCTCACCACCCTGACCAAGGAGTTCTTCATGCCCCGCTTCCTGGAGCGTGACGAGGCCATGCGCCGCAAGCCCCGCGCCCCCTATGCCTGGGACGGCGTCGCCGACGTCCGCCCCTTCGGCGCGATGGAGAAAACCATCGTGGAAGGCGTGTACTAGACGCGCCGTTTAAGCCTGCGTTTTTTCAGCCGGGAGTGCAGTCACTGCACTCCCGGTTTGTTTTTGTCCTAGATGGCCAAAAACTCCCATTTGCATTCCCGCTTCCGCACGCTTTAAGACTCGTTTCCCGATACTTTTGAAGACTCTCACGCAACCGCAGGAATGAAGATCGCACTGGATGTCATGGGGGGCGATTTCGCCCCGCAAAACCCCATTGGCGGCGTCAAACTCGCCCTCGAGTCGCTGCCCGCCATCACCAAACTCTTTTTGGTGGGCGTTCCGGCTGCCATTGAGCAGGAACTGCAGAAGCAGGGAATCTCCAGCCCGAAACTGGAAATCGTCCCCGCCAGCCAGGTCGTCGAAATGTCTGACAGCGGCATCGACGCCGTGCGCAAGAAGAAGGACAGCTCCATCAGCGTGGCCGTGGATCTGGTCAAAGATGGCAAGGCAGATGCCGTGGTCAGCGCCGGTCACACCGGTGCCGCCGTCACCGCCTCTCTGATCAAACTGCGCACCCTCACGCACATCGAGCGGCCTGCCATCGCCTCGATCATGCCGTCATTGACCAAGCATTGGATCTTGATCGATGCCGGGGCCAATCCTGACAGCGAGCCTGCGCATCTGGTGCAGAACGCCATCATGGGCAGCGCCTTTGCCCGCCACGTGCTGGGCCGGGAAAATCCCAGCGTCGGCCTCATGTCCAACGGCACCGAAGCTGAAAAGGGCAATGCCTTGTGCAAGGAAACCGGCAAGCTGCTGCGCCACACTGCTGGGCTGAACTTCATCGGCAACGTCGAAGGCCATGACGTGTGGGAAACGCCGCCGGATGTCGTCGTGTGCGACGGCTTCACCGGCAATGTCATTTTAAAGAACGCCGAAGCTCTGGCGCACACCATTTTCAGCATGGTGAAGAGCGAAATTAAGAGCGGCTTCTGGACCAAGATCGGCGGCCTGCTGGCCAAGCCCGCCTTCAAGCGCGTCCACTACCGCACCAATCCCGACGAGGTCGGCGGCATGCCGCTGCTGGGCCTCCGGGGCATCACCATCATCTCCCATGGCAGTGCATCTCCGCTTGCCATGAAGAACGCAATCCGTCAGGCTTGCGAATCCATCCAACATCAGGTCGGGCCTCACATCGAAGCCGCCGCCACCGCCCATTCCATTTCCCTCCATGCCCGCTCCTAGTTCCCAGCCCTTTTGCGCCTCCAGCATCATTGGCACAGGCAGTTACATGCCTGAAAAAGTGCTGACCAACGAAGATCTGTCCAAAATTGTCGATACCTCCGACGAGTGGATCACCTCCCGCACCGGCATCAAGGAGCGCCGCATCGCCGCGCCAGAGCAGGCCACCAGTGATCTCGCTTCCGAAGCGGCCCGCCGCGCCATGGCCAGCGCCGGAGTGGCTCCAGAGGACATTCAGCTCATCATCGTCGCCACCGTCACGGCGGACATGTTCTTCCCGTCCACCGCCTGCTTTGTGCAGAAGAAGATCGGAGCCGTGAATGCCGTCTGCTTTGACATCTCGGCCGCCTGCTCCGGCTTTTTGTACGCCCTTCAGGTCGCGCGTCATTTCATCAACACCGGCAACCGCACCACCGCCCTCGTCATTGGCGCGGAAAAGCTCAGCAGCCTGATCAACTGGAAAGACCGCAACACCTGCGTGCTTTTTGGCGATGGAGCCGGCGCAGTGGTCATCCGCCGTGCCGATGAATCGGAAACCGACGCTCCCGGACGAGTTCTGTCCACGGTCATGGGCACGGACGGCACTCTCGCTGACGTCCTCAAGGTTCCAGGCGGCGGTTCCGCCTGCCCAATCACCCCCGAAAACGTCGAGTCGCATCCCAACACCATTCACATGGAAGGCCGCGAAACCTTCAAGCATGCCGTCACCCGCATGCTGGAGGCCTCTCAGCAGGCGCTGGAAATGGCCGGTCTGACCGCAGCGGATGTCTCGCTCGTCATTCCACATCAGGCCAATGCGCGCATCATCAGCGCCATCGCCGAACGTCTGAACCTGCCGCTGGAGCGTGTGTTCATGAATCTCGACAAATACGGTAACACCAGTGCCGCCACCATTCCCGTCGCTCTCGACGAAGCCAACAAGGCCGGTCGTCTTAAAAGAGGCGATGTCGTCCTCCTCGTCGCCTTCGGCGGCGGCTTCACCTGGGCCAGTTCCGTGGTGCGGTGGTAAGATTCGGATTGGCCGCAAAGAGGCACAAAAAGGGCAAAAATCAGAGTCTGATCTTCTTTCGATTCGGGCTCTGAATCACGGTTGGATTCCGTATTCCCTGGCATAGCCGCCCCACGCCTCTTTTTTGAACCTCTTTGCGCCTTTTTGTGGCCATCTCTGTGCCTTTTGCCCTTTGCATCGCAGCGCACCCCGCCATATTCGCCGCCCCTCGTTCCCCCCTGACTCATGGCCTCCAAGCGCATTGTTCTCAAATTCGGCTCCGGCATTCTCACGCGCAAAGACGCGCCTGAACCCGATCCCGTGCAACTGCGCAAACTCGTGGAGGCCGTCGCACTTCTGAAGCGTGCCGGGCATTCGGTTGTCGTCGTCAGCAGCGGTGCCGTGGCCTCCGGCCTGAAGCCGCTTGAATTCAAGCAACGTCCAACAGATGTGACCACCCTGCAGGCGCTCGCCGCCGTGGGCCAGACGCACCTCATGCACGCCTATGAATCGCTCCTGCGGGATCACGGCCTGCACGTCGCTCAGCTTCTCGTCACGCATGAAGATTTCGAAAACGCGGATCGCGCGCCACGCGTCAAAGCCGTGCTGGATCGCCTGATGGAGTTCTCTCAGGTGGTTCCCGTCATCAATGAAAACGACTCCGTCGCCATCGAGGAACTGCGCTACGGCGACAACGACAAGCTTTCCTCCCGCGTCGCCCGCTTCTGGGGCGCCGACGTCCTCATCCTCCTCACCAGCGCTCCCGGACTTCTGCGCGATACCAAGAAACCTGAAGAGGGCCCGATCCCTGTCGTCGAGAATGTCGATGACGTGATCCACCACGCCGAAGAGGAAAAATCCACGCTCGGCACAGGCGGCATGATTTCCAAACTGCGCGCCGTGCAGGACGCAGTGCACGGCGGTGTGGAGTGCATCATCGCCTCCGGTCGTCATGCCGAGCAGATTCCCAGCCTGATCGAAGGCCACGGCATTTGTACGCGTTTCCCCGCCTCACGTTCGTAATCCTGATTCACCATGGCCTCTGCTGACATCGCAACACTCCTCATTCATTGCCCGGACCGTCCCGGACTCGTGCATGATGTGACCGGGTTCATTTTCTCCCATCAGGGGAACATCATCGATCTGCAGCAGCACATCGACCCCGAGCAGAACGCCTTTTTCATGCGCCTGGAATGGAGCCTGGAGAAGTTCACGCTCGACAACGAAGAGATCGAGTCACGCCTGCAGCCCATGGCGCGCCGGCATGAAATGCAGATGCGCCTGAGCTTTGCCAGCCAGCGCAAGCGCATCGCCCTCTTTGTCACCAAGGAGAACCACTGCCTCTACGATCTCCTCGCTCGTCATGAATCCGGCGACCTGCCCGTGGACATCCCGCTCATCGTTGCCAATCACGAGACCCTCCGGCCGGCGGCAGAGCGCTTCGGCATTCCATTCCATCACTTTCCGATCACGAAGGACAACAAGCTCGCGCAGGAGGCGGCCCAGATCGAACTGCTGCGCCAGAACCGCATCGACACCGTTGTGCTGGCCCGCTACATGCAGATCATCAGTCCGGCGATGATCGCGGAGTTTCCTCACCGTATCCTGAACATTCATCACAGCTTCCTGCCTGCTTTCGTCGGTGCGAAGCCCTACCATCAGGCCTTCCAGCGCGGCGTGAAGATCATCGGCGCCACCAGTCACTACGTCACCGCAGACCTCGACGAAGGTCCGATCATCCACCAGGACGTCATGCGCGTCAGTCACGAAGACAGCGTGCAGGACCTCGTTCGTCTCGGTCGCGATCTGGAAAAAACCGTCCTCGCTAAAGCTCTCTGGTGGCACTCACGTGACCGTGTGCTGGTCGTCAAAAACAAGACCGTGGTGTTTGACTGAGGATAGCAGACAGCAACGCTGCCAGGCATGAGTGGCACTCAGTTAAAGGGGGCGTGCGTTCTTGAGGTCTTGGGCACCCGAGTCACGCGCCAGCGTCTTGGAGTGCGGTGGCAGAGATGCACGGCGCAAGCCTGCATCGCCGACACCGCTTTCGCTAGGTGTTGTATGCTCCTCTTGGCCTGAGACTTCTGTCCGGCCTGCGAAAGCGGCGTCGCGCCCAGGCTTGCCGCACGCACTCCAAGACGCTGCCGCGTTCTCGTGAGTGCAGGACCAGAAGCAAGCGAAGCGAACGATACCCAGCCTTAACTGAGTGCCATTCTTGCAACGCATTTACTTCTTCTTCGCTTTCGCACCACTCGATTTGGCAGGTGCGGCCTTCGGTGTGGCTTTCACTTCACCGGACTTTGTCGCATCGGGGGATGGCGGGATGGGGGTGAGATTGATCGGTGCCGTGGCGGGGCCGGGCAGGGGAGGCGTTGTGGTGGATGGCACTCCCGGAGGGGTCGTTATCGTTCCTGGAGTGCCGGGGGTGGCTGCGTCACTGGCCGCAGGTGGCATGACGGTGACGGGTGGCGGCGGCTCCGGTTTCTTGAACGGGTCTTCCCAGGTGTGCAGCTCAAAACCAGCACCCACGCCGCCCACTTCTCCCAGCAGAGCCAGGCATTTCTCCCGCCATTTCGCGAGGTCTGGAGCACTGCGCTCCTTCTCCGCCGTGCCGGGAAAGATGAGGTAGGTCACCTTGAGATCGCTTTCGGGCCGGATGTAGGGCGTGGCCTTGGGATTGATGGTTTTGGCCATGAGCAGCGAAGCTTCGCCCATTTTGAAGCTGGGGCCGTAGTCGCCGCAGATGGCGGGATAGATTTTTCCTTCGTGAATGACGGCCGCGTAGTCCCCGATCTGCGGCGTAAACTTGTTCTGATCCGCATAGCCGCGGAACAGCAGCGAGATGACGATGAAGGGGTCTTTGTCCGCGATGAGGCTGCTGCGCACCTTGAAGTCGGAGACCTCAAGCTTGAGCTGGTCGATCATCACCTTGAGCTCTCGGTTGCGTGATGAACTCAGGCCCTTCTTTGAGAATTCATCCTGCGCCTTTTGCAGGCGGTCCTCCCATTTGGCGAGAAGCGGGTTCGGCGTCTTCGTGGTCTTCGCCCACGCATAGCTGGTGAAGGGCTGGTAGTAGTCGGAAAGGTAGATGTACTCCTCCAGCGTCGGCATGCGGTCGCCATCCGAGCCGTCGGCCACCACATCCATCTCCGACTGCACGAGCAGCGCGCGGCGCTGCGTGGTCGGGTGGGTCAGTTCCAAGATGGTCTCGGTATCATAGAAGTTGTGACGGTCGAGGATTCTATTCAGGCGCGTGAGGTCGTTCTGCACGCGGTTGGTTTTGTTCTCGTAAAGCTTGTGGTAGAAGCCGCTGACCTTCGCTGCTGGCAGCATGACACCGAGTCCGGGCAGGATCGCGGGCAGGTTTTTGTTGATGCGGGAGAGTTCGTCCAGCGTCTGGTTCGCCTTCGGCACGCGGATGCTCAGCTGGAATTCCGCCTTGTAGGCCTCGGGATCAAGCCGCTCCAGGCTGGCAAAGCCACCCTCTTCCGTGATCAGGTTTGTTTTGACCGTGATGCCGTTGAAAAGCGTGGCCACATCGATGTCCTTGCGCGGGATGTATTTCTCCGGCAGCGGCGGCTGGACTTCGCGGATGACTTCCTTGGTCACTTCTTTGACGACGGGAACTTCCTTGATCACATCCCGCATCACATCACGCGTGACGATGCGCTCCTTCGTGCTCCGTGCGGAGGCGACGATGTCCTGGATGGCTTTTTTGATCTTGCCGGCAAAGGGGGTGAATGGCAGCACCAGCGCGATGAGCAGGGTGAGCAGAAACAGCAGGCGGATGAGCGAGCCAAAGCAGCCGCGCTTCCGGCGCTGTGATCCTGGGAAGGGAGGGGAGTCCGTGGCGGGCATGGGAGATTCCGAAGACATACGCGTGCAGAAGTTTAATCTCGTTTCAGCACCAAGGCGAGTGCATCAACCTTCTTCGAGACGGCCTTCTTTGAGGAGCAGGCGGCGGTCACCGCGCTTGGCCAGGGTTTGATCATGCGTGACGACAACGAGTGTTTTTTTGGCCTCATCGACCACCTGCATCAGCATGTCGATGACGCCGCTGCCGGTGCTTGCATCGAGATTGCCGGTGGGTTCGTCGGCGTAGATGATGCCGGGGTTGTTGATGAGCGCGCGGGCGATGGCCACGCGCTGCTGCTCGCCACCGGAAAGTTCGGTGGGCAGGTGTTGGAGGCGTGCCGTGAGGCCCACCTTGTCCAGCAGTTCACGGGCGCGGGTCTCGGCTTTTTTGCCGCCGATCATGGCCGGCAGCATCACATTTTCCAAAGCCGTGAGTTCCGGCAGCAGGAAGTAATGCTGGAAAACAAATCCCATGACCTCGTTGCGCGTGCGCGCACGCTCGGCGGCTGCCGCCTGATACAGCGAGCGGCCATGCACCATCACATCGCCCGATGTGGGCTGCTCCAGCCCGCCGAGGACGTAGAGCAGAGTGGTTTTGCCTGCACCGGACTGGCCGCAGAGGAACACCTTTTCACCGGCGGCGACTTCGACATTGACGCCGCGTAGCACGGGCAGATCATGCCCCGCAAGGTGGTAGGTACGGTGCACATCGTGTGCGGCGAGTGGGGCTGCTTCCTGGCTCATGTAGATAAGGGTGTACGCTCCGCAGATGCCACGCGGCGTCAAGACATGATGCCCGCCAGCGTGCGTTGTCTGAGCGTCTCATACATCACAATGCCCGCAGCGGTGGCCAGATTCAGACTCCGCGTGCCCTGCATCGGGATGCGCAGGCAGCGCTTCGGCTGGATTACCGAGGCCGGGATGCCACGTGTTTCCGGGCCGAAGACGAGGAAAATCTCATCCGCTGTGAGGTCGGCCTCCCAGTAGGTATGTTCGCCCTGGCATTCGATGAACCAGCAGGCGGCCCCGGCAGGAATCTCCGCCGCCAGTGCCTCCCAGCTCTCCCAGACACGCACATCCACCTCCGCCCAGTAGTCCAGTCCGGCGCGTTTGAGCTGCTTGTCATCAAGGCTGAAGCCGAGCGGCTTGATCAGATGCAGCCGCGCATTCGTGGCCAGGCACAGCCGTCCGATGGCACCCGTGTTGTGCGGAATCTCCGGCTGAAACAGGACGACGTTCAGCATGCGGCCTCAACCTTTGAACACAAAGAGCTTCCGGCAGATGAAATTCACAAGAGTGGACGAAACGATCAGCAGCAACTGGGCTGTCAATGTGCTGATGCCATACCACTTGATGAGATACGGCCCGGAAAGCAGGCCAATGGCAAACCCAGTCGAGCTGACCACCGAAAAGTAGACAAACTCCAAGACCCGGTGATGCCGTCCCGGAGTGAACACCCACAGTGAATTGGTCACATAGGCAAAGATGTTGCCAAAGAAAAAGGCGATGATGTTATTGTAGATGCTGTGCACCGCACGCACCTCATCGGTCACACCACTGCTGACCAGGGCTGGATACATGCCCCATCTGGACAGGGCATAAAAAATCACCGTGGTGAGGGTCAGCGATCCTATGCCGCAGATGCCATACTTGATGAACTGGATCAGCGGATGCGTGTCCCGCGTGTTCAGACGCACCAGAATCGAACGCCAGTCGTTCTCACGAAAAAATAGAAGAGCCTCACCGATTTTTGACATCATCAGGTGAGGCTCTCCGGGGATCGTTGCTATGCAAGCAAAGATGCGATGCGTTTAGTAGTAGTGGTAGTTGCCGTTGCGGTCGTAGTAACCCTGCTGCTGCTGGCGTCCACGGTAGCCCTGCTGCTGGCCCTGGTAGTATTGCTGCTGGTTGCGCTGGTCACGGGAATTGCCAATGGCGTTGCCACCCAGGGCACCGAGGCCGGCACCGATGGCGGCGCCTTCCAGGCCACGTCCGCTCTGGTTGCCGATGATGCCACCGACGGCTGCGCCGCCGAGTGCACCAATCACAGAACCTGTTTGAGCATTAGGGCCGGAAGCGCAGGAAACCAGCGAAAGGGCGGTGAGGGCAGTGAGGAGAGTTTTTTTCATATTTGGGTTGATGGATTGTATGTATTTGCAGAGACTTGATTAATAGTAGTAACCACGACGGCGGTCACGGGCATTGCCGATGGCATTGCCACCCAGAGCACCGAGCGCACCACCGATGGCAGCGCCTTCGAGGCCACGACCACTTTGGGAACCAATGATGCCGCCGACAGCAGCACCGCCGAGTCCGCCGATAACAGCGCCCTGTTGAGCGGCCGGGCCGGTGGCGCAGGATGAGAATGTTGCAGCAGTAATGAGGGTGAGGATGAGATGTTTCATAATAGTTTGATTGTTGTGATCAAGCAGACTGCTTTGTCGGTAAATAGGCTCTAATTGTTCATAAAGAAAAGCGAAATCCTAAAGGCATGACAAGTTGACATCTACAATACGCAGCCCGCGATAACTCCGGCCTGCTCCGGCTTTCTTTATTTGACGCGCATTCTGCCAGCGGTTACAAACCCTTCCGCTCCCCCCCCTCCAACTTTTCTATGCACGTGCGTTTCTTTCTTCGTAGCCTGTTTGCCGTTTCACTCCTCAGCCTCACCGCTTTGCCGGTTCAGGCCGAGCAGCTGCCGCTGGATCACCCCTGCGCCGCCCTGGTGAAAAAGTACCTCACCGCCGTCGTGCAGCAGGACTGGAAAACCGCATCCCAGATGCTGGTTCCCTCCTCCCTGGAGCGCCGTCAGCGTGAAACGGTCAACATCATCAAGTCCGCCCCCACCATGTCCGATGAGGAGAACATGCTCGCCGGTTACAATGTGAAGGGCGTGAGCGAACTGGAAAAAATGTCGCCTCAGGAGTTCTATCAGGTGGATCGCGAAGCCTGGCACAAGAAGCTCAAGCTCACCCCCGAAGCCACGAAGCGGAAGCAGGAGACTCTCAAAGTCATCGTGCTCGGCCTCGTCCAGGAAAAGGACAAAGGCTACGTCCACGCCACCGTCCGCACTTCCCAGGAAACCCTGACCGACAAGATCGAGGAGCTCTTCCTCATCTCCTTCATCACCGATCCGGCCAATCCGAAAAACTACCTCATCTCCCCCGAGATGAAGGACCGCCCAGTCATCACCCCGCTGGATGGCTCGGCTCCGAAGGAAAACTGATCGTCACAGCAGCTCCCGCAGATTTGCCAGGAGCACTTTGCCCAGATCGCTGCGCGGTATCGCCTGCAGCCTGCTGACATCTTGAATTTGCTCAAAAGGCCTCAACGTTTCGTTGAGGCCTTTTTGCATCTGCGCGGCTTCATCCTCAGTCATGCCGCTCACGGCCAGTACCAGTCGGCTTTCTTTGCGAGCATCTGCGACATCACAAACGGCCGCGTCTGCAGTGCTTGAGCCAAGTTTGAGCCGCAGCGTCTCGATGCGGTCCTGAATGGGGCCCAAGGCCACCAGTTCACCGAGGATCTTCACCGTTCCCGCCTCGCGCCCGAGGAAGCGCAGGCGGCGTGTTCCTCCCGCTTCAATAATCTCCACTCGGTCACGTGTGCGCAGACCCTCTGCCGGAATCGGCTCCCAGCGCCAGCGACCTTCCTCGCTGATCGCATAGCCCAGCGCCAGCGCGGGGCCGCTCACAGTGAGCACGCCCTCCGCATCCGTGCGCACCTGCCAGATCGGCAGCACCTCCAGTTCGGCGCCCGGACGTGGCTGCGCCGCCACGCTGGAGCCCGTCTCCGTCATGGCATAGGTGCGGTGCACCTGCCAGCCCAAGTCCAGTGCCGCAGCCTCCAGCTCTGCATTCAAAGCCCCACCACCCACCAGCACCGCACGCATGGATGCCGGGGCCCTCAGTTGCGCCGCTACCAGATCAAAGATCTGCGTGGGCACCAGTGAGGCCAGCGTTGCGCCCACAGCTTCACACGTCTGCACAAACGCCGCTGCATTCCACTTACCCTCCAGCCGGGTGATGGCGCTGCCGCTGAGATGCGCACGCGCGAGAATGCCGAAGCCTCCCACATGATGCGTGGGCAGCGCCAGCAGCCAGTGGTCCTGCGCCGTGATGCCGAAGTGCTCATTCACCGCGCGCGCAGAGATCAGCAGCGCCTGCTTCGTCAGTCCCACCCATTTACGCGCGCCCTCCGTGCCGCTCGTTTGAAAAAAGCACCAGTCTCGCGCCTGCAAATCCCGTGCCGCCATTTCGGCCAAGCCCGCACCTTCCATCGTGTGCTCAGAGCGGCCCACCCACACGCTGCCGTCCGTCCAGAAATCGGGTTCCATTTTCACAGCCGTCTCCATGGCAGCGCCTCCAAAACATCGCCAAATCCAAGCCCGCCACCGCTGCGGTCCGCTGACAAATGGCCGCCGTGAGATGTCACACGCTCAAAGAACTCATCCTTCTCAAACAGATGCTCCGTGCACAGCCCGCAGAAGTCCAGCGCCTGCCCCTCGGACTGCGCCACCGCCGCTTCATACGCCGCAAACATCTGCCCCAGCGCATGATCCATCGCCGAGGTCAGCACCAGCGGGTGCTGCGGATGGGTCTCCGCCACGATCCGCCAGTCACGCCGCGCGGGCTTCACCACCACCGCATCAAAGCCCTGCGTGCCGTCCTTCCAGCCTTTGTCCAGCGCCAGCTTCACACCCCACTTTTGCCGCACAGCCTCCCAGGCCGCCGCATCGTAGGGGAAGGGGTCCTCCACGAAATCCAGCGCACGGTACACGCGCAGCGGCATGAACTCGATGAACTTGCCAAATGTCAGCCGGTCCAGCACGCCGTTGAAATCCACGCGCAGCCGCACGCCCTGCGTTTCAAACCGCTTCGCGCAGCCTTCCAGAAAGCGCGTTGTCTCGCCATAATTCGCAAAACCCTTCGCCTTGATCGCGGGCCAGCCTTCCGCCAGAACGCGCTCCATTTGCGCCTCGGTGTCGGTGGCAAAGCTCCACGAATAGTGACTGCGCGGAATCTCCAGTCCCTCAAACAAACTCACACCCGCACGCCGCGCCGCACCGTCGATCTCCGCACAGCGCAGCGCCATCGCCGTCACCGGAGTCGTGATCCCTTCACTGAGCAGACGCAACTGCTCCTCCACCGGCGCATCGCCAAACTCCGGCCACGGATGCACGCAGCCATAGCCGCCATCCACGCAGATCAGTGCCCCCGCAAACACCCGCCGCATCGACACCGCATTCAGCGCCACGCCGCTGCGCAGGAGATACTCATGGACATAGATAGGGGCGTCGGTCATTCGGGTTTAGCTCTTGTAATTCTATACGCCGCACCCGGCGTGTTCACCGCATCACATCCGCACTCTTCACGATCCCCCAGCACATCAGCCCCGCAAACAGCAGCAGTTGCCCGCCGCTCATCGCCAGCAGGCGGTTGTGCCCCCGGCTGGGTGGTTCGGCGATCACCCGCCACGCCACGAACAAGCCAATTGGCAGCGTGATCAGCGGCAGCGTGAACGCTCGCGGCCAGCCCTGCTCAAACCAGTAAATCCCCGCCGCATGAGCCGCCACGATGAGTCCCACAATCTCCGCCCGCGCAAAGCCCACGCCGAAGCGCACGGCCAGCGTCTTCTTGCCGGTCTGCCCGTCCTCCGCGACATCGCGCAGATTGTTGATGGCGATCAAGACCGTGCTCAGGCAGCCGATTTGAAAGCCCGCCACGATGGCAGCCTCATACCACTCCCCGGTTTGTACAAAGGCCGTGCCCGTCACCGCTACGAAGCCGAAGAACAAGATCACAAACAACTCTCCCAGCCCGCGATACGCCAGCGGCACCGGCCCGCCCGTGTAGCCAAAGCAGAAATACAGCGATGGAATGCCGATGAACAGAATCGGCAACCCCCGCGCCTCAAACAACGGCACCGCCAGCAGTGTCGCCACCGCCAGCATCAGCCACGCCGCAAACTTCACCGCCCTCGGCGAAGCCACACCGCTGGCCGTGATGCGCTTCGGCCCGATGCGTGCCTGTGTGTCCGCCCCTTTGATGGAATCCAGCGCGTCATTGAAAAAATTCGTCGCGATCTGCAGCGCCCCGCAGCTTCCCAGCGTGCAGAAGGCCAGCCACCAGTCGAAGTGTCCCGAAATCTTCGCCCCCAGCGCGCACCCCACCACCACAGGCGCGATGGCTGCTCCCAGTGTTTTCGGGCGTGCAGCGGCGATCCAGTCGAAGAAGTGAGGCATGCAATAAGAATGACGAATGGCCGCGCTATCGCAAACCATTTGGGCTGCGGTTGCGCAGTGAGGAACGAACGCAGCTGCCGCTTTCGCAGGCCGGACGGGCATACGCATGCCAAAGCGCATTCGAAAGCATGAGCCGGGTGGTTCTTCGCGAGCCGTTCAGCTTGCGCCTGTCACGAGACGTTCGAAAGCGGCAGCTCCCGCAGCCGCACTCCAAAAAAGCTGGGCATGCACCCAGCTCTGAGTGGAGTGCGGACACTGAGTGAGCCGTACGCTTGCAGCCTCCCCTTCGTCATTACTTCGGCATCTCCACCTGCCCGTTCGACATCAGGTAGGCGATCAGATTTTTCACATTCTCGTCTCCCAGCGCCGACAGAAGTCCTTCCGGCATCAGAGAAATCGGAAGCTGTGCCTGCTTCACGATCTGTGTGCGCTCAATGGTGATCCGCTCGGCTGGCGTCTGCACCGTCAGGGTGCGTTCGGTCTGCTCGGGGATCACGCCAGTGATGGTGCGACCATCCTTCAGATTGAGCACGCTCACGCGGAAATCCGCAGGCACCACGGCGCTGGGGTCCAGGATGTTTTCAAGCAGGTACTTCAGGTTGTGGCGGTCGCTGCCCGTCAGCTCAGGGCCGATGGCGCCGCCCTGTCCATAGAGTTTGTGGCAGGCGCTGCATGCCGACGTGAAGATCATGCGTCCTTTGGAGGGATCGGCCTTGGCCAGGGTGTCCTTCGTCAGCAGTCCTTCCCATTTCGTAAACTCCGCCTTCTTTGCTTCCGGTGTGTCGCGAATCTCGCCCCAGGCTTCAGTGAGCAGGGTGTTGAGGGATTCATCGCCCAGGCTGCGGATCTGCCGCGCCTGGAAAGGGGAGATCGCTGTTGCTGGCACCTTCTTCGCCTTGATCGCTTCCAGCAGCGCCTTCGCGTAGCTCGGGCGTGAGGTCAGCGTCGCCACCGTGGCGGCCTGCTGCTCTTCGCTGCGGCCGGGCCATGGATTCAGCATCGCCTTCGGAATGTTCGGATCGTCATATGCCGCCAGTGCATTGCGTGCCACGGTGCCCAGCACCTTGTCATTGATCTGCGCACGAATCACGGCCAGCAGCTCCGGCTTGGCGGTGCGCGTGAGGCTCTTGAAGGCGTTGAGGCGCGCATTCGCATCCCCCTCCGTGTTTTTCACGATGGCGATCAGTTCGTCCGCTGCACGTCCGCTGCCAAAGACTGCGGAGAGCGCGAGGAGAGGGGACGTTGCCGTTCCCTTGTCCGCTCCGGCAGCCGGGAGACCGCCGCTCTTGGTGATGAACTCATCCCAGCCTTTCGGCTTCTTCGCCGAGCTGAAACCATCCAAGCCTGCCGCCAGTCCGGCCAGCACATCGTCACGTACATCTTTCTGCTCCGTCATCAGCGCCACCAGCGCATCCACCGCTTCCGGCTTCGTTTCGATCATCTCCGCGATCCGCCGCGCCACCAGACGGCGCACGGTGGGCAGCTTTGCCTCCTTGATCAACTCCACGCCCTTGAGCGGGTCCGCCGCCACGGCAGGCTCGATGCCATACCAGATCATGAGCGGCTGCTGGCGGTCATTCGTGTCTTCTTCGTGCTTGGCCAGAGCGGTGGCGATGGGCCAGCGATACTCCAAGGGAATTCTCTGCAAGCCGGAAGCGATGTTTAAGCGAACGAGCCCTGAAGTTTCTGAAGTGGCCAGCTGGATTGCGTCAGGCAGCACTGCGGCAAAAGTCCTGTCGGGATTGATGAGCCACGCACCATTGGTGTACACTCCTTGGCTGTTTCGCTTGTCATCCTCCTTGGCTATTTCAGACAATGCATACCAATTCGTGTCAGCAATAGTTCTTACTGCCGTAGCTCGAATCGATTCGTCTGGAGACCGTGACTTTCCAATCAACAATTTCATCGCGATGGCAAAAGTGACCTCTCTGTCGATTGTGTTCGCGACCCCTAGGCGGTTGTCTGCATTGGTGAGAACGATGCCCGGCTTCAATGCAGGTGCAATGTTCGCAATCTTCTTGATCCTGTCACTGAATCCCACGGACCTAGTTTGCAGCTCAAGACTGGCTTGCCTCACCCACCAACTGTTGGACGAGTCCAACTGCTTCACGAGCGCTTCATCCTTCATCGCCGCCACGTTGATCGGCTCGCCCTTCTTGGACTCCCCGTAAACGATCTTGTAAATGCGACCGCTCGTCCGGTGCACGCCGTCGTTGTCATGGCACTCGCCGCTGTCGCTCCAGTCGGAGACGACGACGTTGCCATCGGGGCAGGTGAGGAGGTCGATCCCGCGGAACCACTTGTCCTTGGCCTGCATGAAGTCAGGCGCGTGCTTGCCCACGTAGCCGCAGCCTTCGCGCTCCAGCCGGTCCATGTTGATGCGGTTGCCATGCAGGTTGCAGGTAAGCATGGCGCCCTCGTATTCCTTCGGCCAGACTCCGCCCTGGTAGATGAGCATGCCCACATGCGCGTGCCCTCCGCCGAGCTCCGAGGTCTTCGGGCTGGCGCCGCCTTTGCGGATGTCGCTCCATTTTTCCGCGCCCGTGTCCCAGTGGAAGTGATCCGCCGTCTGCTCGATGATCTCGTACACATGCGGATTGAGATGCGTGCCAAACATGCGGCGGTAGTACGCGCCAGGGATCACATGCCACAGGTGGCCGATCACCGTGTTGATCATGAACAGCTCGCCATTGGCATTCCAGTCATGACCCCAGGAGTTCGTGCCGCCGTGCGCCACGGTTTCCAAAATCTTCAGCGTGGGGTGGTAGCGCCAGATGGCGCAGTTCATCTTGATGCGCTTGTCCGCAGGCGTGCCCGGCGCTCCAACGCTCGAAGTGTCGGTGATGCCGTGGCGGCCATACAGCCAGCCGTCCGGACCCCAGCGCAGACCGTTCACGATGTTGTGTCCGATGGTCTTCACATTGAATCCATCCAGCAACACTTCGGGTTCACCATCCGGCACATCGTCACCGTTTTTATCGGCGATGAAGCTCAGCGTGCCATTGTGCAGCACCCACACGCCGCCGTAGCCAGTTTCCACGCTCGTGAGGTAACTGCCGCCTTCCCAGAAAACTTTGCGCCCGTCATGCTTGCCGTCGCCGTCCTTGTCTTCCAGGATGATGATGCGGTCCCTCAGCTTGGTGTCCCAGCGCATGGGGTTCTCCGCATAGGTGTAGTTTTCCGCCACCCAGAGACGGCCCTTCTTGTCCCAGCTCATCGCAATCGGCTGCTGCACATCCGGCTCGGCGGCAAACACCACGCACTTGAAGCCCTTCGGCAGTTCCATCGTCCGCGCCACCTCCTCGGCAGGCATCGGCTCTCCCTTTTCGGTGTTGAAGGGTTTCGGGAATTCATCCGCCCATGAGGCGAGAGTTGAAAAGGACAAGAATGACAGAAAGGCGGCGCGGCGTATGCTCATAAACGAAAGTGGACCTTTCCAAACGCCCGGCACGTACGCAATCTTCAAATCATCCCATGAAACGCACCCTCTTTTTTCTGGTCGTGTTTTCCGTGTGTTTCACGGTCGAGGCCACCGCCGCAACCAAGGGCGCCGCCAAACCTAAAAGCCCGCCTGCCCGCACCGCCACCGATCTCGCCGCCTCCATCCGCCCCTCGCTGGTCAAGATCACCCAGCTCGGCCGCGAAGGCACTGACGGCATCGGCTCCGGCTTCATCATCAGCGAGGACGGCCTCATTGCCACGAATCTGCATGTCATCGGCGAGGCCCGCCGCCTGCAGGTGGAGATGAACGATGGCAAAACCCACGATGTCACTGTCGTCCAGGCCAGCGACAGCCACCACGATCTTGCCTTGATCAAGATCGACGCCAAGGGTCTCAAGCCCCTGCCGTTGGGAGATTCCAGCAAAGCCCGCCAGGGCGATCCCATCGTCGCCATGGGCGCACCTGAGGGACTGGCTTTCAGCATCGTGCAAGGGGTGCTTTCCGCCACCCGCGACATCGACGGACTGGAGATGCTGCAGGTCGCCGTGCCCATTGAGAAAGGCAACAGCGGCGGCCCCTTGCTGGACATGCAGGGAAACGTGCTGGGGCTGCTCACATTGAAGTCCCTCAAGACCGATAACCTCGGCTTCGCCATGCCGGTGAACGACCTCAAAACCCTCATCGAAAAACCGAACCCCGTGCCCATGTCCCGCTGGCTGACCATCGGCGCGCTGAATCCCAAGCAGTGGCAGACCTTTCTGGGCGCACAGTGGACGCAGCATGCCGGCGTCATTCGCTCTGAATTCCCCGGCGCAGGCTTTGGCGGCCGCGCACTCTGCCTCTCCACACAAAAGGTCCCCGAGGGCACCTTTGAGACGTCGGTGACGGTGCGGCTCGATGACGAATCTGGTGCTGCGGGCCTTACTTTTTGCTCGGATGGCGCGGAAAAGCATTACGGCTTCTATGCCTCCGGCGGCAAGCTGCGCCTCACCCGCTTCAACGGCCCCGATGTCTATTCCTGGACCATCCTCGCCGATGTCCCCAGCGATGCCTACAAAGCCGGGGAGTGGAACACCCTGCGTGTGCGCGTCGAGCCGGAGCGACTGGTCTGCTTTGTGAATGGCAAGCAGGTGATCGAGAGCGACGACACCGGGCTGCGCAGCGGCTCCGCCGGGCTGTGCAAATTCAGAACCACGGTGGCGGATTTTCGCAATTTCCGCGTCGGCACCGATCTCGCCGAAAAACCCCTTCAACCCGAAGTCGCCTCCCAGCTCCGCTCCAAGGTGGAGGAATACATCGCCGCAGCCGCCACCGCCGACAAAACCTTGGAAGGACTGTTGGAAAACCCCGCCGCCGCCCGTCGCGTGCTCGTGGAGCAGCGCCGCAGGCTGGAGGAAGAAGCCGCGAAGCTGCGCGAACTCGAGCACGAGCTGCACCGTCGCGCCATGACCAAGGAAATCCTCGCCGAACTCGCCAAGCCCGAGCCGGAGATCAATCTGCTGCGCTGCGCCCTGCTGCTGGCACGCCATGACAATCCAGAGATCGACATCAACACCTACTTGAACAGCTTCAAGGCCATGGTGCTGGATCTCAAAGACGATCCCGAAATCACGAAAGGAACCATCCCCGCCGTGAAGCGCCTCAGCCGCTACCTCTTTGAAGAGAACGGCTTTCATGGCAGCCGCGGCGACTACGGCAGCCGCTCCAACAGCTACCTCAATGAAGTCCTCGATGACCGTGAGGGGCTGCCCATCACACTCAGCGTGCTCTATGTGGAGCTCGCCTCCGCACTCGGCGTGCAGGGCGTGTTTGGCGTTCCACTCCCCGGCAAATTCATGGTGGGCTATCGCGACGGCCCCGAAGGCGAACTCCAACTCGTGGATGTCTTTGAGCATGGCAAGCTCATCACCGTGGAGCAGGCAGCGATGGACCTCACCGAAGACGGCCATTTCCCCGAGGGCTCCCTCTCTCCCACCACCAAGCAGGCCATCCTCCTGCGCATGCTGCGCAATCTCATGAGCAGCGTCTTCGATGACAGCCGCTCCCTGCGCGAATCCCTCCCGTATTTGAACCTACTCCTCGCCATCGATCCCCAGTCCGCCGCCGAACGCCTCACCCGCGCGCAGATGCGTCAGCGCCTCGGTGAAAAGGCTGGCGCAAGAGAAGATGTGACCTGGCTGATCGAGAACTTCCCCAATGATGGTCCTCCCGAGCTCATGCAGCAGCTCGACCGCTGGTTGCAGTCACTGCGGGAGTAAAACACCCATCGCTGTTCTGTAGTACCGGCTTTAGCCGGTTCTGGACAGCGCGCCCAGACCGCCTAAAGGCGGGACTACAATACGAAGAATTGCGAGCAAGGCCTCACCCCTTAAACCCCGCCAGCCGCACCCCAAACAGCCAGCGAAACGGCGGCTTGAGCGCGATTGCTTTTCGCAGTCCATGGGGCAGCAAGTCCAGCAGCTTCTCACAGATCACCGCCGGCCAGGTGGGCAGCAGCATGAATTTGCCACGCCCGCCGAAAATGATGCGTGTTTTGGCAAAGCCAACCTGACGGAAAAGCGCCGAGAGATCACCCACGGTGTATTCCTTGAGGTGAAACCCCTTCGCTTCACGATCAATGATGCAGCTGATGTCATGCGGCCCGGTCAGGCGGCTGGGGGTGATGCAAAGATAGACGCCACCGGGAGCCAGCGAGGCATGCAGGTGACGCAGCTGCTCCACCGCATCCTCCGGGTGCAGGTGCTCCATCAACTGATTGCTGTAGGCCACATTCACGCTGCCCGGTGCTACGGGGATGGTGCTGCCGTCAGACAGCACCAGCCGCAGATTCTCCGGCAGCGTGCGTTTGCGGGTGATTTCATCGGACACGTCCACCGCCAGCACCTGGGCCACTTGAGCCGCCACCGTTTTGGCCAGCTCACAATCTCCCGGCCCGACTTCGAGGAACACCGTTTTCGGTGTCAAAAAGGGCGTCAGAATCTCCATCTTTTCCGCCACATCGGCCGCCAGCCGTTCGGGGGAGGACTTGTTGGTGTGCTGAGGGTGCTGCGGCACGCGTTTGAACAGCTCGTCATAGACTTCGGAGTAGAGCGTGCGGCGCTGTTCCTTGGTCGCATTTCGCAGCCGGTCGGCGAGTTCGCGCTCCACTTCGTAGTGTTGGCGGAGCTGTTCCGGGGTGCGGGTGTCGGTGACGGTGACGGGCATGGATGTCGAAAAGCTAAGCGCCATAACCGTTTCAGGCAAGGGTTCGCACTCTCTTGCTCATTGCCGAAGGCGAATTAGCATGGAGGCGATGCTGAAACACCTCCTTCTGCTCTGCCTGTTCACGGTTGCGGTCCAAGCCCAGGACCTGGGGCCGGCCAAAGACGACCCCTCCGTGCCCAAGGACCGCGACACCATCCTGCGCATCCAGATCTTCCTCGACAAAAACCTCTTCGGCCCCGGCAAGCTGGATGGCGCCATCGGTGAGTTCACCTACAAGGCGGTGGTGAACTACAATTTCGCGCACGGTCACAAGGATCTCTACAACTGGGCGCGCATTCAGGAGGAAGCGGAAGCCGAGGTGCCCATCATCTTCGCCGCGTTCAAGATTCAGCCCATCCTGACCCGCTACGTGACCGCCGACCTGCCCGAGGACTACGAAAAGGCGTCGGTCTATCCCTTCATGGCCTACCGCAGCATGCTGGAACTCATCGCCGAACGCTTCCACACAGACGAGTCCTTCGTGGCCGCCATCAACCCCAAGAAGAATATGGCCGCGCTCAAGCCCGGAGACATCATCGTAGTGCCCAACGTGAAGTCCTTTCGCATCGAGGACATCAAGCCGATGCAGGGCTTCAAAACGGATGCGACCCTCAGCAGCCACACCATCGTGGTGGACACCACAGAGCGCATGGCCGCCATCTACAGCGACAAGGAGATGATGCTGGCCGCATTCCCCATCACCCCCGGCAAGCCGCAGTTCATCCCTGTCGGCACCTGGAAAGTGGTGACCATGATGGCCACGCCCACCTTCCGCTATGACAAGCGGTTCCTCGAAGAAGGCGTGCGCGGGGAGGAGGCGTTTCAGATTCCACCCGGGCCGAACAGCCCCATCGGCGTCATCTGGTGCGGCCTGAGCAAGTCGGGCATCGGCCTGCACGGCACCGCCATGCCGCGCACCATCGGCCGCACGCGCAGCGCCGGCTGCGTCCGCTTTGCCAACTGGGACGCCATTCGACTTCCGCAACTCATTCGGCCAGGAACGCGCGTCATTGTGCGTTAATCTTCCACCATGCGCATCCTCATCGCCGGTCTCTTCCACGAGACCCACACCTTTCTCGACGGCCTCACCCCGCTCTCCGATTTCCAAATCCTGCGAGGCGAGGAACTCTGGGCCAGCAAAGGAGACTCCTCACCCCTCGGCGGCGTCCTGGAACTGGCCGATGAATTCGGCTGGGAGATGATTCCAACCGCCGACTACCGCGCGCAGCCTTCCGTCACCGTGGCGGATGAAGTCATCGAGCAGTTCTGGAACGACATCGCCCCCGCTGCTGCCAAAGCCGACTATGACGCCATCTACCTCGTGCTGCATGGTGCCATGGTCTCGGAAACCCTCCTCGATGTGGAAGGCGAAATCCTCCGCCGACTGCGCACCCTCACCACGGTTCCCATCTTTGGGGTCTTCGATCTGCACGCCAATTTCTCGCCGCAGATGGCTGCGCTGGCCGACTGTTTGGTAGGCTACCGCGAAAACCCGCATACGGACGCACGCGAGGCTGGATTGATCGCCGCGCGCCTGCTGAACCGCTGCCTCACCACCGGCCAGCGTCCGCACATGCAGCTCCTGCAGCCGGGCCTCAACTGGCCGCCGACCGGCACCGGCACGGCGAATGATCCCATGCTGACGCTGGAAACGATGGCGCGGCAGTTTGAAAGCGAGAACCCCTCGCTCTGGGTCATGAACATTGTCGCAGGCTTCAGCTTTGCCGACACCCCGGACACCGGAGTCAGCTTCGTCGCCTGCACCACGGCAGATGCGACGCAGCCGTTGGAAGCGCTCAGCAAGCGTGCGCATGAACTCAGCCACCTCGGCCAGATCACCGATCCGTCCGCAGATGAAGTTCTCGAACAACTCAAGCCACTTCCTGAGGGCTTGACCGTGCTTGTGGAACCCGCCGATAACATCGGTGGCGGTGCCCCCGGAGACTGCACCGGACTGCTGCGTGCGCTCATTCGCCATGGCATTCCAAACGCTGCCATTTGCATCAACGATCCGCAGTCCGTCAGCGAGATCGAAGCCGGTGCACGCACCCTCAAACTCGGCGGCAAAGGCAGCCGTCTTGACCCAGGCCCGCTGGAACTCGAAGTCGAACTCGTCGCCTTAAACGGCGGTAGGTTTGAACTCGAAGACAAGAACAGCCACCTCGCCAGCATGTGCGGCGATGCCTTCGACATGGGCCGCTGCGCTGTGGTCCGGCATGCAGGCATCACTATTCTCATCACCAGCGTGAAGACCCCGCCTTTCGACCTTGGGCAGTGGCACAGCCAGGGCATCGCGGTGGAAAATCTCTCGGTGGTCGCCGTCAAAGCCGCCGTGGCACACCGCCGCGCCTATGACAAGATCGCCGCCCGTATGCTGTGGGTGGATACGCCGGGACCTTGCAGCAGCAATCTGCAGACGCTGCCGTACAGGCATTTGCAGCGCGGTAGATAAATTCATCCCAAGAGGATCTTCAGTGCAGCGTGATGCGGTGTGATTCCACGCCGCCATGAACACGAACGATCCCAATCAGCCGTCTGCGTATCAAGTGCCACCCGGCTGGGAGCGGTTTCAGCCGCCGCCTGCGGCGGAACCCATTATGCAGGCGGTGATGGTGGAAGATGCGGCACCATTACCGCAGGTGCGCACTTCGGTGTGGCTGCGGTGCTGGCGGCAGTTGGGTGGTGGCTCGCTTTTGCTAAGCCTTGCGGTGCATTTCGGTTTGTTGCTGCTGGCTGGTGTGATCATCGTCGGCTCCCAGATCGCGAAGAAGGAGGTGGACTTCATTCCTGCGGGGCAAACTCAGGTGAGTGTGGAGGCTTCGCAAGATTTGGAACATCGAGTCAGCATGAAGCAGATGAGTGCGATGGTGAGAAGGGTGCCGCAGACACGGATTGGGGTGGAAGTGGGAGAGGGGCCTGTGCTGATGGACGGTGAAGCGATGCCGTTGCCGGAGGCAGGGCAGGGGGGTGATATTGGAAGGTTGTTTAATGTGCTTATCAGCAATGGTTTAGGCGCGGATGGGGCCGGGCCTTTGACCATGCTGGCTCGTGCTCCCAACATGTTTGCAGGGCGTTGCTCGATGCAGAACCGGCTTGAGAAATTGAGGGAAAATGGGGGCACGCCGGAGTGTGAGATGGCAGTTTCGCGCTCGTTGGCGTGGTTGAAGACGCAGCAGAATGCGGATGGTTCGTGGGGGCGGGCGAACAAGGCGGCGATGACGGGTTTGACGCTGCTTTGTTACCTGGGGCGCTGCGAGACGCCGGATTCTGCGTTCTACGGCGACAATGTGCGCAATGGGATGCTCTATCTGGTGGAGCTGGCGCGGAAGAATCGGTATGGGATTTTGGCGGAGAATCCTGTGTCGAATTCCGCAACTTATGAGCATGGAATCGCGACTTACGCGCTCGGCGAAATGTATTCGTTTTACCGGCTGGGAAACCGCAGCCTGCCGGGATTGCGTGATGTTTTTGAGAAGGGGGTGCAGCTCATCATCGAGCAGCAGAATCCGCAGGGCTCATGGACCTATGGGGGCAAGGATGCGGGGCTGCCGACTGCCTACAACAAAGACAGCCGGGGTGAGGATTTGTCGGTGAGTGGCTGGCAGTTTCAGGCGCTCAAGGCGGCGAAGCATTCGGGTTTGAAGATTGCGGGGCTTGATGGGGCAATCAAACGCTGCTGTGATTATTTGGAATCCAAGCAGACGAAGGACGGTGGGTTTGGCAAAACGAACCGGGATGAGCATTACAACCAGTGGAGTCTTACTGGCTGTGGGGTGCTGGGATTGCAGACTTTGGCGTACAACAAGGCGACGCCGGTGAAGAAGGGGATCCGTTTTCTGCGGGAGTTTCTCACCAGCGAACCGCTGGACTGGGAGCGCAACTGCAACCTGTACTGCTGGTACTATTACACCCAGGCTTTCTTTCAGGCGGGGGCGGATGACTGGAAGTTCTACAATGCGCAGTTTTTGCCGCAGATTCTCGGTGCGCAGCAGGCCGACGGCTCCTTCAAGCGGGGACGTCCGAACTGGCCTGCAGGGGATGCGGCGGACGCGATTTACCGTCAGTGCCTGTGCACGCTTCAGCTTGAGGTTTATTTTCGTTATCTCAAGGTCGCGGATCGTGATGAGCCGTCGATTTTCGAGAAGTGATGGGTGCGGAAAAAGCGCAGGAATTGCGCTGCGCCACAAGATCGGGTGAGGCATTACCAAGGGGGGGGGAGCGACGGGGGGGAATCTGCGCTTCTATGGGTCCAGCGAGAGCCTGATGCTCCGCAGCCCCTTATGGAAGTTTTCGCAGTCACCATCTTCGTCAGCCTGATGTTCGCCGTCCTTTTTGCGGCCCTGTATCTGGCCGAGCGGGGGCAAAGACGGCGGGGCAGCCTCGAACAAGATGCGCTGCTGCCACTCGACGAACCAGAGGGCACTCGCGTGACCGTGCCTGCAACACTTTCCTCACAATCCCTTTCCCATGACTAGCACCGCAGCCTCCAAAGTACCCATTGAATTCAACGACAAAGTCGTGCGCCAGTTTATGCTGGCCTCGATCATCTTCGGCGTCGTTGCCATGCTCGCAGGCGTGTTCATCGCCAGCCAGCTCAACTTCCACCAGCTCAACCTCGCTGAATGGCTGACCTTCGGCCGCCTGCGCCCGCTGCACACCAATGCGGCGATTTTTGCGTTCGTGGGCAACATGATGTTCGCCGGCATCTACTACTCCACGCAGCGGCTGTGCAAGTGCCGCATGGGCAATGACACGCTGAGCGCCATTCACTTCTGGGGCTGGCAGCTCATCATCGTGGCGGCGGCGATCACGCTGCCGCTGGGCCTTTCACGCGGCAAAGAATACGCCGAACTGATCTGGCCGATCAACGTGGCCGTGGCGGTGATCTGGGTGGTGTTCGCGGTGAACTTCTTCCTGACGCTGCACAAGCGCAATGAGCCCAGCCTCTACGTGGCACTGTGGTTCTACATCGCCACGATCGTGACGGTGGCGATGCTCTACATCGTGAACCATCTGTCGATTCCCACGAGCTGGACTCATAGCTACGGTATCTTTGGTGGTGTGCAGGACGGTCTGGTGCAGTGGTGGTACGGGCACAACGCCGTGGCCTTCTTCCTGACGACGCCGATCCTCGGCATCATGTACTACTTCCTGCCGAAGGCGGCAGAGCGTCCGGTGTACTCCTACCGTCTGTCGATCGTGCATTTCTGGTCGCTGGTTTTCCTCTACATCTGGGCGGGTCCTCATCACCTCCTGAACACGGCGCTGCCAAAGTGGCTGCAGATGCTGGGCATGTTCTTCAGCCTGATGCTGTGGGCACCGAGCTGGGGCGGCATGCTCAACGGCCTGCTCACGCTGCGCGGCGCCTGGGACAAGCTGCGCACAGATCCGGTGATCAAGTTCTTCATCGCCGGTGTGACCTTCTACGGCATGTCCACCTTTGAAGGACCGCTGCTTTCCATCCGTGCGGTGAATTCGCTCTCCCATTACTCCGACTGGACCATCGGGCACGTGCACAGCGGGGCGCTCGGCTGGAACGGCTTCATGGCTGCGGGTCTCTTCTACTGGCTGGCACCGCGCCTGTGGGGCACCAAGCTGTATTCCATCAGCATGGCGAACTTCCACTTCTGGATCGGCACGCTGGGCATCCTGCTCTATGTGGTGGCGATGTGGATCAGCGGCGTGATGCAGGGGTTGATGCTCAATCAGGTCACTGCTGACGGGCTGGCTGTGAAGAACACCTTCCTGGACACGCTGCAGGCGATCCGCCCGCTCATGGGGCTGCGCATCATCGGCGGCGGCATGTTCCTCCTCGGCTGGATCGTGATGTGCATCAATCTGTGGAAGACCATCCGCAACGGCAAGCCGGTGAACGAAGTGCGTGAGGTGGCGGTGCTGCAGCGCGGCCAGACAGACACGATGGGCATGAAGGAAACCTTCTTCAACGACCCCACGGCCTGCACCTTTGGCGCGATGCTGCTCATCTTTGGCTGGATCTTTCTCCCTCCAGGCGCTGACATCGCCTCCCTGATCTGTGCAATCATCTTCGGCTTCCTGGCGGTGCGCCGCTTCCAGAAGACGAGCCACACATGGGCGCTCTGGTATGAAAGCCTGCTGCACAACTACCTGCCCTTCACGGTGCTGACGTTTGTGGCCGTGGTGATCGGCGGTCTGATCCAGATCATCCCGACTGTGACGGTGAACAGCGCGAAGAACGTGGAAGACCGCATCCAGAAGCTCTATGAGCCGCTGGAACTCGCAGGCCGCGACATCTATGTGAGCGAAGGCTGCTACAACTGCCATTCGCAGATGATCCGTACGCTGGTGCCGGATGTGATGCGCTACGGTGACTACTCCCGCCTTGGCGAGAGCATCTATGACCATCCGTTCCAATGGGGGTCCAAGCGCACGGGTCCAGATCTGGCACGTGAAGGCGGACAGCGCCCGGACTCCTGGCACTATGAGCATTTGATGGACCCGCGCTCGATGTCTCCGCAGTCCAACATGCCGCCGTATGCGCATCTGAACACGAAGCCGTTTGATCAAAAAGCACTGCCCGCAAAGATTGCCGTGCTGCGTCAGCTTGGAGTTCCTTATCCGCCGATGGATGGCACGGAGATCAAGATGAAGGCGCTTGAGCAGGGCGTGAAGATCGCCACGGAGCTGAAGAAGTCGAACATCGTGGTGCGGCCTGACAGCGAGATGGTGGCGGTGATCGCCTACCTGCAGAAGCTCGGCCAGTTCGAGCAGCCAGCGGTGGAGGAAGCCCTCGCGAAAAAAGGCCAGGGAGTGCCATTCCCGCTGACCCCGATCATTCCTGACAACGGCCGCCGAGCCAACGGCGCAGAGTAACCCCACGCCCCTCCCCAGCAGCCCATGTACAAGCGCATCATTTACGAAAACTGGCACCTCGTCGTGCCCGTCATCTCCTTCGCCACCACCGTGCTCGTTTTCGGCATCATGACCCTTCGCGGCATGCTGCTGCGCAAAGACAAGGCCGAGCACATGTCACGTCTGCCACTTGAATAACTCCCTCTCTGCCATGGACCCCAAGAAGCCATCCCCCAACAACGAGCCCCAACTTCGCGACCACATTTACGACGGCATTCAGGAGTATGACCAGAAGCTGCCGAACTGGTGGCTTTTCACCCTCTATATCGCCATCGCGTGGTTTGTGGTTCACTGGCTGTGCTACTACCAGCTCGGCCTGGGCAGCAGCGACACGGTCGTGATCGACAAGGCGATGGCCGAGATGCAGACGGCACGTGACAAGCAGATGGAATCCATCAGCGACGAGCAGCTTTGGGCGCTCTCGCGTGATCCCGCTGCCGTGGAGGCCGGCAAGGCCACCTTCATGACACCGGGCATGTGCGTGACCTGCCACGGGCCTGACCTTACCGGCATGCTCAGCGGCGCCAAGCTGCCCGGCCTGCCACTGAACGATCAGGAATGGAAGCATGGCGGCAAGCCGACGGAGATCTTCAAGATCGTGCGCAAAGGCTCGCCCGACATCACCAAAGGCATGGCCGCATGGGAACTGGTGCTGGGCATGAAGCGTGTGAGTGAAGTGGTGGCGTTTGTCCTGAGTCATCACAAAGAAGGCGAGCCGATCACGCGCGCCGCAGATTCACCGGGAGCCGCCCCTGCCGCGCCCGCAGCAGCAGCTACTGCTGCACCCGCCGCCGTCATCCCACCGCCTGCCGCCAAATAGCCGCCAGGCCTCCATATGCCACTCAACCCCCTGAACCTCGTTTCTCTTGGATCCATCAATGAAGATGGCAGCAAGAAGACACTGCACCCGGCCGATGTGTCCGGCAAATTCACGCGGGGCCGGCGCCTGGTGGCGCTGCTGCTGCTCATCACCTATGTGGCGCTGCCATGGATTCCGGTGAACGGATTTCCAGCGGTGTTTCTGGATGTGCTGAACCGCCGCTTTCACTTCATGGGCCTGACGCTGGCGGTGCAGGACCTGTGGGTGGGGTTCTTTCTCGTGACGGGACTTGGGTTCTCGCTGTTTTATATCACCGCGCTGTTTGGACGTGTGTGGTGCGGGTGGACCTGCCCTTACACGGTGTTTCTGGAGCACATCTACCGCCGTATTGAGCGGCTGGTGGATGGCGATGCCTCGGCCCGGCGCAAGCTCGACGCGGCACCGTGGACGGCGGGAAAGATCGCCAAACGTGTGGTCAAACACGCGCTGTACATCCTTTCCTCGCTGATCATCGCGCACATCTTCCTGAGCTACTTCGTGTCGCTGGAGAAGTTGTATGAGATGATGCACCACTCGCCGCAGTCGCACATGATCGCCTTTGGGGTGGTGATGTTTCTCACCGCCGGTCTTTATGGGGCGTTCAGCTGGTTCCGTGAGCAGTTTTGCGTGATCATGTGCCCGTATGGCCGCATGCAGTCCGCGCTGGTGGATGACCACACGATCAACGTGGGCTACGACAAAAAGCGCGGCGAGCCACGCGGCAAGGCGGGCACTGTGGGGGCGGGAGACTGCGTGAACTGCCTGCGCTGCGTGCAGGTGTGCCCCACGGGCATTGACATCCGCAACGGGCTGCAGCTTGAGTGCATCGGCTGCGCGGCATGCGTGGACGCCTGCGACACCATCATGACGAAGCTGGGAAGGAAACCCGGGCTGGTGCGCTACTCCTCCCTCGTGGGATTCAACGGCGGCAAAACGCGCTTCATCCGCCCGCGCATTATTCTGTATACCGGGCTGCTGTTTCTCGGGGTGGCGGTGTTTGCGTTTTCGGCAAGCCGGATCGAGCCGATGCGCGCCAATGTGCTGCGCATGCAGGGCTCGCCGTATTATGTGACGAACAACACTGTGCGGAACCAGTTCCTCGTGCGCCTCATCAACAAGCGCAATGAGCCGCGCACCTTCACGCTGGCTCTGGATGGCGGACTGCCCGCAGGACTGGCCGCCGCAGGTGCGGACGCGCCGATCACCATCGCCGCGCAGGGAGATGAACTGAAGCCGCTGATGATCACGCTGCCGGAGAAAGACTTCAAAGCCCCATTCAAGCTCAGCATCGTCATCACCGACACGAAGGACGGCAAGATCTACCGCACCAAGCCTTTCGAGTTTACCGGCCCTGACCCAACCCTCAAATCCAATGACTACCTTGACCCCGGACAATATCTCCAAAAGTGAAACCTTGGGCTGCATCGCCAGCCGCCCGTGGCTGTGGGTGGTGCTGGCCTTTGTCATGCTTCTCAGCGCGTGGAGCGTGCTGTTTTACATCGCACTCAACAATCAACCGGAGATCGTGCCGCTCAAGCATCTGATACCGGCATGATGCAGATCGACACCAGCGCCGCAGCCTTCGTGGCCGGCATTGTCACCAGCGTCCACTGCGTGGGCATGTGCGGGCCGCTGTCGTGTTCGTGGGCCATCGGGCCGAAAGGTGGCGGCTTCATGCGCAGCACGGCGCTGTACCACACGGGGCGCATGATTTCTTATGGCGCAGCGGGCGCGATCGCCGGAGCGATAGGCGCGGTGCCGCTGGCTTTTTTCCAACATGGGGCGGGCATGGTGCTGCCCTGGCTGCTGGTGCTGGCCTTTGCCTGTGTGGGACTGGGGCTGGATGCCTGGCTGCCCAAGCCGCGTTTTCTCTCCGCCGGGCTGCGCCGGGTGCAGACGGCGGCGTTTAAGATGAAGAGCACCTGGCGTGCCGCGCTTCTCGGGCTGGCCACGCCGCTGCTGCCATGCGGGCCGCTGTACATGATGCTGGCGCTGGCCTCTGCGAATGGCAGCGCTGTGAAGGGTTCTGGATTTGCGGTGGCTTTTGGTCTGGGCACGCTGCCGCTGCTGTTTCTGGCGCAGACGCAGCTTCATTTGATGGGAGGGCGGCTGCAGCCTGCCACGATGCGGAAAGTGCAGCGTGGGCTGGCGCTGGTGACGGCGGTCGTTCTTGCGTGGCGGCTGCGTGATACGCTGGACTTTGGAAGCAGTGAGGCGGCGAGCTGCTGCCATGCGATGAACTGATATTCGATGCTATGAATGGGGAAATATTAATGCGGGGCCTTGATCGCGGCAGGGATGCGGCGGGACTCTGTGCAGACGCTGCTGGTGAGCATGGGGTGAGGCGGAGTGGTGGGTTTGCTTCCCGGTCATTAACGCATATTTACCAGGGGAGCCTCGCCAAGGCTCGGCACCCCTTCGCTATGATACGCAGTCCCGTTGGGACTGAAGTGTGGCGGAGAGGAATGGCGAATGATGGTAGTGCCTGTTTAGGAAGGGGCAACGTGCTGCATCGGGGGCAGGAGACCCCGACACCTTGGCTTTGGATCGCTCGTACGGCTTTCAAACACAGCCTGTCTAATCATGCTGCCAAGATCTACTGTTTATGAATACAACATGCCAGCATTGCGGGACACCGGTCCCCAACACCCGAAGCGACGGCTTTTGCTGCGCGGGCTGCCGGTCTGTGCATGACATGCTGCAGCAAAATGGGCTGGAACATTTTTATGATCTCAAGTCCGGACTGAACCTGCCGCCCGTGCCTGCGCAGGCCATGCGGCAGCAGGACTATGGCTGGCTGGAAACCGCCACGCTGGCTGCAGAAGGCACGCGGGTGAGTGAGGATGTGGCCGCTGAACTGAGCGTGTCTGTGCAGGGGCTCTCCTGCATGGCGTGCATCTGGCTGATCGAGCGGGTGTTTGCCAAACTGGGCGGCACGCAAATCAATGTGGACATCTCCAGTGGTGAACTGCGCATGGCGTGGCAGCCGGGGAAATTTCAGCCGGTGGAGTTTGCGCGAGAGCTGCAGCGCTTTGGCTATCTGCTGGGCATGCAGCGTGCCGACGGTGGGCAGACCCGTGACAACGGCCTGGAGCGCCGCACTGGTGTGTGCGGTGCCTTTGCGATGAATGCGATGGCCTTCTCCCTGCCTGCGTACTTTGGCATGCCAGCGGACTTTCCATTCGCACACTGGTTTGATCTGGTGGCAGCGGCCTCCGCGACACTGTCGCTGCTGGTGGGTGGAAGCTACTTCGCGCAGCGTGCGTGGCATGCGCTGCGTGCGGGGGTGCTGCACATTGATACTCCGATCACGCTCGGCATTCTGGCCGCCTATTTGGGGTCACTCATCGGCTGGATGAGCGGGGAGCCGGGGCTGAAGTACTTCGACTTTGTGGCGATGTTCATCTTTCTGATGCTGGGCGGCAGGTTGGTGCAGCAGATGGCGGTGGCGAGAAACCGCCGCAGGCTGCTGCGTGACCCCTCCATTCCTGAGGCGGAGATGCTGGAATCTTTGCAAGCAGGCGCGACCTTCACCGTGAAACCCGGGCAGGCGGTGCCGGTGGCCGCGAAACTGACCGATGAGCATGCGAGCATCAGCCTGGAGTGGATCAGCGGTGAGAGCGACTCCTGCACGCGAAGCAGCGGCCAGCTTCTTCCATCGGGTGCGCTGAACGCGGGCACGCGTGCGCTGAATGCGGTGGCTCTGGAATCTTGGAGTGAATCAACGCTGCACAAGCTGCTGGATGCACGCCGTGGAGGGGATCACAGGGATCTGCGACTGGAAAAACTGCTGCGCGGATATTTGGTGGTGGTGGTGCTCGCGGGTGTGGTCGGCGGACTTTGGTGGTGGTGGCATACGGGCGAATGGGCGCGGGGGCTGCAGGTGATGATTTCCGTGTTCGTTGTCTCCTGCCCATGTGCCCTCGGCGTGGCAGCACCGCTGGCGGATGACATCGCTGCAAGCCGTGCGGCAGATCAGGGCGTCTTTGTGCGCACGCTGGGTCTGTGGAAGAAGCTTACGCGTTTGCGTCAGGTGGTGTTTGATAAAACGGGGACGCTGACGCTGGAGAATCCGATGCTGATGAATCCTGCGGTGCTGGATGAACTGGATGACCAATCCCGCCAGATGCTGCGCCATCTGACCAGCGGCAACCTGCACCCGGTGAGCCGCAGCCTGTTTGATGCCCTGGGCGGCATGCACAGCAAAAACCTGGATGACGAAGTCTGGGAGGAACCGGGACAGGGGCTGCGCTGCGAGCATGAGGGCGCGGTGTGGGCGATCTCACGGCCGCAGGATTCGAGTGCAGATGCGATCTTCACACGGGATGGAGTGACGCTCTGCGCCTTCCGTTTTCGTGATGCGCTGCGTGCGGAATCTCTGGCGCAGGTGGAGGCGCTGCAGGCACGTGGGCTGCGAGTGAGCATCCTCAGCGGTGACCGCGAGGCCAAGGTGGCGGCGATCGCCCAGCAACTGCATCTGCAGCCGGAGCAATGGCAGCACAGCCTGACACCGGACGAAAAGGCGGCGTGGATCTCCGGCCATGAGCCGCAGGGCACGCTGTATATCGGGGATGGCGCGAATGACAGCCTGGCGTTTGATGCGGCTGCGTGTGCGGGCAGTCCGGTGACGGGGCGCAGCTTTCTGGAGCACAAGGCGGACTTCTATTTCCTGGGGCACAGCATGCGCTTCATGAGCAGCCTGCTGGACATCGCCGCGACGCACCGTCGTGCGGTGCATGCGGTCTTTGGGTTTTCGGTGACTTATAATATTGTCACGGTGATCGTGGGACTGATGGGGCATCTGAGTCCGCTGCTGGCTGCGATTCTGATGCCGCTGAGTTCTTTGGCGACGCTGTCGCTGGTGGCGCTGGTGTTTCGGCGTGGTGGGAACGCTGGGGTGAGGAAGTATGTGGAGCCGGATGTGGCGGGTGGGGTTCCTTGTGTGACGGCGTGTTGAGTGATTTGTTGGATGTGTAGCGCTATTGAAGCCTGAACCCCAAGCTGGCGAAGTTTTTTTGGGCCCCTCACCCCGGCCCTCTCCCCGAAGAAAAATAGATGTTGTTGTCGTGGCGCAGGGGCGGGGAGAGGGAGAACGGCTTTGGCCGCCTTGGAAGTGGGGACACTGCATGATTTTAAACGCGCCTAGATGAGATGTGGGAAGCGACATGGGGCAGGTGGCGCATCATCCTCTGTGTCTTCGAGGTGTGAGCGTGTTTTTAGCCAGAGTTTCAATGTGCCGTCGTAGGCTGTTTTGATGCAGGTGTAGCATTCGGGGACTTCGGCGCAGCTGCCGTAGTAGGTGACGATGCGTGTGCCGAGGGGTTTTAGCTCCAGCTGCTGCTGCACGTGGAGGGTGTAGTCGTCGTAGAGGCGTGACTCCATTTCCACATCGTGGTCGATGCGCAGCATGGGGAGGATGTTTTCCTCGAAGGGGTTGAAGAGATAGAAGGCATCGAAGGGGGCAAAGGGGACGGTGGTGATATTGCCGTGAACGATTTCAGCCCGAGTGATGCGGAGGCGCTCCAGGAGATCGCGTGCGGCTTTGACGAGCCGACTGCGCTGCTCCACGCCGGTGAAGTGGCCGAGGGTGGTGGTGGCACCGACGGCGCAGAATTTTCCGGGGCCGCAGCCGATGTCCAGCACGCGGGTGCCGGGCTTCTCGACGAGCATTTGCGCGGCCATCTGGCAGACATCCATGGGGGTCCAGTGACAGGCGGATTGTTCGCGAATGTGCTCGGGATAGTGCTGGTCGAATTCGTGATCTCTGAATGCGGTCAGGAATTCGGTGTCGGACTCGATGGGGGGAGTCGTGCCGGGAGGTGGGTAGAAACGAGTGGGCATGAGGTCGGCCGGGACTGCCAACTCGGCGGTCAGGGGGAGCCCGTGAATCTGTCGATCCGGGGAAGGGGAGCGAGAGGTTATTTCACGGGAGCATTACGGACACATTGGTCTGTGGATGCCGGAATGAAAGCGAGACGTTGCCGGAGCTGTAACGTGAGGCTGCTTATGGAGGGCGTGGGCGCTGGCCGACAGACAGGAGTGTCTGTCGTACTTCATGGCTTCCACCATGCGTCCAGCTTTGCGGTCAGTGCTTTCACTTTGTCTGCGTTTTCGGCTGCGAGGTTTTTCTCTTCGGTGGGGTCGGCTTTCAAATCATACAACTCCACGACGTCCTTTGGCTGGTTGGTTTTGTCGGGGACGATGAGCTTGTCGTAGCCGTTGATGATCCAGCGCCAGCGCAGGCTGGCGGCGGGGACGTTGAGATCGACGAAGTTGTGGGTGAAGCATTCGCCGTAGATGGTTTTGCGGGCGCTGACGGAGGAGGTGTCGAGGAGGTCGATGCCGGGGAAGGTCTTGGTGGGCGCGATGCCGACGGCTTTGAGCAGGGTGGGCACGAGGTCGATGGATTGTGCGAGGTCTCCGGACATTTTTGGCTGCACGTGGCCGGACCAGCGGATCATGATGGGGGTGCGCAGGCCGCCATCGTACTGGCTTTGTTTCGACTTGTCAGCGTAGCGTCCGGTCTTGGGATTGGTGATCCAGCCGTTGTCGCTGAGATAGACGAAGATGGTGTTTTCCTTCATGCCATTGTCGTCGATGTGCTTGATGAGTTCGCCGCAGGTTTCGTCGAACCAGTCCACCATGGCCCAGTATTTGGCCACATGCTCGCTGGGGGCTTTGTCCTTGTATTTTTCCAACAGGCGCTGCGGCGGCGTGTGGGGATCGTGAGGCATCATGGGGGCATACCAAACGAAGAAGGGCTTTTGCTGCTTTTTGGCTTCGCTGATGAAGTCATAGATGGGCTGCATGGTCTTGCGGCCGATGTCGAGGCCGGCATCTCCATGGCGGCCGCCGTGGGTCATGCCATGGGTGAAGCCGCCGCGCTCGTAGCTCTTCTGCCACCACTTGCCGGTTTGCAGGCTGAGGTAGCCTTTCTGCTTGAGCATGGTGGGCAGCGTGCCGGCTTCTTCGAGGTGCTTGCTGATCACTTCGCGACCGGCGTCAAACTGCGGGCTGGTTTGAAACTCGCGCGGCTTCATGCCGACGGGGATGGGGGGATCGTTGCTGGTGACTTTGTGCTGATGGGGATAGAGGCCGGTGATCAGCGAGGCGAGGCTGGGGCAGCAGAGGGTGCAGGGGACGTAGCCGCGGGTGAAGGTAAGGCTCTCTGCGGCAAGGCGGTCCAGATTTGGCGTCTGGATGGTTTTGTGGCCCATGAAGCCGTAGTCGCTGTACAAATGATCGTCCGAAATGATCATGACGATGTTTGGTGGTGCATCGGCGGCGGTGAGCAGGCAGGGCAGGGCGAGCAGCGAGAGGAGAAGGCGGCGGATCATGGGCGGATGGGAACGATGGGTCTGCGGGGCATCTTGCCGTGCAAATCGGACCGCAATTGCAGGAAGAAGGCAATCCAGACTTGCGCATGCGCGCCGGAACGGCAGCCTAGCGGGATGATTCGGAAACGCTTTCGGCGCGTGGTGCCGGCGCTCAGCATCTGCCTTTTTTCACTTACCTCCTGCAAAATGCACGTGGGCTCGTTTGCCTACAGAGCCATGCACAGCATGTCGAACCCGCTGACCTCGGAGCCGCTGGACTATCTGCCGTTTCCGGATCTGAAGCAGTGGGCCGCTCTTCCGGGACCCATGCTGGAAGTGCAGGGGGGCAAAGCTATCCCGCGCAGTCTTTTTATACGCGACGAGGAGCTGCCGAAGGGATCGCCGAAGGCCAAGAGACCGAGCTCGGGGCTGACGGGCAAGGCGGGGGATCTGATGGGGATGGTGACTTCGCTGCTGGCGATTGCGGCGGGATCCACTTCGGATGACAAGCTGGGGTCGATCGACGACACACGGCGTCAGCTGGCGGTGAATGAATTTCCTTTTGTGCTGCTGCAGGGGGAGGACCTTGTTTATGTGAAGGCGGACAAGCAGATGTGGCCGCGTCTGGCGCGTGCCGACAAGTGGAGCAAAATCACCGTGATCACGAAGGACGGCACGTTCTTTGGCATCGCGCAGCGGATTCATTTTCGCAGTTCATCTTCGGAGGTGGTGCTGGAGGGGGACCCGACGGTGCAGTCCGGGCAGCAGCACATCAAGGGGGCGAAGCCGGATGCGATCATGATTTTGGATTTTGCGAAGCGTCGTGTGCTGGTGAACGGGCCGGTGGCGGAGAAGAAGCTGTTTCGGTGAGTTGACGGGAGGTTTTTCATTTTTCGGTCCGACGCAAGCCTGTGCCTTCTGCCTGCGTTCTTTCGACATGGATCCTTTCCTTGAATATCATCGCAGCCAGACCCGCCGGCAGTTTTTTGGCCAGACTGGCTTGCGTCTGGGTGGCGTGGCGCTGGCGGGCATGATGGGTGAGCAGTTTGCGAGCGGTGCCTCCAGCCTCGTGCAACCGGCGCTGCCCGGGCTGCCGCATTTTGCGCCGAAGGCGAAGCGGCTGATCTACCTGCACATGAATGGTGCGCCTTCGCAGCTGGATCTGTGGGATCACAAGCCGCAGCTGCAGCAGCATTTTGACAAGGATTTGCCGGACAGCATCCGCAACGGGCAGCGCATCACGACGATGACGAGCGGTCAGGCGCGGTTTCCGGTGGCGCCGAGCATGTTCAAGTTTACGCAGCACGGGCAGTGCGGGCGGTTTGTGAGCGAGCTGCTGCCGCACACGGCGAAGATCGTGGATGAGATCGCGGTGATCAAGAGCGTGAGCACCACGGCTATCAATCATGATCCGGCCTGCACGTTTGTCATGACGGGCAGCGAGGTGCCGGGCAAGCCGAGCATTGGTAGCTGGCTTGGATACGGGCTGGGCAGCGAGAGCAATGATCTGCCGTCGTTTGTGGTGTTTACGCCGACCTTCCCTGCGGCGAGTCAGGCGCAGGCATTGTTTACGCGGATGTGGAGCAGTGGTTTCCTGCCCACGAAGTATACGGGTGTGGCGCTGCGGGGGCAGGGGGATCCGGTGCTGTATGTGAAGAATCCGCCGGGGGTGGATGGCAGTGACAGGCGGACGATGCTGGACGCGCTGAACAGGCTCAATAACATCAACCACGCCCGCATTGGGGATCCGGAGATCCAGACGCGCATCGCCCAGTATGAGATGGCCTTCCGCATGCAGACGAGTGTGCCTGAGCTGACGGATCTCAGCAAAGAGAGCAAGGCGACGCTGGAGATGTATGGGGACGATGTGAACCGCAGCGGCAGCTTTACGCACAGCGCCATCATGGCACGGCGGCTCATCGAGCGCGGCACGCGGGTGGTGCAGATTCTGCATCGCGGGTGGGATCAGCATAGTAATCTGCCGAAGCTGCTGCGTGGTCAGGTGGAGGACACCGAGCGTGCCTGTGCGGCGCTGATCATGGATTTGAAACAGCGCGGGCTGCTGCAGGACACGCTGGTGGTTTGGGGCGGGGAGTTTGGGCGTACGGTCTATTCACAGGGCACGCTGACGAAGGAAAACTATGGACGTGATCACCATCCGCGCTGCTTTACCATGTGGATGGCAGGTGGTGGCATCAAAGGCGGTGTGGAGCACGGGGAGACGGACGACTTCAGCTACAACGTGGTCAAAGATCCCGTGCACATCAATGATCTGAATGCCACGATTCTCCACCTTATGGGCATTGATCACCGCAAGTTTAGCTTCAAATTCCAAGGGCTGGATCAGCGGCTTACGGGAGTGGAGGAGCACAGTCCGGTGAAGGCGGTGCTGGCGTGAGGTGAACTTCGAAACGCAATCCTTGTTCCTCAATCGTCTATCACGTGGAACCACTGCGCTCTGCAGCCTGAAGGATTGACGATTGTCGAGCCATCGATTTTTGATTGTTGAAGTGACCGAACGACAGGGCCTTCGCGATGTGTTGAATGTCCTTGTGTACTCAGTCCGCCGTCCTGCCTGCGAAAGCGGCGTCGCGCCTAGGCTTGCCGCCGCACTCCAAGACGCTCTGCGTACGCGTGAGCTATGGCGCGCTTCGCACAATTTCCACCGTCACGGAGCGGTGGTCGGAGCCTGTTTCGGGGCCGAGAGTGCGCTTTTGGATGGTCAGGCCGCGTTTTACGAGGACGTGGTCGATGGGGATCATCATGGGCAGGTTTAGACCCCAGGTGGGTGGCCAGACGGGATCGACGGAGCGGAAGTCCAGGCCGCCCTTTTCGCGCAGCAGGCGCATGCCCTCGCACCAAGGCGTGGTGTTGAGATCACCTGCCACGATGACTTCGCCGGTGAGGCCAGCGACGAGAGTGGCGATGCCTGACAACTGATCGCGCCATTCATGCGCCCGCTGGCCGCTCGTCGGCGGGATGGCATGGGTGCCAATGAAGGTGAGAGGTCTGCCAAGGTGATCGAGATTGAGCACGAGAGTGGGCAGCCGCCAGATGGAGAAGCGGCGAACTTCGGAGCTTTTCAGGGGCAGCCGCGTGTAGCAGGCGATGCCGAAATGGCCGTCGCTCAGTTCTTCCAAGTGATGCGGGTATTTGATGCGAAGCTGCTCCAAGGATGCGCGCCAGGAGTCATCGACCTCCAGCAAGCAGACGATGTCCGCGTCTGTCTGCATCACATGGCTGACGGCTGAGGTCTGGTTTTTGTTTTGCGTCAGGACATTGAAGGTCATGACGCGCAGTGCCTTCTCATGGGGCGTATCTGCCACCTCGGCCGTTTGGTGGAAGGCTTCAATTATTTGGGCGTTCCAGAGCAGGGAGATCAGTGAGATGAGCACCAGCCAGGTGCGACGACGAATCAGCGCGTAGATCACCACGAGGGCGCAGACGATAACGTATTGAAGCCGGAAGTGTGAAAGGAGATCGAAAACCCAGCCATAGCGGCCCAGGCTGCCGAGCCAGGTGCAGGGGAGGGCCAAAAAGACGATGACATCACAAAGCCCGCCCAGTGAGACGGCTTTTTTTACAGGGATAGGTTTGTCGGCTGGCGGCGCGTCGTCACTCATCGGCAATGCAGGACCCTACGCATGCGGGGTGTCGATGCACCTTCTTCTTGCACGCTGAAGCATGCCGTTCATGGATGAAGGCATGGGTAAACTTCAAGATAAGATCGCAGTCGTCACCGGTGCCGGACGCGGCATTGGCAAAGCCATCGCCGAAACCTTTGCCGCCGAGGGCGCGAAAGTGGCCGTCGTCAGCCGTACACTGGCCAATGCGCAAAGCGCTGCGGATGCCATCAACACCACCTATCCCGATGCTGCTAAGGCTTATGCACTGGATGTGGCCGATGGGGCGGCCTGCGCCGAAGTGGGCAAGCAGATCCTGGCGGACTATGATCACGTGGACATTCTGGTGAACAACGCGGGTGTTACCAAGGACGGGCTGCTGCTGCGCATGAGCGAGGAAGACTGGGACGTGGTGCTGGACACCAATTTGAAGGGCGCTTTCAACATGGTGAAGGCGTTTCAGCGCAGCATCCTGAAGCAAAAAGGCGCGCGCATCATCAACATCAGTTCTGTGATCGGCTTGATCGGCAATGCGGGGCAGGCGAACTACGCGGCGAGCAAGGCGGGCCTCATCGGATTCACGAAGTCCCTGGCGCGTGAGTTTGCAGGTCGTGGTGTTACGGCGAACTGCATCTGCCCTGGGTTCATCGCCACGGACATGACGCATGTGCTTAATGATGCCGTGAAGGGTGAGATTTTGAAGAAGATCCCGCTTGGTGATCTCGGCGCAGGTGAAGACATTGCTGAAGCCGTTCTTTTCCTTGCCAGCCCAGCGGCCCGTTATATCACGGGACAGGTGCTGGCCGTGGATGGTGGGATGGTGATGTGATCTGGTAGCTGGATGCTGGATCCTTGATGCTAGATTTCAGAATCTAGCATCAAGTGTCTTGGCGGTGTTGGACAACCTGCTTTGACGCTTACGTTGTCACGCTTGGACATAGCGGCGTTTTGTGTCACCGATACGCGGTTCCACGAATTTTGAGAGGGTACGGCTCCTAGTGCTTGAAGGCTGCAAACTCGCGGCGGGGCTTATTGCAGACGCTGCTGGTGAGATTAAAGTGTGGCGGAGTGCTGGGTTTGCTTCCCAGGCTGGTTGCCGGAACCCAGGGGAGCACTCGCTAGAGCTCGGCACCCCTGGGCTGAAATACGGAAGGCCGTTGGCCTTCAAGACAAGGATGTCAGTCGATCGCGCAAGTCTCTATAGTCATCCAATCGACGGATCGATTCAGGGGACTTTGTTCGGAAATGCGTTTTCGAAAATAGCTGTGGCTTCCAGAAGGTGGGTTCTAGGTCTTGTCTCCAAAGATCATCGCCAGGATGCTCACGGAATTGAAGATGGAGTGAAGCAGCATCGGCACCAGGAGGCAGCCGGTGATTTCGTAGGCGAGGCAGAAGAGCACTGCGAGCATCCACAGGGGCAGCAGGCTGCCTACGTGCATGTGGATGATGGCGAACATCAGGGAAGAACTCAGCGCCGCGAATGGGGCATCGGTGTAGCGTTTGAGCACGCCATAGACGAAGCCGCGAAACAGGGTCTCCTCTGCCAGGGGGGCAATCACCACGGCCAGGAAGATCACGAGGAATTTGAAGCCGATGCCGTCTGATTTCTGGAAGGCTTTGACGGTTTCCTGGGGCTCGAGGTCGGTCCAGAAGTTCTGCAGCCAGGTCACAGTGATGGCCGAAACCACATTCACGGAGATCAAGATGATGATGGTGAAGATTCCCAGCGTCACCGCCAGCGAGCGCCAGTGCAGATTCTGCAGGCCAAAGAGTTCGGCTGGATTCAGGCCGCGCACCTGAAAGAGGTAGAGCAGAAGTCCTGCGCAGACGGTGAGATGGAACACCATGCCGAGAACCAGGCTGCCGTCGTTGACCGTATCTCCTCCGGACTGGCCCGACTCATGGGGCTGCATGGAGAGGATGAAAAGCAGGCCTATCCCGGCCAGCACCAGCAAATCCGGCGCGCCGTAGGGACGAGAGAGCACGGAGCCTTCATGGTTCCAGGAGACTTCTGGACGCGCGTGCCGAAGCAGCCAGTAACTGACCAGCGCCATGGCGGTGGCGATGCTGACAAAGACGGACAGATCGTGCAGGACCCCGAATGAATGCACATCCAGCATGATCAGTGGGCGAAGCTCGGGGGAAGGTAATAGGGGACGCCTGGCAGCAGCTTTGGCAGCAGGCCGCTGCTCAGATCCAGCTGCACCTTGGCAGGTTGAGCGCCCGCTTTGGCGGAGGCCGCGCCGAACACGTCAAAGAAACTGACGTCATGACGATACTTCACGACGCCAGCATCAGCGGCTTTGCCGAGGGTTCGAGCGAGGGCGTAGGCATCCTCCACATAACCGATTTGATCCACCAGTTTGGCGGCGAGGGCTTCACGACCTGTCACCACGCGGCCGTCGGCCACGGTGCTCTTGAGCTGCTCTTTCGGCACGCCGCGTGCCTCGGAGACGATGCCGAGGAAGCGGTCGTACATCTGCATCACCAGATTCTGCACGTAGGCCTTTTCATCTTCACGCATGGGGCGCGCGCCGCTGAGCGAGTCCTTGAAGGCGCCGCTGGTGAAGGCGGTCATGGACAGGCCCACTTTGCCAAACAGTTCGCTGTAGTTCATGGTCTCAATGATCACGCCGATGCTGGCGGTCAGGGTGGTTTCGCTGGCCACGATTTTGGTGGCACCGCAGGCCACGTAGTAGCCGCCCGAGGCCGCCATCGAATCCATGTAGACGACGACCGGCTTGACCTTGGCGGCTTTCTTCACCGCATTGTAGATGATGTCTGAGGCGGTGACCTCGCCGCCGGGGGAGTTCACGCGCAGCACGATGGCTTTCACGTTGGTGTCCGCCACGGCCTGCTCCAGTGAGTTTTTGATGGACTCCACGCTGGGCATGGCTTCGGCAAAAAGACCGCTCATGGTCATGGATGAAATGACACCTTCGAGGTCGATGTGGACGATCTTGTCGCGCGAGGACTGCTTGGGGGACTCGACGGTGGATTCATGCAGATGGCGCTTGGGCCGTGCGGTTGAAAAACCGGCGTCAGCGCCGACATCGAGGTCCAGCTTGCCGAGGAACTGGCCCACATTCAGGCCGAGACTCACAATGAGTCCGAGCAGCAGCAGGGCAATCAGGCATCCATAAGATTTATTGCTCATATAGGGGATGCTAAGCGGCGTGTGATGACTTGCCAAGTATGAATGGCGCTCAGTTAAGGGCGCTGTTTGTGGGTTTTGAAGTTAGACGCACAGACCGCGACGATGCGGCGTTGAAAGACGCTGCTGGTGGGCGCGGCGTGGGAAGAATGCGGTGGGTTTGCTTCCCGATAAGATGGGAATGGACCCAGGGCGGCCTCGCTGACGCTCGGCATGCCCTGGGCTGCGGTAGGTCGCACCTTTGGTGCTGAGAGGCGGCGGCTACAGAGCGAAAAACACTGCCTTATACTAGGCGGTGTTTGAAAACCACGGCGTTGAGTCAGGTTACAGCATTGCGGAGATCGCGACAGCGTCAGCCCTCTCGAGCTTTACGCATGCCATGAGGCACTCGAAAGCGCCGGAGGACCGGCGCACTCCAAAACGCAAAGCGCCAGCGTAGCCATGGTTTTCAAACACGGCCTAGTAGTACTCGTGCCAAACATTGATGCCGAATCTCACTCCTCTTACGGAAGTGTGGAATATTGGCAGAATCAAACCACTGGCAGTTGCCGTCGATGCGTTATTTGAACAGACCTTTGAGGCCTTTGAAGGTGTTGATCAAGTCCTTGGCTTTGTCTTCGATGTCATTGCCCAGCAGGTTTTCGAGTTTCACCTGGAGGTCGGGTTTGACCTCGGGGTGGGAGAGTGAGCCGGTGATGGTGAGGTCGAAGGTTAGGCGACCGCGGCTGTCGGAGAGGCCCTCTACGATGAGCTTTGAGATGGTGCGATTGATGCCGCGGCTGGCGATGCCCTGCATGAGGCTTTGCTTCATCGCCTCTCCACAGGAGAGGCGGGTGAGCATGCCCTGCTGGTCTTTGGCGAAGTCCATCCAGGAGTCACGCTTGATGGTGTACTCGTAGTCGGGGAGCGCAAACTGGGTGTCTTCCAAGAAGCGCATGGATTGCTCGCGGTAGAGGATGTGGGCGTGGACGTCCTGCGCGAGCATGCCGCCGATGCGGACGGCGCTGAGGTCGATGCCGTACTTCATGAGCTTGTCCAGATGCTGGCCGGCGGTCTCGCCGATGGTCATGTTTCCGCCGATGGAGGAACCGCGATCGATGATGAGGTTCAGATCCGCCGCAGGGGACCACATGCGTGTGGCGGGATCCACGGGATTGACGTCTCCTTCGCCGTGGAGGGTCATGTCGGCAAAGCGCACCTGACGGACCTGACCGCCGATCTTGGCGACGCCATCCACCAAGGCCTTGGCGGCGAGGCGGACGTGGAGTCGGTTGTGTGCGGTGAGGTCTGCGGGGTCGATGTCGATGTCGGTGAGTGCGAGGCTGAAGTCGCTGATGTCGGCTTTGAACTGTGAATCCACGCCTTGATTGGTGACGCGGAAGTGCGCCTGCTCGATGCTGATTTCCTGCAGGGAGAGACGTTCGGCGCTGGGCTCAGGCGGGGGAGGCGCGGGCTGCTCCGAGACAGGTGGAGTGGTCAAAGCGGGTGCAGGCACTCCGGGCGAAGGGACGGCGGCCACGGGCGGTGATTGGACTGGGATGGCGCGAGGTACTTCTTCCTGCTGCATTTGCGCGAGCTTCTCGGGAGGTGGCTGAAAGAGCTTTTGCAGAGAGCTGCCGTCTTGAGGGCTGACGGTTTCAGTCACGTCCAGGCCGATGATGCGCAGGACGCGCGGATAAAAATGGCGGTGCCACAGGCCTTCGGGGACCAGTTCCAGATAGGCCATTTCGATATTCACCGGCGCGTGCTGCATGGGCGGACGGGCTGCGATGGGGGTGCCGGCGTATTGATCGCGCGGGCCGATTTTGATTCCTGACAGGCGCAGGCTGGGCGGCCAGGAGAGGATGGAGAGGTTGACTTCATCGAGCTGGACGCGGGCATTGATGTTCTTTTCCGTCTCAAGGGTGAGGCGCTCCTGGTTCACATAGCGGCGCAGCCACCAGACGCCGCCCAGAGGGGCCGCCACGGCGAGCAGCACGCCGAGACCGAACAGGATGAGCAGGATGCGGGTGATCTTCTTCATGCCGGTGAGCATAATCAGTCCTGTGAGATTTGAAATTTGAGATTTGAAATTTGAATTGGCGAATTCCGGCTATTGTCGACACCCCCTGTTTTAACTCGTTCTGAGCGGGCAGGATTGCCCGCACTACTTCCTTCCAATTATGTCCATTCGCGTCCGCTTTGCTCCTTCCCCCACCGGTGATCTCCACGTCGGAGGCGCCCGCACGGCTTTGTTCAACTGGCTCATGGCCCGCAAAAGCGGCGGCACCTTCATCCTGCGGGTGGAAGACACGGACGGAGCGCGCAATACGGCGGAAGCCGCTGCTGGCATTATCAAAGGCATGCGCTGGCTCGGGCTGGACTGGGACGAAGGCCCGGAAGTGGGCGGTGACTGCGGCCCATATTTCCAAAGCCAGCGCAAGGACATCTATGACGCCTATTTCAAAAAGCTGGAGGACGCGGGGCGCGTGTATGCCGAGGCGGATGGCGCGATGCGTTTCAAATTCAGCCGCACAGCGATCACGGTGCATGACCTGGTTTGTGGAGATGTGACGTTTGCTCCGACGGAGGAGCCGGACATGACGATTCGCCGCCCGGATGGCAGCTACATCTTCCACTTTGTGAACGTGGTGGATGACATCGAGATGCGGATGACGCACGTGCTGCGTGGTGAGGATCATTTGTCCAACACCTGGAAGCACATTGATCTTTTCAATGCCTTTGGTGCCACGCCGCCGACTTATGCGCACATTCCGCTGATCCTGAACCCGGACGGCAGCAAGATGAGCAAGCGGGATGAAGGCAGCGCCATCGAACACAGCTACATGAATGCGGGTTTCCTGCCTGCGGCAGTGTTCAACTACCTCTGCATGCTGGGGTGGACGCCGAAGGCGGAGAGCGAAAAGCTCTCGCGCGAGGAGCTGACGGCGCTGTTTGATGCGGATGCCATTCACAGCAGCAACGCGAAGTTTGATCTCAAGAAGGCGCTGTGGTTCAACGCGCAGTATCTGCGTGAGCTGAGCCCGGAAGAGTTGCTGCAGCACGCACGTCCGTTCCTCTCGGCCAAGGGGCTGGCTTGGACCGATGATGCGATGGCTGCTGCTGCTGTGCACAGCGTGCGCGAGAAGGTGAGCCTGCTGACCGAACTGCCGGAGTGGGTGCATTACTTCTTCCGCGAGGACTACCCTTTCGAGGCGGATGTGGTGACGAAGCTCAAGGCCAAGCCTGAGAATGCGGGTCTGCTGAAGGCTGCTGCTGAGCAACTGGCCCAGGCTGCGGAGTGGACAGAGCAGGGCGTGCATGATGCTGTGGAAGCGGCAGCGAAGGCGCTGAGCGTGAAGCCGGGTGCGATGATGCCGCTGCTGCGCTTTGCGTTGAGCGGGCAGTCACGCGGGCCGGGGGTGACGACGATTGCGCATTTGATTGGGAAGGAGAAGACGCTGGCGCGGATTGAGAGGGCGTTGGCGGAGGTGCTGGGGGCCTAACTGGTGTTTCTTCGCGAATAATCGATTGTTCTGCTGAAGCCATGACACGCTCAGAAATGGCTTGTTACATTCGCAAAGCTGCAGAAGACGAACTTCTTCCAGCTGAGTGGGAGGCCATCATGGTCAATCATTATGAAGACATCGAGGCCGAATCAGCAAGAGCTGCTGTGGTCAGAGTCTTCCAAAACAAACATTTTTGCGATCCAGATGAATTCAAGAGACGGCTGCAAAGCATTGCTGGTTCTCTAGAACTTCCTGTCAATGAGAACACCTTTTACTATCGAGGTGGTGGCGCGGGAATTTTACAGACCCTCATGCTGGGAGCAGGGGCAAGCACAGTTGTGTATGAACCGCTGCGAAGCGGATCACATTATGATCTGCACCGGGCTATCGAATCCGGTGAACAGCCAATCTGCGAGTATATGAAACAGGGGCTTCGTCAGAGTTTTCGCGTAACCAAGGCGACAGAATACGGCCGACTAACAATTCAGGTGTGACATCTTACACAAGGCTGGACCCCACCCAGCGGGCATAGGCCTCCGTCACCTGATCTGGTTTCAACGCCACGATTTCGGGGACGTCGTAGGGGTGGAGTTCGTGGAGGCGGGATTCGAATAGGGGCCAGGCGGTGGGGGTGGTTTTGAAGATGGCGAGGACTTCGGCGGAGGTTTCGACTTTGCCCTCCCAGCGGTAGATGGATTCGACGGCGGGGATGAGATTCACGCAGGCGGCGAGTTGCGATTCCACCAGTGCCGTGCCAGTCTCGCGGGCTTTCCCGATGTCGGGGAAGGTGCAAAAGACGATCAGGAGGTCGTTCATAATCGCCAGCCTATGAGATCTGCCTTCATTGACAAGCTTATCAAACGCATGGACCGCCTCGAACCGGGGGAGGTTCAGGGCATCGTGCTGGAGCTGGTGAGGGAGAAGAAGTTTCAGGAGAAGGTCTTCGAGGCGCTGCAGGAGGGGGTGATCCTGCTGGATACGGAGGGCAAGGTCAGTTACGTGAACCGGGCGGCGTGCACTTTCTTTGGACTGGAGCAGGACCAGGTGATTGGCCAGCGGCTGGCGCAGGGGGTGCGGGGGCTGGACTGGAATGAACTGCTGAAGCCGGGCACGGTGGTGAGCCGGGATCTGGAGGTGTTTTACCCGGAGAACCGGTATCTGAATTTCTACATCACCAGCATCGACGATGATTCGGCGCTGGGTTTTGTGATGCTGATCCGTGATGTGACCGAGACGCGCAAGCGCACGGAGGAGCAGCTGGAAAGCGAGCGGCTGAATGCCTTCACGCTGCTGGCTGCCGGGGTGGCGCATGAACTGGGGAATCCGCTCAATTCTTTGACGATCCATCTGCAGTTGCTGGAGCGTCGCCTGAAGAAGATGGGGGCGAAGGGGGCCAGCCTGCGGGAGCACCTGGATGTGGCCACGGGAGAGATCAAGAGGCTGGATTTTATCATCGGGCAGTTTCTGGCGGCTATCCGGCCGACGAAGCCGCAGCTGCAGCGCGTGCAATTGCGCGAGCTACTGGATGAGTGCGTGCGCTTTCTGCAGCCTGAGATCGAGGCCTGCAAGGTGAAGCTGAAGCTGGACCTGCGCTCTGATTTGCCGGCCATGCCGCTGGATGCGGGGCAGATGAAGCAGGCGGTGTACAATCTCATCCGCAATGCCTGCCAGGCCATGCCCAATGGAGGAACCCTGACGATCAACGGCACCTTCACGGACTTCGAGGTGCGCCTGAGCTTTGAGGACACGGGGAAGGGGATCAATGCGGAGCAGATGGGCAAGCTCTTCCAGCCCTTTTCCACGACCCGGACCACGGGCACGGGCCTGGGGCTGCTGATTGTGCGCCGAATCATCCGTGAGCATGGCGGGGAGATCGACATTGAGAGCCGTGAGGGGCTGGGCACCCGGGTGAGCCTGTGGCTGCCGCTGGTGGAAAAGAGCGTACGGATGCTGGAGTCTGGGCGGGATATGGGGGCAAAAGCCGAGACGTAGGCGTAGGGTTGAGTGTGGGCTGGCTACGCGGATGGCCTACTGTTTCTCAATATTACGTAAAAGATTATAATTATCGCCTCGGATCAATCCGATTCATCACGGAGGTTGACCATGGGGCAAAATTCGGCCAGCATTTACCCCCATGTCTGACTCAACCAATCCGAAACCCGCCCGCAAACTGAACCCAGCCCTTAGCAAACCCGTCCAACCGGATGAGATTCTCGCGAAAGTGATCGGCTCCGAACCGCTTTCCCGCGGCGAAATGACCAAGAAGCTGTGGGAATACATCAAGAAGAACGGTCTGCAGGACCAGGCCAAGAAGACCAACATCAATGCTGACGAGGCACTGAAGGCTGTCTTTGGTGGCAAGAGCCAGGTGACCATGTTTGAGATGACGAAGCTCGTCTCGGCTCACGTCAAGTAAGCCCGGCGTCCGCAGTTCCCTGAGCATCGGGGAAATCGCGGTGAAAGGCACCCTTTCCAAAACCCGCAGATCAAGCTGATCTGCGGGTTTTTTGCGTCTGGGTGAGGCTGTCTGCTGGGAGGGGATAGGGCATTGACCGAGGGCTGCCGCATGAGCGCTCAAATCTCCCTTGCATCGTCCGCTCTTCCGAGTCATCTCAAGGGAACCTGCTCGTCACCACCACACCTTGGCAACCACCGACTCTTCACGCACTCTCGTAGCCATTCCTGCCCGCTGGGGTTCCACCCGCTTCCCAGGCAAACCGCTCCACCTCATCGCCGGCAAACCGCTGGTGCAGCACGTCTGGGAACGCTGCCAGGAGTGCCGGCAGATCGACGACGTGATCATCGCCACGGATGACGCCCGGATTGCGGAGGCTGCGGCTGGATTTGGGGCGAAATTTGTCCTGACTGCCCCGGAGCATCCGAGCGGCACGGATCGCATCGCCGAGGCGGCGAATTCGTACCCGGACCACCGGGTTATCATCAATGTGCAGGGGGACGAGCCGCTGATCTCACCGGCGCTGATTGATGAACTGGCGCGTACGCTGCGTGATGACCCAGGTGTGAAGATGATCACTGCTGCCGCGCCGATTCAGGATGCCGCGCAGATCAGCGATCCGAACGTGGTCAAGGTCATCTTCGACACGCAGGGAGATGCGTTGTATTTTTCGCGCTCGCCGCTGCCGTACCTGCGTAATCCGGAGGCCTGGCCGCGAAGCTACCGCCATCTGGGCATCTACGGCTTTCAGCGCAGCTTCCTCTTTCAGTTTGTGGCGTGGCCGCCTTCGCGGCTGGAGCAGACCGAGTCTCTGGAGCAGCTACGCGCCCTGGAAAACGGCTCCCGAATTCGTGTGGTGCTGACGGACGAGCTCTCGCCCGGCGTGGATACGCCGGAGCAAGCTGACGCGATTGAAAAGCATCTTCAAAAACAATCTTCTTGAACTGCGCCCCGACAACCTCCAACCGAAGAGAATCCATGAAATACATTTTTGTCACAGGCGGCGTCGTTAGTTCACTTGGCAAGGGGCTTGCCGCCTCCTCTCTGGGCACGCTGCTCGAACTCCGTGGCCTGCGGGTCATCATGCAGAAATTTGACCCGTACCTGAACATCGACCCGGGCACGATGAACCCGTACGAACATGGCGAGGTGTATGTGCTGGATGACGGTGCGGAGACCGATCTGGACCTGGGCCACTATGAGCGTTTCACCCACACGAATCTTTCGAAGCTGAACAACCTCACCTCCGGTCAGGTGTACCAGAGCGTGCTGGACAAGGAACGCGCCGGGAAATATCAGGGGCGCACGGTGCAGGTGATCCCGCACGTGACCAACGAGATCAAGGCGCGCATGCACGAGGTGGCGGAGAAGATGGGCGGAGACGTGATCATCACCGAAATCGGCGGCACCGTGGGTGACATCGAAGGCCTGCCTTTCCTGGAGGCCATCCGTCAGTTTGGCCATGAGGTCGGCGTTGGCAATGTGCTGTTCATTCACGCCACGCTGGTGCCGTACATCAAGGCCGCGCAGGAACTGAAGACCAAGCCCACGCAGCAGAGCATCGCCAAGCTGCGCGAGATCGGTATCGCCCCGCACATCATTCTCTGCCGCACCGAGCATCCGCTGGACCTGGATGTGCGGGAAAAAATCTCCCTGTTTGGCAACGTGCCCATCGACTCCGTGGTCGAGGTTCGCGACGTGAAGCACACGATTTACGAGGTGCCATTGAAGCTGCATGAAGAGCGGCTGGATGACAACGTCTGCCGCCTGCTCAATCTCACCACCCCGCAGCCGGATCTCACCCGCTGGCGCAACTTTGTGCAGCGCGTCATTCACCCCACGCACCACGTGCGGATCGGGGTCGTGGGCAAATACATCGAACTGCAGGATGCTTACAAGAGCATCTACGAATCTCTAACGCACGCAGGTGCCTCCCACGACTGCAAGGTGGACATCATCCGCGTCGATGCCGAGAGCATTGAAAAGGCCGGTCCTGAGCTTTATCTTACTGGTTTGCAGGGCATTCTCATCCCCGGTGGCTTCGGTGACCGTGGCACAGAGGGGAAAGTGGCCGCCGCCCGCTATGCCCGCGAAAAAGGCATTCCATTTTTTGGCATCTGCCTCGGCATGCAGATCGCCGTCATTGAGTTTGCCCGCAACGTATGCGGCTTGAAGGGCGCGACCAGCACCGAGTTTGACAAGACTACGGCGCATCCGGTCATCAGCCTCATGGAGGAGCAGAAGAAGGTGAAGCTGCTTGGCGGCACCATGCGCCTCGGATCCTGGGTCACAGATCTCGTTCCCGGCAGCAAGGCCTTCGATCTTTATCGAAGCGCCACCATCACGGAACGTCATCGCCATCGCTTCGAGTTCAATTCTGATTACAAGGAACTCATGGAGCAGAAGGGCATGCTCATCTCAGGCACTTCACCGAAGGGTGATCTGGCTGAAATCATTGAACTGCCCTCGCACCCCTACTTCGTTGGCTGCCAGTTCCATCCTGAGTTTCTTTCGAAGCCGAACAATCCGCATCCGTTGTTCTTCGGCTTCGTCAAAGCCGCCATGGATCACCATGCGGTGGCGGATCCGGTGTGCTGAGCGGAGGCTGCTTGAACTCCGTTTTGGTGCCTTTCGTGGGTGCTTCAATCTGAGGAAAAGCATCAAAGAGGTCGATTGACCAACCCACGGGGCGTCTTGTAGTTTGTGGTTGCAATCACACTCACAAATCATGCGCTCTTCCAATCCTACGCTTAGCGACCATGTCTTTGAGAAATCACGCTCCGGGAATCCGGCCGATGGAGTGATGACGCTCAATGGCACCGTGCTCAAAACCGCCATTCTCACCCTGCTGCTGGTCACTTCGGCCAGCTGGAGCTGGAAGATCCTCATGGGGGGCAGTGCTCCTGCCTGGTTCGGCTCTGCTCTCACCTATGGCTGGATCGTTCCTCTGGCGCTTGCGCTCATCATTTCCTTCAAGCCCACCACGGCACCTGCACTCGCGCCGGTGTATGCGCTGAGCAACGGTGTCCTCGTCGGCATCATCTCCGCCCTGTATGAGAAGGCCTTCGGTGGCATCGTCCTCACCGCCGTCATGCTGACCTGCGGCATCCTGTTTGCCCTGCTCGCCGCTTACTCGACTGGGATGATCAAACCGACCGAGAATTTCAAGCTGGGTGTTTTTGCCGCAACTGGTGGCATCGCGATTTTTTACCTGGCCACCTGGGTGCTTGGCATGTTTGGCATCCAGATTCCCGGCTTGTTTGGCAACGGATTGGTTGGAATTGCCTTCTCGGCATTCGTGGTCATCCTCGCCGCGCTCAATCTGGTGCTGGACTTCGATTTCATTGAAAACGGCTGTGCTGCCGGTGCGCCGAAGCACATGGAATGGTATGCCGCCTTTGGCCTGCTCGTCACCCTCGTCTGGCTCTATCTTGAAATTCTGCGCCTGCTTAGCAAGCTGAGCAGCCGCGATTGAATATCTTTTAGACTGCTGAACTCCAACCCGCCTCCTACCATGAAAACATCCCTCTTCTTCAGCCTCCTGCTGGCCAGCGCTACATTGAGCCAGGCCAATCCCGAAATCGCCACGATCATCGATCAGGAATACGGGGCGGCGACCTCCGAAGGCGTGGTGCTGCTGCAATCACCGGCCAGTGCCGCTGATCCTACGCATTGGTCCGTCTATGCGCGTGACCCATTCCGTCAGGGCGAACTCGTACGTGCCATCCTCACTGCTGAAAAAAGCGGCTGGGCGCCGAAGGCCGCCGGTGGCGGCACCAAGCTGCTCACGCGCGTGCCCCCGCAGGTCATCGCGTTCAACCGCATCAGATTCCGTTCTTCCGACGCGCTCAAAATCGCGCAGCAAAACGCGGCGCTGGCCAAGACGAACTTCGTCACTGCTGCTTACCAGCTCGCCGCCAATGCCACCACCGGGGCGCCTGAGTGGGGGCTCGCGCTCAATGGCACGGATGGCAATGAAGTGGGATTCATCGTCATCTCCGCCGAGACTGGCGCGGTCATTCATCAACAGTGGGACAACGGTCTGGCCAGCAATGTGCCCGGCGCGCCGGTTTCTTCTCCTGAGCCCGGTTCGAAAGGTGAACGTGCTGCCGACAACGTGAGACGTGCCGCGCGCAACGCCTGGGAATGGACCGGCGACACGGGGCTCGAGGTCGGGCACTTCTTCAAGCGGTTGTTTAAGGGCGGGAATTGATGCTGATGCGGGCTGCTGCCCGCAGTTCGAATGTCACCCTGAGTGATGCGGGCAAGAGCGCCCTCATCACTCTTCGGTATCCGTTTATAGCTCCACGGCCTGGTTCATCACTGCGATTTTCACGCTGCTTTCTCCGTGCTTTGCATCCAGGGCGGCTTTGAGGGCGGTGGAGCGGTCGGGTTCGCCGTGGACGAGGAAGACGTTTTTCTTTGGACCCTGGACACGATTGAACCAGCCTAGCAGTTCGTCGTGGTCGGCGTGACCTGAGAAGGAGTCGAGGATTTCAATGCCGGCGTGGACCTCAAACTCGTCGCCGAGGATGTTCACGTGCTGGTGGCCTTCACGCAGCTTCCAGCCGAGCGTGTTCTCGGCGCAGTAGCCGACGAAGAGGATGATGTTGTGATCGTTGCCGACGTTGTTGCGGAGGTGGTGGAGGATACGGCCGGATTCGGCCATGCCTGAGGCGGAGATGATGATGGCCGCGCCTTTGAGTTTATTGAGGTTCTTCGACTCATTGACATCCCGCACGAGCTGCAGCCCCTCAAAGCCGAAAGGATCATTCCGCATGAATGCCGCCTCATGTACCGTGGGTTTGAGCTCATCAACGTGCAGTCGGAAGATCTCGGTGGCTTTTACTGCCAGCGGGCTGTCCACAAAGGTGGGGATCAGGGGGAAGCAGCCTTCGTGGCGCAGTTGATCCAGCGTGTAGAGAAGCTGCTGCGTGCGCTCAACCGCAAAGGCGGGGATGATGAGCTTGCCCTTTTGCTGCAGGATGCGGCGGATGATCCGGCAGATGTGCTCATTGGAATCCGTGGCCAGTTCGTGGTGCCGCCCACCATAGGTGCTCTCCATGATGATGTGGTCCACCTTCTCGCAGGCTTCGGGATCTGCCAGCAGGTCATTGTTGGGGCGTCCGATGTCCCCGGAGAACAGCAGGCGAGATTTTCTGCCGGTCTGGCGGTCGTCGATGTCGAGGATGACCTGCGCGGAACCGAGGACGTGGCCGGCATCGATGAAGGTCATGGTGACACCGTCGGCGATGATCATGGGGCGGTGATAGCCCACGGACACAAACTGGCGCATGCAATTCTCCGCATCCTCCATGGTGTAGCTGGCTTCCAGCAGCGGCAGGTTGTCATTTTTGCGGTGGCGGTTGAGCCAGTTGATGTCGCTCTCATGAATGTGCGCCGCGTCCGGCAGCATGATGCTGCACAGATCGCGCGTGGCGGGAGTGGCGAAGATGTTGCCGCTGAAGCCGCGTTTGCACAGGTGAGGCAGATTGCCGCTGTGGTCGATGTGCGCATGTGAGAGCACGACCACGTCAACCTGCTGCGGATCAAAGGGGAAGTCGCGATTGCGCTCAAAGGCTTCACTGCGCCTGCCTTGGTAGAGGCCGCAGTCCAGCAGGATGCGCTGGCCGTTGACGGTGATGAGATGCTTGGATCCGGTGGTGGTGCCCGCAGCACCGCAGAAAGTCAGTTTCATGGTTGGATAAAAGGTGGCCAGTTGCGCCGCAACTGACTGTCTGTCTGGACCGGTTGCGGCGCAACCGGGCAACTTTATTTCATCCGATACGCCTCCACTTCCGTGGTGAAGGCAAATGTGTTCGGATACTCTGCAGAAAGCTTTTCGTGATGATCAAGGTAGCTCAGGCGGATGAAGCGTGCTTCCGCGTCAGGGAAATTCAGGTCGGCGCGTTCTGCCTTGCCGAGCGGAAACACATGCCTGCCGACTTCGCGGAAGGTCCTGCCATCCGTGCTGACGGAGACAGCGATGGTCTTGGTCGAGCCGACGGTGGGAACACCGACGCGAACGAGGTTGAGAGGGTGGGCTTTTTTGAGATCAATCGTGACGTGCTTGGGAAACGTGTCGGCGTTGCTGGTGGCGTAGCAGTTCGGCGGAAACTCTGCATAGGAGCCGTCGGTCAGGCCGGTGTCCCAGCCGTAGGCGTTTTTGTCGCTGCTTTCCCAGGTGCAGCCACGGGCGAGGTTCTCACCAAGATCCGGGTCCACCGGCCAGTGTGTGTGGAAGGCGGTGGCGGGAAGGCCGTCCTTGTTCATGAGATTGGCGATGGCGAGCTTGCTCCAGGCAAAGCGGGCACGGCGGGGTTCTGGGACAGCGGCGGTGCTGATGAGGACGCTGCTGCCGTCGATTTTGGCTTCGGCGGGGTGGAAGATGCCGTCCTTGCCGGCGATTTCGAAATGTGTGAGCGGCTTGCCATCACGCGCAGCGAGGCCGCTGGCTGCGTGATCAAATTTCACGCGGATGGAGCTGCCTTCAGTGGCGTGGCTGGCATAGAGCGGGCCGTTGGGTTCGATCTCACTGCGGCCGTAGTTCTTTGCCAGCGCCCAGAGTGACAGGCGGCGGGCGACTTCCTTTTTATGCGCGGGGTGGATGTCGGATGCTTCACCGATGTCCGAGATGGTTGCCATGCCGGTGTTCGGGATGTTCAGGCATTCGCGCTGCGCCTGCCAGAACTGCGGCAGGATTTCCACGTCTTCCGCGCCATATTGCCATGGGGCGATCTGCACAAAGTAGAAGGGCAGATTTGGCTGCTGAAAGACGCTGCGCCAGGAGGCGAGCAGGGCCTTCGTTTTCTCTGTGTAGGTGAAGCCTTCCGCATGGTTTGACTCCCCTTGATACCAGATGGCACCACGAAAGGCGTAAGGCACCAGCGGGTGAATCATGGCATTGTAAAGCGAGGTCGGCGTGACTTGGTTCAGCGGCAGCACCGCAGGCTGTGCTGGCATGGCGGGCACGGCCTGTTTCTGACTCAAGGCAGCGCGTGCGGCCTGCGTCCAGCTTTCGATGGCGGCCAGATACTTCTCATTCTCGGCGCGGTAGGAATCGCTGCCGGGAAGCTTGGAGCGGATGTCTGCGGTGAAATCCTTCAAGGCGGGCACGGCTTCAAAGCCCTCCAGGCTGGTCCAGGGTTCGATCCGCGTGCCGCCCCAGGCGCTGAGAATGATGCCGACTGGGACTTTCAGCTCCTCCTGCAGCCGCACGCCAAAGTAATACCCAATGGCAGAGAATGAGGCGGCGCTTTCCGGTGAACTGCGCGCCCAGGCGGTCTTCACGTCATCCTGCGGAGTCAGCGCCACGGTCTTCGGCACTTCGATGAGGCGCAGATTGGGATGCGTGGCTTTGGGAATGTCTGCGGCGCTGTCCGGCTTCATCTGCATCTCCCACTCCATGTTGGACTGGCCGGAGGCCAGCCACACCTCGCCGACGAGCACATCCTGAATGGTCACGTTTCCTGCTTTCAGCACCTGCGGCTCGGCATTGGCGGCAAGCGGGTCCAGTTTCACCATCCACTTGCCGTTTGCATCGGCCTTCGTGGTTTTTTTCTGCCCGGCAAACTCGACTGTGACGTCCTCGCCCGGGGATGCCTTGCCCCAGACAGGCACCGGCAGATCGCGCTGCAGCACCATGTGATCGGTGAAGATGGACGGCATTTGCACTGCAGCATGTGTTGTGGTCAAAACAGCAAGGCAGGTGCAGAGAAGCAGCATTTTCATGGTTGTTCGCGAATTCTGGCAGGCTTGCCGAATTGCGCCAGCAAAACGGTGCGATGAATTGCGTACTCATTTCCTGCTTGGCATTCACCACTCAGTCCATCATCGTTCCAAGTTCCAATCATGCGCCTCCTCCTCACCCTCGCTTTTCTCGTTCAATCTGCCACCGCCGCCGAATGGACCATCTCAACCTTTGCCGGGAATGGCACCCAAGGGGGCAGTGGTGATGGCGGTCCTGCCACTGCGGCGCAGATCGACAATCCCTTTGGCGTCACACGCGGGCCGGATGGTGCCATCTGGTTCTGCGAATATACCGGCCAGCGCATCCGCCGAGTGGCCCCCGACGGTACGATCAGCACCATCGCGGGCACGGGAAAGAAAGGCTACAGCGGTGATGGTGGCCATGCTTTGGAGGCGACCTTCAATCTGCCGCATGAGTTGCGTTTTGATGCGAAGGGGGATCTGTATGTTGTCGATATGTCGAACCACGTCGTGCGCAAGATCGACATGAAAACGAAGATGATCACCACCTTCGCAGGCACCGGCGTGGCGGGGTACAGCGGCGATGGCGACCTGGCGGTAAAGGCTCAGTTCAAACAACCCCACAGCATTCAGTTCGGCCCCGATGGCAGCCTCTATGTGTGTGACATCGGCAACAATGTCATTCGCAAGATCGACATGAAGACTGGCGTGATCAGCACCTTTGCCGGTACCGGGAAGCCGGGCGCGACACCGGATGGTGCGCCTATCGCAGGCACGCCGCTCAAAGGCCCCCGCTCACTGGATTTCGACAAGATGGGCAATCTCTGGCTGGTCACGCGCGAGGGGAATCAGGTCTTCAAATTCGACCTCAAGGCGGGCACTATTCATCACATGGCAGGCACGGGGGCCAAAGGTTTCAGCGGCAACGGTGGTCCGGCCAAACTGGCGACGCTGAGCGGGCCGAAGGGGGTGGCGATTGACGCGGCTGGCAATGCCTGGCTGGCGGACACGGAGAGCCACAGCGTGCGCATGATCGATGCGAAAACCGGCAATCTCGAACTCATCGCCGGCACTGGTGAAAAAGGCGACGGCCCGGACGGCAATCCGCTTCAGTGCAAAATGGCGCGCCTGCATGGCATCTTCTGCGATGCAGACGGCACCGTGTATATCGGCGACAGCGAAACGCACCGCGTGCGTCTGCTGAAGCAGAAGTAATACCACTACGAGCGGTGGAAGGCAGAAATGGACAGGTTTGCCTGACGCAGGCGGCTGGCGATTTCCTGCGTCATTTCCTGCAGCAGCGTGATCTTCAGCGAGGGGTTGCGCTCGTTCAGGGAATCAAACCAGGCTTTGGTGATGACCACGCATTCCACCGGCTCCAAGGCCACGATGTCTGCCGAGCGCGCTGAGCCGTCCAGAAAAGCCATCTCACCCACGGTCATCCCGGCGGTGAGGACGTCGATGCGCTTGCGTGTTTGATGATCGGTATGGATCTGCACCTCCACGGTGCCGCCGACCAGCACCAACATCTCAGCGGCCATCTCTCCCGTGCGGATGATCGTCTGATTGCTCGCATACTGACGCCGCTGCAGTTCTTTTTCGAGAAAGGCGATGTCTTCATTGGTGCACTGGCGGAAAAGGGAGCAGGATTTAAGCGACAGCGGTGCATGCGGACGCCACGAGACGCCTGAGACTTCGAGCAGCAGGGAATCCTCACAGTGCTCCAAGGCGGCATCCATGGTGGGGAAGATGTCCGTTTCAGCGATGCCGACGGTGCGCAGGGAGGTCATGAGCTTGGCGGGCTGGCAGAAGATCACGCGTACTCCGTGGGGGGCCAGGCGAGCGCCGAGGTTGGCCAGCAGGATCAGGCTCACGGAGTTGGCGTTGACGACTGCACGCAGGTCAAAGATGATGTGCTTGCACTCTGCGGCAAGCGACGTGGCGTGGCGAATGACGGGCTCAATGGTGGTGAAAGTGAGCCCGCCCTGAAGTTCCATGACCTGGATCATGGAGCCGTTTACACGCAGCAGCTCGCGCGCCTGCGGTGTCAGCCGACGGCGTGAGACCACCTCGCCACCATGATAGGCCAGGCGGATGGCTGAGAGAGGAGTCGCGGTCGGATTGAGCATGTGCAGCGCCAGCTCGCGAGAGAGATCCATGCAGACTTTGATGCCGCGATCGCTGTTGCCCTGCTTGTCCAATGGTGGTGAGAAAATGCCGATGCCCAGCTGGCCGGGCAGCACGGCCAGAATGCCGCCGCCGACGCCGCTTTTGGCGGGCAGGCCCACGCGGTAGATCCATTCGCCGGACCAGTCATACATGCCGCAGGTGGCCATGACGCCCAGCACGTTGTCCACGTACTCGGAGGGGATGACTCGTTTGCGAGTCAAGGGCTGGATGCCTTGATTGGCCAGTGTGGCCCCCATCAGCGCCAGATCCCGGCAGGTGACCTCCACCGAGCATTGCTGGAAATAGGTTTCCAAGGTCTCATCCGGGTCTTCATCCAGGATGCCGAAATTGCGCAGCAGCCAGCCGATGGCGCGGTTGCGGTGTCCGGTTTCGCTTTCACTGCGATAGACTGACTGATTGATCTCCAGGGGCCTTCCGGCAAAGCCGCTGAGGTAATTCACCACACGGTCGATGCGGCTCAGGCCGTCTTTTTTCAAAATCTGCCCGGCGGTGGCGATGGCCCCGGCATTGATCATGGGGTTGAAGGGGGCGCCGGTGCCTTCCTTGAGGCTGATGGCATTGAAAGCTTCGCCCGAGGGCTCCACGCCGATTCGCGACAGGACATGGTTTTCACCACGGTCTTCCAGCGCGAGGCCGTAAACCAGGGCTTTGGAGATGGACTGGATGGTGAAGGCATGGCGGGTGTCGCCAACTTCATAGACATGGCCGTCGCGCGTGGCGATGCAGATGCCAAACAAGCGTGGATCGGCCTTGGCCAGTTCTGGGATATAGTCTGCGACATGACCGTCCATGCTGGACGCGTAGCGTGAATACAATTGTTCGACGTACTCTTGGATGGGAGAGAGCATCCTAATGTTAAAGCAATCGCCATGCCGAGTGCGTAAAATTCTGAAAATGGATGCATTGGCGATGTGAATATCGGTTGGAAAAAACCGGTGCTTCAGCAAGTATCTCTCTTCACCACCATGATCTCACTCCGCACCTGTCTCTTTGCCCTAAGTCTGCCAATCTTTGCTCACGCAGATCAAATCGTGCTTGTCGCCGGCGGGGGGGCGCAGCATGCCATGGACATCGCAGCGACGGATGCTGTGTTGAAGGAGCCCTTTGGCACCGCTTTTGACTCCGGCGGGCACATGTGGATCGTCGAGATGGTGTCTGGCAACCGCCTTCTGCAGGTGGATGGCGGCGGCACCATCCAGCATGTGGCCGGTCAAATGAAGCCCGGAGACAGCGGTGACGGCGGGCAGGCCATTCGTGCGCAGTTTAATGGGCCGCACAATCTGGCCGTGCTGCCCAATGACAATGTTTTGATCGCTGACACCTGGAACGGCCGGGTGCGTGTGGTGGACGTGAAGGCGCGCATTGTTTCGAATCTCGAAGGCTGGCGTGCCCCTGCTGGCAAGGAAAAGGGAAATGGCCCTTATTGCATCACGCTGAACTTTGAGGGGACCAAGCTCTACATCGCGGATCTGCTGCAGGTGCATGAACTCGATCTGGCCACTCATCAGAGCAAGGTGATCGCTGGCAATGGCAAACGTGGCAGGCCAGAGGATGGTGCCGTGGCCACGGATGCTCCGCTCTCAGATCCACGTGCTGTGGCGCCCGACCGTCAGGGAAACATCTATATTCTCGAACGCGGTGGCAACGCGCTGCGAGTGGTCGATAAAACCGGCCATATCCGCACTGTGGTCAATGCCAGCGGCAAAAAGGGTGGGGAAGGGGATGGTGGTCCCGCGCTCGAAGCCACGATGAATGGTCCCAAGCATCTGTGCGTGGACAAGGATGACAGCGTCATCATTGCGGATGCCGAGGCTCATCTGGTGCGCCGGTACGTTCCGACCACGGGCAAGATCGAGCGCATCGCCGGGACAGGCAAGCAGGGCAGTGCGGGAGTGGGTGGAGATCCCCGGCAGTGTCAGCTTTCGCGTCCGCATGGCGTCACCATCAAGCCGGACACGGGGGAGCTTTACATCACGGACAGCTACAACAATCGGGTGCTGAAGATTGTGAAGCAGTAGGTGGCTTATTTCCCCGGGTCATTTCAAAATCGGCGCTGGGCTGATTTTGAGGACCAGGGGGCGGTGATCGCTGGCTTTGTAAAAATCGCGGTCGGCGTGGACGAAGGAGTTGCGGGTGTCGATGTGCGGCCGCAGCAGGCGGCTGGTGAAGCAGTAGTCGAGGCGTGAGTAGATGTCCGCAGTATCCCAGAAATGGGTCCAGACCTCGCCATTGGCATCGCGCAGGAGGACATCTGTCAGGGACGTCTCGGCGGATCGCGGGCTGCCCATGATTTCCGCGAGGGAGGGTTCGTTGCGGTGGGCGTTGAAGTCGCCGTAGGCCAGGATGCAGGCTCCTGGCTCCTGGGTGAAGATGGAATCGATGTGCAGGCGCAGAAGACGTGCTTCATTGCGGCGCATCTCGGCCTGGTCGGCCTCGGAAACCGTGCGCATGGACTTCAGGTGCACTCCCAGGAGATGCAGGTCAAAGGTGGGCGTGATGGCGATCGTCACATCGAGAATGCCACGCTGAAACGGCAATGTCTGGGCACCGATTTGATAGGTGAGCGTGGTTTGCGTGTTGCGTGTCTTGATGGGCAGGCGCGAGAGGAGTGCGAGACGGCGTGCAGGATCGCCTCCATGGGCTAGTTCGGTGTAGGGCAGATCCACGCCTGCTGCTTGCAGGCGCTGCTGTAGTTCCGCCAAGTCATCGGCGGTGCCGATTTCACAAATGCCGAGGATGTCGGGGCGGATGGCGGCCAGTGTTTTCACCACCTGGGCGCGCTCAGTTTCGGGCTTTGGGGTGGGAGGTTTGCCGATGGATCGCTCCATCGTCAGCCAGTTCTTCAAATTGTAGGAGCAAAAAGTGAGGCTCTCCGGCTCTGCGGCGGACAGGAGTGCCGCGAGAGCAAAAAAAACGGCGGGTCCCAAGACCCGCCGCGTGAACTGTGGAAGTGGCAGCATGCCAGCGGATGGATTCGACTAGGAATCTTCGACGTTGGCTACGGGCTGACGCTTTTCCTGAGGAGGCGTGATTTTTGGGCGCTCGACTTCTTCCTGGGCGTTCTGGAGCTCCTGCTCGAACTCGGTGCGGGCCTTTTTGAACTCGCCCATGCTCTTGCCCAGGCTGCGGGCAAAGGTGGGGAGCTTTTTCGCGCCAAACAGGACGAGAATGAGAATGCCGATAATGATCATCTCAGGCGTGCCGAGAGGACCGATTGCAAGGATGGATGTGGGGTTCATGATGGTACTAGGTTTGCATTGTTCGTGGTGACGTGCAACGCGGACTTTAAGTCGTTCCCAGTGGGGCCATGGTCCTTTGCGCGGAGTGAAAACGACCCGGCAGGAACGCCGTGGTGATGTCTTCTGTGTTATTTAACGCCGCAACGGGCTGGAGGTTAGCAAAAAACACCCAATTTAGATATTTTTGTTTGGCTCAGCTGCCTGAATGGCCCCGTCTTCGTCTGGTCCTGCGTTGGAACCAGAGTTTGGCGATTGCACAGGCTCTCTGTGCGCGTACCAATGCGCTCACTATGATTCATAACGTTTATTTCTGGCTCAAGCCTGATCTTTCTGCGGAACAACGCGCCACTTTTGAGACGGAGCTGATGCATCTGCTCGAAATCGACTATCTCGTGCATGCCTTTGTGGGCAAGCCTGCGGACACGGAGAAGCGGCCCGTGACCGACCATTCCTTCAGCTACTCGCTGACGCTGCATTTCAAGGACCTGAAGGACCATGAGTTCTACCAGAAGGAGTGCCCGAAGCACCTGCGCTTTGTGGCGGCGTGCAAGACGTTCTGGGAGCGGGTGGTCATTTACGACAGTTCTCCGCTGCATTGATTTCTTTTTTTCACGGCCATGTCCTACACTTTTCCGAAATCCGCGGAGCTCTTCGCCCGCGCCCAGCTTAGCATCGCAGGTGGCGTCAACAGCGGCATCCGCAAGATGGAGGTGCCGGTGCCTCTTTATTTTGACCACGGCAAAGGCTCGCGTCTTTTCGATGTCGATGGCAATGAGTACATCGACTTCCAAATCGGGCAGGGGGCCATCCTCTACGGTCACGCGCCGGAAGGAATGGCCAATGCCATTGGCACCCAGGCGCACAAAGGCACGCACTGGGCTGCGCAGAGCGAACTGGAGATCGAGGTGGCCGAGAGGCTGCAGAAGATGATCCCGGGTGCGGAACGCGTGCGCTTCAACAACAGCGCGACCGAGGTGGTGCTTTCAGCGCTGCGACTTGCGCGTGCACACACCGGCAGATCGATGATTTTGAAGTTTGAAGGTCACTACCATGGCTGGGGAGATGAGGGCCTTGTTGGATATGCGCCACCTCCGGGACAGTGGGGAACCGAGGACGATCCCTCCCGCCTGCATCCCAGCAAAGGGGTGATTCCCGAGGTGCTGAACACCTTTGTCGTGGCCCGCTGGAATGATCCTGCGCATTTGCGTCAGCGGGTGGCGGAGCATCACGATCAGATCGCCGCGATCATCTTTGAGCCGGTGCTGTGCAACACGGGCTGCATGCCTGCGGTCGCTGGCATGCTCGAAACGATCCGTGAGTTGTGTGATGAGAACGGCATCGTCATGATCGCGGATGAAACGATCACCGGTTTTCGATTTGGAGCGGGCTGCGCGCAGTCGTATTATGGCTTCACGCCCGATCTGACGATCCTCGGTAAGGCCATCGGTGGCGGTGTGCCGTTTGCCGCGCTGGTGGGCAAGGAGAAGATGTTTGCCAAGATCATGAGTGGCGAGGTCGTGCATGCGGGCACTTTGAATGCGAACCCGCTCTGCCTTTCCGCTGCGAAGTGGTGCCTGGATGAGGTGATTGCGCTCGGTGACAAGCATCCTGCATCCATGATTGCGCTCGGCGAGCAGTTGATGGCGGGTTTGAGCAAACTGGCTGCGCAGCATGACATCCCGCTGCAGCCGCAGGGGCCCGGCCTCGTCTTTCATGCCACCATGCTCAAGCCTGGTGCGCCGGAGGGGGCGATCACGAACTACCGTGACTACGCCCTGCGTCAGGATGCGCCGCGCTGGGCCCATCTGCGCCGCTGCCTTCTTGAAGAGGGTGTGCGCGCCATCGAGCGCGGCCTGTGGTTCATCAGTCTGGCTCATACCCAGGCGGACATTGATGAAGCCCTGCAACGTGCCGCGCCCGCCTTTGCCCGCCATGCGGCGGAGTGGAAAGCCCCGTGATATGAGTCATGATCAGAGTGATGCTGCCTTTCCAGGCGAGGTGAAGACCTCGCCTGTATCACTCCTGATCGCGACGATTTCCTGTTTGGGTATTCTTCTGGGCATTTGGTATTCTTGGGAAGACTGCCTGCATGGTGAAATATCACCGCAGACAGCCTCCCTGTTTTTTGCTCCGGTCGTTTGGATCGCCTCGCGCCTACCTCTTGTGGATCACCGATTCCATCGCTTCTCACTGGCCTCGGCTTTGTGTTGTTTTGGGCTTGGATGGTTTGTTTATCTGACTGGCATTCGTATGGGTTACATGGACTGGGTCGCGGTACGCGGGGCGGTGCAAAATCCACATTCACAGAGCCTTTTGCTAGGTTATTTGGGGTTCTCGGTTTTGGTCTGCGCTCTGGCGGTTTGTTATCCTTTCAAATCTAGCAATACTCTGGAGCCATGCTGATCTCCGAGACCTTTTATTCCGTGCAGGGTGAAGGCTCGCTCGTGGGCGTGCCTTCTGTGTTTGTGCGGACTTCCGGCTGCAATCTGCGGTGTACTTGGTGTGACACGCCGTATGCCTCGTGGAAGCCGGAAGGTGTCGAGATGAGCTTGGAGGAAATCGTTGCCGTGGTGCAGCGTGAGCCGACGCGCTTTGTTGTCGTCACCGGCGGCGAGCCGATGGTGGCGAAAGGGATGCCGGAGTTGCTGGCTCAGCTGCGGGGAGCGGGGAAGCATATCACCATTGAAACGGCAGGCACGATCGCGCCGCAGGGCGTGGCCTGTGATCTGGCCTCCATCAGCCCGAAGCTGGCGCATTCCACGCCGAGCGAAGCGAAGGCTGGCAAGGCATGGGCGGAGAAGCATGAGCAGTTACGTCTGCAGCCGGAAGTGCTGCGTGCGTGGTGCGAGAGCTACGACTACCAGCTCAAGTTTGTTGTCGCCACAGAGGCGGACGTGGAAGAAGTGCGCGCGGTGGTGACGTCCATTGGTGTGTCGGTGCCGCCGGAGAAGATTTTGCTGATGCCGGAGGGTATCACCCAGGAGGCGCTCAAGGCGCGGCAGGCCTGGCTGGTGGATGTGTGCAAGCGCACGGGCTGGCGTTACTCTCCGAGGCTGCACATTGATCTGTTTGGCAACAAACGCGGGACATGAAACGGCGGTCGTCGAGCGGGTCGCGATTTTTGTGGTGGCTGCTGTGGCTGTCTCTCGCGCTGCTGCAGGCTTGGAATCATTACCGCGACAAACCGGTGTCGACCCAGTCGCCGGAAGCGGAGAGCCGGTTTGTGACGCTGGCCGATGTTCAGCTTGTCGAGGATTCTGGCAATGATGGCGACAGCTTTAGGATAGCGTACGAAGGCGGCGAGCATGTGCTGCGATTGTACTTTGTCGATTGTCCGGAAAAGCGGTTGTATCCGCTGGTGAAAAACCGGCTGAAGGATCAGGCTGCTTATTTCGGGGGCTTGAGCATTCCGCAAACGGAGCACCTGGGGTTGGATGCGAAGGTCTTCACTGAGAAACTGCTGCATGAGCAGCGCTTCACCATTCAGACTCGCTGGGAGCGCGTCTATGACAGCGCCCGCTCCTATGCACTGGTGTTTTTTGATGATGGCGAGGAACTCTCTGAAAAGCTGGTGAGGGCGGGACTGTGCCGGATTCACACCAAAGGGACGTGGATGCCGGATGGTCGCGGGGAATTCGACTTTGAAACGCATCTGCGTGCGCTGGAGAAAGATGCGAAAGCCGGGAAGCGCGGTGCGTGGGGGAAGCCGAAGCCGGTGCCTTCTACATCAAACCCGTGAGCAACGGCACATCCGCCGGGGCGAGATTGTAGCTTTGTAACTGGGTGCGCTCCAGCCAGACCAGCGCGGTGTGCTCATGAGGATGGGGCTCGGAGCTTTCAGGAGTGAGTTCGCAGATGAAGGGGATGAGTTCGATGCTGCCCCAGTCGTAGGCGTGGACGAAGGGCGTGAGGGTTTGCGTGATGCGCACAGTGCAGCCGAGTTCCTCTTGAAGTTCACGGTGCAGGGCGGTCTCGGCGGATTCACCGGGCTCGACTTTGCCACCGGGAAACTCCCACAGGCCGCCGAGCTTTTTGTCCGGGGGACGTTGTGCGAGCATGATGTGCTCATCACGCACAATGATGGCGCAGACGACGGGCACGGGGGGAGCTGGTTCCATGAGCGTGTCTCAGACCTTTGCGACGGTCAGCGCGGCCTTGGCGGTGCGCACGGCGGCGTCGGGCATGCTGATCTTGGCCATGTTTGCCCGCATGCGGCGGCCTACGGCGCTGTTGTTGGTGAGGATGCTTTCGACGGCGGCGGCGGTTTCCCTGGCGGTCTTGGTGACGATGCCGCCATCGTGCTTGGTGAGCATCTCGGCATTGCCCTCCTCCTGGCCGGGGACCACGTAGTCGATGACGGCGGGGATTTTGGCGGCGAGCACCTCATGAAGGATGGCACCACCGGCCTTGCAGATGACGACGTCATGCGTGCGCAGAAATTCCGGAATGCGCTTGGTCCAGCCGATGATCTCGATGGTGCCGGGCGGCATGGAGTCCATGAAGCGCCGCAGGACGTGGTAGAGGCGCTTGTCGTGCTTGCCAACGGGCAGGGTCATCGTGACGCCGCTGCGGAAGAGGGGCTTAAGCGCCTCCAGCGTGGCTGCGACGCGTCGGCCAGTTGTGGAGGGCAGGTAAAGAATGCGGGCATGCGAAACCGGTGGCTGCTCGGGAAGAGGCTCTGTGAATGCGAGATCCACAGGGAACCCAGTGACGCGGATCTTTGATTCCGGCACGCCGTAGCCGACGACTACTTTTTTTGTCTCGTCATCGGCCACGCAGAAGAGCTCGCTGCCAGACATGACCCAGACGCGGTTCACGCTGATGGAGTCGGTGATGACGGTGCAGAGCGGCGGCACGGCCTGCTGTTTGGAAAGGGTCTCAAGCAGGATGGCATACAGCGGATAAGTGCTGATGATCAGTCGTGGCTGCTCTTGCTTGATGCGCGCTTTGAGAGCGTTCACCATGGCGGTTTGCCAGAGGGCGTCCGGCCCGGTGACGGAAGGCTTGCCCATAAGGTCATAGGTCATGCGCCAGCCGGCCGGCCAGTGGGTGATGGCGAATTGGTACAGGCTTTTGCACACATCGGATATGCGAGGCATGGACTCGCTGATGAGATCGCTGGTCTCGATTTTCTCATTGGGGCACAGACGGGTCAGAGCCTCCGCCACAGAGCGTGCGGCGGTGTTATGCCCATCGCCAAAACCTGCGGTTAGGATCAAAATCACTGCGCATCGCTGGCTGAGAAACGAGTGAAAACAAGCGAAAAGGGCAGGCAAACTCGTGGGTTGACATTATTTCGTATTTGTTAATAATCAGGATTTAACATGACTCGGCAACGTGCCAGAACCACGAGCCAGACGCTCGCAGCCACCGTGACCCTCGCAGTGGTGCTGATCATGCTCACGCCGCTGCGCCGAGGCGCACTGGAAAATCAGTCGCGGCAGGCAGGCTGGACACCGCTGCTCAATCTGGGCGGCATGGCTGACAGCAATTCATTCCACCGTTTGTACGCCTCTCCTGCACACTTTGCGGCGAGCGATCGGCCTCTCTGCCGCCAACCTTCCTCCATTCCGGTGCCATGAGCGGCCGGTTCAAGCCTCCGGGGCAGTGTCCGGTGTGTGGTGAGTGGGTGCCCCGAGGAGCCGCTGCTTGCGATGACTGCGGAGCTTGTGCGAAGTCTGGCTGGAGCGGCGACACCCATACGGATGGTCTGGATCTGCCCGATGACGAGTTCGACTATGATGACTTCGTGGCGCGTGAGTTTGGCGGCAAGACCTCCAAGCAACCGCTGGGCATGAACCTCTGGTGGTGGGTGGCGCTGGTGCTGCTGCTCATCCTGGTTGTCGGCGTTCTGATGCCGCTGTTTGGGTGAGTGGGGGATCTCTCCGCTTCACTCGGCGCTCAAGCAGTCAGGGGCATCAAGGAGGCGGAACTCTCAGAAATTCCATTGATCGGATGGGTCCGAAAGACCTGAGCGGACTTCATTGGAGGTGGCGCAAAGATGCGGCTGAGAACTTCTGCAAGCTGGTGTTCATCACAGGGTTTATCCAGAAAGCTGGTGACCCCTAATGCTCTAAATTGGCTCTGGATCTCATCCTCCAGGCGACCGCTGGAAACGATGATTGGAATTTTGGGCAGGATTTTTCTGAGCATGCCCACAAAGGAGAGTCCGTCCTGGTTCGGCATGTGCAAATCGGTGATCACGGCGTGGACAGACGGATGCTCTGCCAGCCATACCAAGGCTTCGAGACCGTCCCGGGCCAGCACGACCTGGAAATTCATGCGCTGCAGCACTTCTCGGGCGATCTCCCGCACCGTCGTTTCGTCGTCCACGAACAAGATGATTTCGCCCTGACCGTAAAAAGGCATCTTCTTCTGAGGCACCTGCTCGGGCTCGGCGGCGGAAGCGTCGGCAGGCAGAAAAGCGGTGAAAGTCGTCCCCTGGCCGGGGGCGGAGGACACTTCAAGAAAACCATCGTGGCCCTTGATGATGCCCATGACGGTGGACAGGCCCAGTCCGGTGCCTTTGTCGGGTGTTTTGGTGCTGAAAAAAGGATCGAAAATGCGGTCGCGGATTTCCGCAGAAATACCTGTGCCTGTGTCATTCACCTGGATTGCCACAAAAAGACCGACCCTGGCATTGGGGGGCATGCCAGGATGCACGCTGCTGATTTCCACCTTCCTTGTCGCCAGTGTGAGCCTGCCACCCGAAGGCATGGCGTCCCTGGCGTTGACGCAAAGATTCAAAAGAACCTGATGAAGCTGTGTGGCATCAGCCAGTACCGGGGGGAGGTTTTTTTCACGCTCCACCGTGATGGTGATGTTTTTTGGGAAGGTACACTCCACGATGGCTCCCATTTCCTGGAGGAGGTAGTTGACCTGAATGGGACTGCGTTCTCCCTCCGAGCCCTTGGCAAAGGTAAGCAGCTGGCGGATCATGGCTGCGGCGCGTCTGACACTGCTGTCAAACAAGTCCACGATGCCGGGTGCGCCCGGATACTTCGCTTTCAGCAGATCCACTCCCATCATGATGGGGGCCAGTGCGTTGTTCAGGTCATGTGCAATGCCGCCCGCCAGTGCGCCGAGGGCTTCCTGTCGCTGTGAACGAAGCAGCTGCTGTTCCAGCGCCTTGGCTTCGGTAAGGTCATGATTGACGGCGAGAATGCCGTCAGGAACGCCTTGTGCGTCTGTCAGCAAAGTGAGCTGACAAAAGACGACCAAGGCACGCCCTTCTTTGTTCTTTTGGCGTGTCTCACCATGCCACTGACCGACGCGCAGCACTTCTTGAAAAATAGCGCCGATCCGTTCCTCGGGTTCGCGGAATATCACACGTAGCACGGAATCGCCGCAGATCTCAGACTGCGTGTAGCCGTAGAGCTTCGTGGCCGAGGGATTCCAAAAGCTGAGTGTCATGCTTTTGTCGCACACAAAAATGGCATCGGTGGCCTGGTCGATGAGGCGGGCCTGACGGCGGATGTGTTCGGTGGCCTGCTTGCGCTGTTTCAACGCATGGTATTCTTCCAAGGCACGCTGGACGGCCGAAGGGAGCCGTTCCAAGCGCTGCTTGAGAAGGTAGTCTGTGGCACCTGCTTTCAGGCATTTGACCGCTTCTTCGGCCTCGATCGCTCCAGAGACAATGATGACCGGAACGTCGGGACAGCTTGCCCTGGCCAGGATCAGAGCAGTCAGGCCGTCGAAGTCCGGAAGATTAAAGTCACAAAGAATCAAATCATGACCCCGTTGTGCCAATGCCTGCTCATAGGGCCCGCGGCTCATGACATGGCTGATCTCACAACGAACACCGTTGTCATCCAGCAGATCGGCCACCAGCGTGGCATCACGCAGGCTGTCGTCGAGATGCAGGATTCGGGTGGGCGTGGATGGAGCGTGCATGGTGTCGGCCTGGCTCTGCGATTACTTTCTCACTTCATGGCTGGGCTGCACGCTGCACGGAGGCGGTTCGTTCATCATCGCCCAGAACCCGCCGACCATTTTCACGGCTTCGACGAATTCATGGAAGCCCACAGGTTTCACCACATATGCATTGACCCCCAGATGGTAGCTCTTGACCAGGTCCTGCTCTTCGCGCGAGGAAGTCATCATGACCACGGGAATGACTTTGAGGTCCGGGTCACCTTTGATCTGACGCAGCACCTCCAGTCCGTCGACCTTGGGCATCTTCAAGTCGAGCAGGATGACGGCTGGTTGTTCGTTGGTGCGGTCCGCGAACGGGCCGCGCCTGTACAGGTAGTCAAGTGCTTCGGCACCGTCGCGCAGGGTGACCACTTCATTGGCCAGATTGTAGGTGGCCAGCGCATCCAGCGCCATTTCAGTGTCGCGTGGACTGTCATCGACGAGGAGGATTCGTTGGAGGTGTGACATGGATTGGGTCGGGTTGAATGCTATGAATTCGTTGATCGTTTCAGGGTGAAGTAGAAGGTGCTGCCTTCACCTGGTTTGCTTTCCGCCCAGACACGGCCGCCGTGCCGGGCGATGATGCGGCGCACGTTTGCCAGGCCGATGCCCGTGCCTTCGAATTCATCCGCGCGATGCAGCCGCTGGAAGACGCCAAAGAGCTTGTGCGCGTACTGCATGTCGAAGCCCACGCCATTGTCGCGCACAAACAGGATGAGCCGTCCATCCTCCTCACCAGCCGTGCCAATTTCGATCAGGGCCGGATCGCGCGGGCGGGTGTATTTCACCGCGTTGCCCACCAGATTGACCAGCACCTGCCTGAGGACAGCCGCATCTCCGGTGACCACGGGCAGCGGTGCGATCTTCCACTCGATGTTTCGATTCTGAGTCGTTGGCTCAAGCCCGTGAAGGGCTTCCTGCAAAAGGGTGTTTAGTTCAACCGAGCCTTCACTCATTTCAATGCGGCCCATGCGGGAGAAGGCGAGGAGATCGTCAATGAGCTGGCCCATTTCCGTGCTCGCTTCGTTGATGATTTTGAGATAGCGCCGGGCTTTCTCTGACAACTGGCCGTCGATGTGTTTTTGCAGCATTTCGACATAGCCCTGAATGTGCCGCAAAGGCGCACGCAGGTCGTGGGATACCGAGTACGAGAAGGATTCCAGCTCCTTGTTGGCTTCGAGCAGCTGTTCGGTTTGATGCTTTAAGTTCGCGTTGAGCCGTGCAATCTTCGCGTCTGCTTCCTTTTGTTCGGTAATGTCACGGCCCGTGGCATAGGTCAGACCTCGTTCGGCCTCTCGCTGGGCTTTCCAGGAAATGCAACGCCATGAGCGGTCTTTGCGCTGATATCGGTTTTCAAAATGAATGGTTCGTTCGCCGCGATTGAGTTTTTCCATTGCAACGAGTGTGCTGGCATGTTCCTCCGGATGGACAAAATCCAGGATGGGCTTTGCCTGCATTTCATTGGATGTGTACCCGAGTGTCTGGGTGAAGGCCGGGTTGACTTGCTTGAAAAAGCCGTCCGTTCCGGTGATGCACAGCAGATCAAGTGAGAGGGTGAAGAAGCGTTCGCGTTCGGCCTCAGCCTGCTGGCGGGCGGAGGTTTCCTCGTCGGCGCGGCGATGCAGCCGTTGATTCTGACGTGAGACATAGAAGGCTCCAAGCGCTGCCAGAGTACTTGAGACTGCAATCGTCATGGCATGCGACTGCCAGAGGGTGATTTTTGGAAAAAACCACATCTTGATGAACTGGTAAACGGTCATCAAAACCGCGGTGGCCAGCAGCACCATGAACGAATGAACGTATGAGTTTTTAGAGCTCATACGAAACAGAACTGGTGCCAAATGGTGAAGCGGCCTTCCTGAGCTTTCAGTTGCTCTGGATTCAGACGATCTGGATCGAGATAAACAACGGACGTGGGTTTGCCTTGCGAGTCATTGTTGTGATGTAGCAGCAGAGGCATTCAATATGTGGGCTGGCAAAAATGTGCTCCACATCATATCCTTATACATGCTGATAATTGTTACAGTTGTGTGATCCTCAATGATCTAAGGCTATGCTTATGCATTTTTGGGCGCAGGTGATAAGTGGTAATCCAAGTTGCCAGATCTCCCAATGATTGGTCCCGGCTTGGCCGCGCTGCTAATGGCGAATGTTCATGGGATAGAGGTGATGATAACGCCCGGATTTGACGGATCACTTCTTCCTCAGACGCTCGTTCAATGATCGAGGATGATCACGGGGTCGCCGCGCCCATGTCCTTGCCATTCAGCACGGCCAAGAGTGTCAGATCGACGAGGAGCTTCTGCACATTGCAGCTCGATGCCGCGAAACTTTTCTGCAGATCTTCCAGTGTTTGCGGCCCATAGGCCAGCGGCTGCTGTTTGACGAAATGATTGAAGAGCTGGCGGATGAAGGCGCGATGGCCGTAGGGGCTGCTGGCGACGTAGTTCACGATGTCGCGCGGACCGCTCAGGTGCACCACCTTGCCTTCGTCATCGGCAAATTCGCCAGCGGGATTCACCGGCTTGTTGTTGTCCTGCGTGCGCCAGCGGCCGATGGCATCGAAGTTTTCAAGGCTGAAGCCGAGCGGGTTGATAGTGGAGTGGCAGGACATGCAGGTCTTGTTGCGCGTCAGCTCGGTGATCTTTTCGCGCATGGTCAGCTTCGGATTGAAGTGGCTCTCATCAAAGGTGACCGCCATGGGTGGGGGACGCAGCGAGAGGCCGACGATGTTGCGCGTGAGAAAGACACCGCGATGGATAGGCGAGGTGGCACGGCTGGAAGCCAGTGAGGAGAGCAAGTATGGATGGGTGACCACACCGGCGCGCTGCTTGGGATCAAACGCCACCTGCTGGAAGTCGCTGCCCTGCACTGGCTTGCCGTAGAATTTGCCGAGGCGGTCGTTGAGCAGCAGGTAATCGGCCTGCAAGAGCTGGCGGTAGTCGGACTGAGGGCTCCAGACGACTTGGTCGAGAAATTCGAAGAGGGATTCGCGCAGGTCTGCCAGCACGCTGTCATCAAAGCCGGGGAAGATCTTCAAGTCCTTGGCATTGCCCTCGGCACGTTCGAGTTCCAGCCAGTGGTGGAAGAAGCCGTGCAGCTTTGCCTTCGTGCGCGGGTCTGGCAGCATGCGCTGAGCCTCAGCACGGATCTGCTCGGGAGTGTGCAGTTTGCCTGACGTGGCTGCCTGCATGAGTTTTTTGTCAGGGATGGAGTCCCACAGCGTCAGGGCCAGACGTGAGGCAAAGGCGAAGTCGTCGGGCTTTTCGATTTCGCGCAGTTCGGGGTAAAGAAACTGCGGGGACTTTAGCGTGAAGAGCACCACGCGCTTCACGGCCTGCTCCGGGCTCTTGGCGGAGGTGAACAGTTTTTCCACGTAGAGCTGCTTTTGTTCATCTGTGAGTGGGCGGCAGAAGGCGGCCTCGACGAAGGTGAAGGCGAACTTCTTGAGTTTCTCCAGGCGGTCTGGCGCGTCAGCTTTGGTGCCGGCGAGTTCGTTCAGGTTTTCCTCCACGTGTTCGGCGGTGGAGATGGCAGCCTCCGTGGCGGATTGATCCCAGCCTTTGGAAATGGAGGTGCCGCGCTCATAGCCCACGCTGCGGTCGTCGGCTGGAAAGTTGGTGCGCACGATCATGAGCTCGCGTGGGCGGTCGGTGCGCAGCGCGTGCTGAGGGATGATCTCTGTGACGCCATGGGGCGGCTTCCACAGGAGTTCGATGGAGGCGGACTGCTCCTTGAATTTGAAATGGTCCAGCCGCAGCCGGTAGGCGCGGCCACCGACGAGGAAGATGCTTTTCTTTTCCTCGCGCACGGTGGGGCCGGCGCTCACCCAGGCATCAATCAGGGCATCGTTTTCGGTGGTGTCATTGATCCACAGGCGTGCGCCGTTTTCGGTCTTCAGGATGAATTCGTAAACGCCCGTTTCTTCGGCAACCACGCTGCCTTCCCAGGTGTCCTGAAACTGCTCGGCTTCCATCTTCGCATTGTCCGGACTGCCTGCGTCAAAGTGAAAGGCCACCTGCGGATCGACACGTTCAAACTTGTAGTTTGGGCGCTTGGCTTTGATGCCGTCTTTCGGCGTGGTATCCACCGCCTTCTCGCCGGGCTTAGGCAGTTCGACGCCGCGATAATTGGCTTTCAAGCCTGCCTCGGCATTGACGGGGCGGTCAAATCCCGGGCCCATGCGGAAGCGTCCGATGAGGTCCATCACCGAAGCGCGATACTGAGAGATGGTCAGGCGGCTCAGGTCCTGATCTGGCGGTTGGCTGCGGGCCTGTGCTGCGGCGGAATAAAAGGACTCATAAATGTAGGCGGCCACCTGTTTGGCGTCCTCCCCCACGCAGGTGCCTTCCTTGTCCTCCGGCATGGTGCGTTCGATTTTGCGCGTCAGCGCATCAAGGGTGAGATCGCCGGTGAGGGGATCGTCAAACTTGTCCTTCACCCCCTGGCCTTTGGCGCCGTGGCACTCCTGGCACATCTTTTGGTAAATGACGGCACCGGGATGCTCTGCGGCAGGAGCGTACGCCGTCAGCAGGCCAAGCGTGAGCCAGGCAAATCGAGAATGGGGGGATGTTTGAGCCATGAAAGGGGGTGAAACTTGGCTAAGAGAATAATCCCTTCACCGCAACCCTCTTTCATCAGGCTTACGGTTCCTTGGGCTCCTTGGAGGTGTCCTTGTAGGCTGCTTGTTTGGTCCGGATTCCCTCAATGGGCCAGCCAGTGAGCCGGGCGGCCGTTTCTGCCTCTTCCGCAAATCGTTTGGGCAGTGCTTTGAAATAGGCTTTGGCCTCCTCGGTTATTGCTTTGCCGCGCCAAGGATGATTGATGATGTAGCGGCCTTGGATGAACTGAGGGTCTCCCGTTTCCTGAAAGACGATGTCCTCGGGAAAGTGCGCATTGTCATAGCGCACATGCAGGCGGGTGATGAATGTGCTGCCCTGCTCGGGGCGTGCATTGTCTTCGCCTTTCAGCCAGTCGCAGCCCAGCTCTCGGAGTTCCTTGAGGGGGACGGGATCGCTGCTGCAGGGATCGCACCAGCCCATGTCCCAGTAGTACTCGGTGATGACGGAACTCATCTTCTCGCTCTCGACCACGCGGTCGAACATGGCGCGGTAAAAGTTGGCGAAGTCTGCCTTGATGAATTCCGGCACGTTCTTGTTTGTGTGCATCTGGATGGTCCGGTAATTGGTGGATTCCACCCGCCCGTTGCGGTTCAGCACATACACGATCATGTCCTGCGGCCCTTTGGCGTTCACCGTGCCCAGCCGGAGGGGCAGCATGAATTTGCGGCTTTTGAAGCTCACTCGAATCGGGCGCAGCCATGTGCGGCCTTCCTTGGCCTGCCTCTCCATATTCACCTTCGCCACAAAGAATTTCATGTTCTGGCGGATGTAGCTGTCCAGCACCGGCTCAGCGCCTTCGGGCATCTTGTAGCTGTTTTCATTCAGCCAGATCACCAGCCCGTCACTCTGCTTGGCGGACAGCACCAGGATGTCGTACTCACCTGCGGTAAACTGCTTCTCTATAGTGACTCCGCGGGCACGCGCACCGTCGGAGAAGATGCGTTTGGCGCGCGAGTCCTCCATCATGGGTGCAGGCGCAATAGGGTTCTTCGGCGCGAAAGACTCATTCGGATCCGGGTCCCAGTACTCCACAAGACGCGGGGCCGAGTAGGCATCCAGATGATCGAGCAGTGCTTTCTCCACCACCTTCACATCCTCTTTGTCGATCACCGTCGGCACAGGAATCACCAGCGCGAACTCCTTCGGATCTCCCTGATAATCACTGGCCATCGTGATGGAGGTGGTCTTGCCATCCCGCACCAGCGCGACCTGCGATGACTGGTTGTAAAGTTTGCTGTCAGCACGCGCGACGTAGAAGCCGCAGAAGGCGGAGGCGGTGGCCGGCAGCAATGCGGTGGTGAGCAGGATCAAAAGAGGATGTTTCATGCGGTGGCGGGATTGATCTCAAGTTTGTCGGGTGTGGAGTCGCCCGGCCAGGAGTAGCGCCCGGCGGGCAGCAGAAAATCGAACAGGGGAGTCAGCAGCGAGCAAACCGCCAGCGACCACAGCAGCCCATTGGTGCCAAACATGCGGAACTGCCACCACCACCCGCCCAGCGCCACCAGCACGGCAAACACCACGCGCCCGGCTCGGGAGTCCGGCGTGGTGCGCGGATCGGAGATCATGAAAAAGGTAAACAGCAGCAGCGCGCCGTTTTGCAGGCGGTGCAGGGGAATCGTCATCGGCTCATGCAAATACAGCGAGCGTCCGATCAGCAGCGCGATCCAGGAGAAAAGAAACGTCAGCGCCACATCCGCGCGTCTGGCCCGTGTGACCACCAGCCCGCCGAGGCAGGCCATCAGAAACGCAAAGAACGCCACATTGCCCCACTGGCCCGGGCTCACCCACACGCGCCCGTCACTCACCAGCATCAGCAGCACGAGGGCAAAGTTGGTGGGATTGAAGACATGCTTACCACGCCAGCGCAGCGTAAACTTGGAGCCGATGGCAATGAACGCGGCCAGCACCGCCAGCCACCACGCGCTGCAGCGGCACAGCAGGCACAGGGAGATCCCGGAGATGAGCGCGCTGCGCCATTCAAACCGAAGATTCATCCAGCTGGAACACAGCCACTGGCATCCCACCACGCTTCCCAAAATCATCGCTGCACGCGTCACCGTGATCTCAAAGTCCAGTCCCACGATGCCATAAAGCAGCAGGGAACTGAGCACGGCGATTTGGTAATGGCGCGGATCGAGAATCATGAGCGATTTATAGCAACACAGGCATCCATCTTTGTAAAATAAAGAATCGTCCTAAAAGAGGTCAGCAGTGCAGTGCTTCTCAGCCGCCCGCATTCAATGACACCCGCAGCCACCGCAGCCCTGCGCTTTGCGAGCGCCCAGCTTGCGCTCGATCTCCAGCGATGTCGGCGTGATCGCCAGTCCTCCGAGGGAGGTGCAGCGGTGCTCGCGCGGCATCATGGCGGCGACGTTTTTGGCGGCGTCGATCACTTCATCGAGGGGAATCAGCGGATCGAAATCGGCGAGGGCCATGTTGGCGCAGGAAAGGGCGTTGCTGGCGGCCATGACATTTTTGCCAAGGCAAGGGGCCTCGACGCGATTGGCGATGGGATCGCAGATCAAACCGAGCATGCTTTGAAACGCCATTGAGGCTGCGGCGATAGCCTGATCCCGCGTTCCGCCTGCGAGTGTGACGAGTGCGGCGGCGGCCATGCTGGCGGCAGCGCCACCCTCCGCCTGACAGCCGCCCACCTCTGCGGCAAAGGTCCAGCGCGTGGCGATGAAGACGCCGATGATTCCGCTCGCGAGCATGGCCAGAGCCATGTCCTCCTCGGACTTGCCGAGAGCCTCCGCCATGCCGATCACCGCACCGGGCAGCGCCGCACAGGCGCCCGCCGTTGGTGCGGCAACGATGACGCCCATGGAGCTTTTGACCTCCATCAAGGCGGTGACGTAGAGCACGATGCGATTGAGCGCTCCGCCATCGAGGAGCCTGCCCGCCTGCATGAGCTCATTGAAGCGCCCGCTTTGATGTCCGAGCACGCGATCTTCATACTGCGTGCCAGCGATGCCGCTGGCGATCGACTTGCGGAGGATGCGCACGATGGTGATCATCTTGTCGATGACTTCACGCTCGGTGAAATTTCCGCGCGCCATTTCATACTCGACGGCCAGTCGCCACAGTGGCGTGTGGCGCTCGCCATCGTGGGTGAGCATCTCAGTGCAGCTTGTAAACGGCACGCGCATGTCTTTACGAGAAGGCACGGGGAGCACGGGAGAGAGTCGTTTGACGGCAATGACGGGCAGGTGATCCGTGGCTACAAATGCCGCCGACTTGACTTGGAGGATCTGGCATTCGCCTGCGTCATGATGCAGGACTTCATCGGCCTCAAGTTCTGCGGAGACGGTCTTTGGCAGCCAGATGAGCGTCTCATGATAGCCACCGTCCATGGGCATGGGCACGCCATCAATGCTGAACACCTCCATCATGCCGCCTCCGGTTGAGATGGCGATGAGCGTGTGCTGTTCATGGGCATTGCGGAGCATCAGCCGATAGGTGTTTGGATGCGGATCTCCTGCGTCCACGGTTTCGATGCGCAGCTTGATCCCGGCATCTGCGAGCGCCTGCGCGGAGTCGGGCAGCCGCTCATCATCGGCGTCCCAGCCGAGCAATCCGCCAAAGAGACCCATGTCACTGCCCTGGCTTTCATGTGTGGTGGGCAGCGAGCCTGCACGGTCAAACTCCACCAGCACGTCCGTGATGTTTTCCTCCATCAGATCACGCGCCAGCCGCCCGATGCGCAGTGCCGCAGCGCAGTGAGAGCTGGAAGGTCCGCGCATCACCGGACCGATAACGTCATTGAAGATGGAGACGGCGCTCATGGTTGTTTGGGGGCGGCGCTGCGGCCTTCGGCTTTGGATTTGTCGAGCAGGGCTTTCAACTCGGCGGCGATTTCGGGGTGTTTGAAATAGAGGTTGGTGGTTTCACCGGGATCACTGGCGAGATCGTAGAGTTGGCCTGGTGCTTCAGGTGCAACTTCGGGCAGAGCGAATCGTTTCAACTCGGGGTTGGCATAGTTGTTTCCGCCAGAGCCTCGGTGGTCGATGTATTTCCACGAGCCTCGGCGGATGGAAAGCGTGCGCTGTCCGCCGAAGGCCTGCGCGAGGAGATACGGGCGGACCGGTGCTGTTGCTTTGCCTTCGAGCACTGGCAGCAGATTGAAGCTGTCCTCTGCGGAATTGTGCGGAAGCTCCGCGCCGGTGACCGCGGCGAGGGTGGCCATCACATCGGTGAGGCTGGCGAGTTGATCGCTGCTGCTGCCGTTTTTCACATGACCCGGCCAGCGGACGATGAGCGGCACGCGGTGGCCGCCCTCCCAGGCATCACGCTTCATGCCGCGCCAGGGTTTGGCGCCATCGTGATCATGATCGCTGCGCATGTGAACGACGCTGGTGGTTTCGGGGCCGTTGTCGCTGGATAATAAAACGATGGTCTTGTCCGCGATGCCGAGCTTGTCGAGTTCCTTCATCAACTCACCGATGATGTGATCAAGCTCGCCGATGAAATCGCCATGCGGGCCGGCCTGGGTTTTGTGCTGGAACTCAGGCGCGGCAAAGGACGGCAGATGCACGGCCTGGGTGGCGTGGTAGAGGAAGAAGGGCTTGTCCGGCGTGGTGCGCATATGCTCTTCCATGAACTCGCGGCTTTTCTTGAGGAAGAGCAGATCCACTTCCTCCATCGGGAAATCTGGGGCGATGAGGCCTGCGCGGCAGTCGTTCGCGTACGGGTGCTTGGACAGTTTCGATTTGTCGATGGGGGCCGTGGGTGGCACGGGTATGTGGTCGCCATCAATGAAGGCATACAGCCAGTCGGTCGTGGGGCAGCAGGCTGTGCCGAAGAAGTGCTCAAAGCCGTGATCCAGCGGCCCACCTTCGATGCGACGTGTGAAATCAATGCGCCGCACGTCTTCCAATCGACCTTGGCGAATCGCTTCGCCGAGGCTGTCGCGAAAGGTGAGGCCTACATGCCATTTGCCGATGGCTGCGGTGGCGTAGCCCTGGCTTTTTAGCAAGGCGGGAAGTGTGAGCCGGCCCGGCGCAATCAAAGAAGGACCGCCAGCCCCCTGAAACACCGTGCCGCCATTCGGCACCCGAAATGCCATCTGGCCCGTCATGAGGCTGTAGCGTGATGGCGTGCAAACGGTGGCCGGGCTGTGTGCATCGGTGAACCGCATGCCCTCACGCGCTAGGCGGTCGATGTTTGGTGTGGGGACCTTCGACTGATCATTGTAGCAGCGCACATCGCCGTAGCCGAGATCGTCCGCGAGGATGAGCAGCACATGGGGCTTTGTGACCGCGAGCGCGTGGCCGCAAACCAAGGTGATCTGCAGCAGGAGCAAGCCCAGTGATCTCATGAGGTGCATCGATGGCTATTTTTCCAACTCCTGGCGAGTGGCGATTGGGACATAGCCTGCCTCAAGGCCATTGGGTGGTGTGAGGATCAAGGCGGGATCAATGTGCGCTAGTGTGCCGACATCGGGTGGAACGAGGTAGTCGCGGTCTTTGGTCCAGGCACGGTGAAGTTTCTCCACTCGGGCCTGCACTTGCTCACGCTCTTCGTCGGTGAGGTCGGCATTGAGCATCGCGGGCTGGTCGGCGAAGCGATACCAATAATAGGTCACTACACTGCCATCGCCGAGCCGGGCTTTGAAGGGGCCAGCGGCGGGGCCGGGTTTCTTCCAGCAACTGGCTGCATCATCAGGTGTGGTACGTGGCTCCTGCGGCTTTTCGGCGGGTGGCTCAAAGCAATGCTGCGTGAGGCCCAGTTCCGCAGGCACTGCCTGAGGCGGCAGTACATTCCACTGCGGCTTTTTGCCATTGGTTCCCAGCGCGTAGTATTCCGGAAGAGTGACGAGCGAGCTACTGCTGCGTGTGAGTTGTTTGCTCCACTGATAGCCAAAGGTGATTGGATCTGGTGTGAAGGAGGTGGCAAAGTCCCTCCATGCCAGCGGCACTTTCTCCTCCCGCTTGGTGCCTGGTGGATAGATGCTCCAGTTTGAGCCGCCGCCTGCGCGGAAGGTATGAACAACGGATGCGTTTGCTTTGATCGCGCCATCGGCAGGTGCGCCGCCATCGAACCATTTTTGCACGTCATCCCACAGGGCTGCTTTTTTATAAGCAGTGAGCCGGTGCAGCACGGTGGATGTGCCGTCGGGGCCGATGGGGAATGCCGTCGGTGCCACGCGTGCGTATTCCTTGCCGGTTGCGTCTTTTGTGAGAACGGCGGGCACGTGTTGCGTCTCCATCTGGATGGCTTTGTTGGGGCCGGCGGGGCGTGAGTCGAGCAGCATGTCTGCCCACTCCGGGTGGTCGACTGTGGCCTGAGTCCAGAAGAAGGGTGTGAAGAAAGTGGCGGGCCCCTTGAAGTTTGCGGTGTTGAGAAAGAGCGTCCAGCATTGATTTCCTGTGGGCGTGTTCCTGCCCGCCGTGGTGGTTTTGGGATTGGTTAGCGGCAGAGGCAGATAGCCGTAACCAAAGAGTTCGCCACTGGTGCCTTGCTTGAGGTTCAGGCCATCCAGTGGAAACAGCAGCCACGGGCTGAGCTGTGCCACGCCATACTGCCCGCGCGGCTTTTCCCAGGTGCCTGCGCCGTAGCCGGGGCCATTGGCAATGAAGGAAAAATTCGGCCCCACGCCGCCCATGATGAACTTGGGCGTGGTGGTGGGGAAGTGTGTGTCACGCCACCAGCCGAGCCCGCCTTCGATGTCGGTGTAGCATTTGCCTTCTGGTTTTTTCCCCTCCTCGTACTGCGGATGCATCCAGGTGCCGCAGAGTCCTGTTTGGAACTTATGTCCGGGATAAGTCGACACCAGCGGCCATGCTGCGGCGTAGAGGGAAAAGCCGCCGTTGAACTCCTCCGGCACTTTTTCCGCAGGACCAAACAGATAACCGGCCATCTCGCCCTCCTGGGGTTTCGCCGCAGGCGATTGCTGCGTAGGATGAACAATGGCTTCAGCGAAGGCGCGGCCCATGAGTGCAAAGGTCTTGGCGCAGCCGAGATAATGGTAGCCGGCATTGGATGCGCCGCGTTGCCAGAGAGCCACTTCAGCAGGGGAGATGAGCTTCGCTTCGAACTGTTTCAAATACTCGCGCTTCTGCTCTTCGGTCATGTGGCCGTTGGCGTTGGCGTGGTCTTTGTGCTTTGAGTTTAGGTGGAAGCCCATCTGGCGGACCTGAGCTCTCTTGTCGTCGATGACTCCGAGTTCCTCTGACCAAAACGGCGCGGTCTGCACGGCGACGACGTTGCCTTTGAACTCGGGGAGCAGTGATGGCGCGGTCATTGCCTCACGGAAGGAAAGAATGTCAGGGCTGGCTTTCGCGCCGCCGATGCCCATGACGCCAATGACGAATGGCATCTGGGGGGCGTTCAGATCCTTGCGCACGTCGCGGATGAACTTGGCCAGCAGGTCGCTGTAAAGTGCATACCGCCCGGGCTTGCCGCGCTCAGGATACGTGTGGCTGTCCACCATGTCGTTGAATCCCTGCAGCCAGACGAAGCCCGCGATTTCGTAGCCCTGTGTAGCGTCGTAGGCCGGGCACACGCGCTTTGGATCAGCGAGAACACGCTTCACATGCTCGACCATGTAGCGATAGAAGCGCCCAGTTTCCTGTTTCTTCTCCGCAAGCCACTGGGTCATGTCCTTCGGGACACCGTGACCCGGCGGGCCGTAGTAGAGCTTCTTCTGGTAGTCGTTGAGTTCATACGGCCCCGCGCTCGGCGGGCGGAACTCGGTGTTCAGGCTTCTGCCGCCCCACGCGGTCTTGATGATAAGCACAGGTTCCTTCAGTGCAGCATCCATCGTGAGGCCGAAGGTGAACTCCGGCCCGATCTTGCCGTTCGGCTTCGTCGCATCGTCTCGCGCGCCAAAGCCAGCCGTGAGCTTGCCGGTGCCCTCTCCATTCGCGCTGCCGTCGTATTTGCCGGTGTAGTATGAAATCCAAGTGTGATCGCACACTGTCGGCGTGCCATCTGCTCCGCGCATCTGTTTCAACAGCGGCGCGGTGGCGGGATCATCGCCGATGTAGTCAAGCGTCTCGATCTTTGCATGCCCCTCCATGTTCGACTGCCCGGCGAGGATGAAGACCTTCAGCGGCTTCGACGCAGCGGGCAGCGACATGGCAAGGAACGAGGCGAACAGGAGAATGTGTTTCATGATCAAGTTGGTTGGATACCCCAGAGTTTCTCAAGCAGGGCAAGCATTTCGGGATCATGCTGCTTCAGCTCCGCGCGCGTGAAGGGAAAGAAATCATTGCGGGTGAAATAGGCCTCCGAGCTTTCGGCAAAGTATTCCTTTGCGTTGGTCATGGCGTAGGCTTTGGCCAGCCGCTTGCGCCCTTCGGAGTCCTGCCTCTGCACGCTGTCGTATTTTCCGGCAGCTTTTGCATGCTGAAAGGCGGCCTCGATCTCCGCATTTTCAAAGCCGAGCACGCGGTCATGGTAGGCATGGGCCAGTTCATGCAGCGCAAAGTTGGGCATGCGCCGCATTTCGGCCTCAAAGATGCGCACGTTGGAGAACTCCACGCCTTTTGCCATCATGGGGTCGCGGCCGTTTTCCTTGAGCCAGCCTGAGCCGGGGTGGTATTCGGCGCGTGGTTGTGACTTGGGGTATTGCGGATTGAAATACAGCGGCACCTTGCGCAGCTCCACCACTGCCTTGGCCGGAACGACCCGCACGATTTCCTGCAGCTGCAGCGTCAGCAGCTTCAGCGCATTCGCTGTGGCCTCTGCTTCATGGTCCAGCAGTTCAGGGCTGATGTGCACTTTCCAGCCTTCAATGTCGCGGATCTCGCGCCCACTATTGGCCTCCGCATCACGCTTCCGTGCCTTGGCCTGGATCAGCTGCCGCGCTGCCTGCATCGGCTCAGGCCACGAGAAGGCCGGGGCTTTGGTGGGATCATATCCCGCCATGTGGCCGGTGAGCCGTTTTGTCGGCTTGGTGTAGTGCAGCTCCGTTCCTCCAAAGACCTCGAGGCACAGCGCAGCGAGACCTGGATCATACTCGATGAGCTGCGTGCGCAGATGCACATGATTGTGGTCATGGTCGTTCACGCGATTGTCGTCAAACCAGCTTTGCACGCCTTCCGCCCAGTATTCGTGATGATTTACGCTGGCGTACTTGCCGCGCCATAGTCCGGCCTTCATCGCTGCATCATAGGCCGCCTTCAGACGTGTGTCGAAAGTCGGGTCCACGTTCACCATGCCGCGCAGATGAATGCTATGGGCAAACTCATGGATGACGATGCACTCCTTTTCATAAGGATCGCCGGGAAAGGCCAGCACGTTTTCTTCGGCGCAGGAGCAGAAAGGATCGGTCCTGCTGCCGCCCAGGCCGCGTGCGCGAACGTCCCAGTAAGTTTTGGCCGTCAGGTTTTCATAACCCTTCACCGGCTTGTCTGCGAGACGGGCAAATTCCGGCAGATCGGTGGTGTATTCATCATGCGCCAGGATGATCATGCGTGCGCCGCTGTCGGTCATTGCCTGGCGGACGTCTGGCCGATGCGCAAGCATGAGACCGAGAAGGTGGGCCACCTCCTTGAGTGCATAGGGATTGACCTTGGCCGTAGCCACGATGGGGAAGCCTCCTGCGCTGGTGCGCTGGGTGTAGCATGCCGGCACGCCATCCTTCGCCGCGGGGTCGTAGCGGAAGCCCTGCACCGGCACCTTGCTGATCACCTCTGTTTCCTTGTCGCTATCCACAATGACAAAGCGATGCCCGATGGAAGTGCCGATGATGTTGTCTGCGCCGGGTTCGATTTTGCCATTGGCAACACGCACTCCTTCCGGATTCAGCCAAAACACCTCCACTGCATTTGGCGCTGCATTGATGATTTGGAGCTTGGGGCGGTCCAGCGCCAGCGCAGCCGTCGATACGAAGAGAAGGGTGGCAAGTGCGGTTTTCATGCAAAGCGGTCGGGTGACATCAAATCGAGCGACAAGGGTGGATTCTCTCCTGCAAGCAGATCGCTGATGATCTTTCCTGTCGCGGGAGCGAGGCTGAGGCCCATCATGGCATGGCCGGTGGCGAGGGTGAGGTTTTTCCAGCGCTGGGTGCGGCCGATGTAAGGCATGCCATCGGGTGACACGGGGCGCAGGCCGCTCCAGGGTTTTACTTTGGCGAAATCACTTTCCTTAAACGCTGGGAAGTACTGCGGAAACGCCCGGGTGATGCCACTGACGCGGCGCTGGGTGATGGATTCATTGATGCCGGCCATTTCCATCGTGCCACCGACGCGCAATGCACCATCCATGGGGGTGACGGCGAGACGGGACTCCGTGCAGATGCTGCACAGATTCGGAAGTTGGGCGGGCTGCGGCAAAGTGAGGCTGTAACCTTTGCCTGCTTGCATCGGCAGATTGAGATTCAGTGACTTTGCCAGATCTGCGGACCAGACGCCGCTGCAAAGCACCACTTCCTGACCTTCGACCTGACCTCTTGTTGTATTGATCGCGCGCAGGGTGCGGTCTTCGACCTTGAAACTTTTCACTTCTGTTTCCCATAGAAACTGAACGCCGAGGCGTGTGAGTTCAGTTTCGAGGGAGGAGATGAAGCGTGAGGGTGAGAGATGACAGTCTCTGGGAAAGAAGACGCTGCCGCAAACATCCATGGTCACGTTGGGATCGAGTGAGGCGGTGGCTTTGGCATCGAGGACTTGGGCGGGGATGCCGAGGGCATTTGCCTGAGCGGCCATGTGGGCTTCTTCATCAAGAGTCTGCTGCTGTTTGCAGAGCATGAGGAGGCCATTTTTGACCAGGCCGAAATCGAGGCCGATGTCTTTGAAGCACTGGCGACTTAGCAGGCTGAGGTCTCGCAGCACAGGTGCGGCGGCAGCGGCGCGTTGGGCGGTGGCTGCTTTCCAGAAGTGCAGGCCCCATGAGAGGAGGTCGAGATCGAGGCGGGGCTTGATGTAAAAAGGAGACTCGGGATTCCACATCCAGTTGAGGCCTAGTTTGACCATGCCAGGGGCTGCGAGTGGAATGAAGTGGCTGGGGACGATCATGCCGGCATTGCCAAAGGAGCAGCCATCGCGTTGCGCGGGCTTTTGATCGATGATGGTGACCTGCATGCCGCGACGGGCGCAGTAGAGCGCCGTGCTGAGGCCGATGACGCCGGCACCGAGGATGGTGATGCGGGTGCTCATGGCTTTAAATGGCGGACGAGAAACTCCATGCGGAGGCGTGAGCCGTAGGGTGTCTCGGCGGCGCCGTGGCCGGTGCCAGTGATGGGCATGAAGTCGAAGGTCTTGTTGGCTTTTTGGAGGGCGCCGACGACTTGGGTTGTAGTGGCGGGATCGACGTTGGTATCGAGTTCGCCGACGATGAGGAGGAGGTGACCCTGGAGTTTGTGGGCGTCGTCTTTGTTGGAGCTGCGGGCGTAGCTTTCATCCACGGGCCAGCCCATCCACTGCTCGTTCCACCAGATTTTGTCCATGCGGTTGTCGTGGCAGCCGCAGTCGGCAACGGCGACGTGGTAGAAGTCGTGGTGATCGAGAAGGGCACGCATGGCGTTCTGGCCTCCGGCGCTGCCGCCGTAGATGCCGACGCGGGTGAGGTCCATCCAGGGGCGGGTTTGGGCGGCGGCTTTGATCCAGAGTTTGCGGTCGGGGAATCCGGCGTCTTTGATGTTTTTCCAGCACACATCGTGAAAGGCTTTGCCGCGATGGTTGGTGCCCATGCCGTCGAGTTTGACGATGATGAAGCCCAGCTCGGCGAGGATGTGCTGATTGAGAAGGCGACCGAAGTCCTTGGGTGCGAAGGCGCTGTGAGGTCCGGCGTAGATGTCTTCGATGACGGGATATTTTTTTGCGGGGTCGAAGTGCGAGGGCTTGATGAGGATGCCGTGGATGTCGGTGGTGCCATCGCGGCCTTTGGCGACGAAGCGCTCGGGCATGGTCCAGCCTGCGGCGAGGAGTTTTGTGGCATCGGCTTTTTCCAATTCGCAGACGAGGCTGCCATCGCGGCTGCGGCGGAGTTCGTGGACGGGCGGGAGGTCGGCGCGGGAATAGGTGTCGGTGAAGAATTCGCGGTTTGGGGAGAACTCGATGTGGTGATTGCCGTCGCCTTGGGTGAGTTGCTGGAAACTGCTGCCGTCGAAGTTCACGCGGCAGAGATGAAGGTGGTAGGGATCCTCGTCTTTGCGCAGGCCGCTGGCGAGGAACCAGATCTGGCGCTTTGAGTCATCGACGTGAAGGACTTCGCGGACTGGCCATGAACCTTTGGTGATCTGGTTTTTTACTTTGCCGGTTTGGGTGTCGTAAAGGTAGAGCTGGCACCAGCCGTCGCGCTCGCTCATCCAAAGGAGCTCGTGAGAGGAATGCAGCCAGTGACGCCAGGTTTTGTGGGTGTAGTCGATGAAGGTTTTGGAGGTTTCTTGGATGACGATGCGAGCTGTGGCGGTCTGGGCATCGGCGGCGAGGATGCGGTAGAGCTGGTGGCCGCGCTGGTTGTAATTGAAGTAGAACTCGCGGCTATCCGGAGACCATGTGACATCGAGCTTGCCGGATTCGGTGAAGGGGTTTGGATAGAGGTCCGTGGGCACACGAATCTTCTGGCCGTCTTTGCGGGTGATGATCATCTGCGGCTTGGGCAGGGGATCTCCGGGCTTGAGGTAGTCGAGGACTTTGAGTTTGGGTTGAACGCCTGCTTTGGGAGAAGAATCCACGATGGTGATCTGGCGGCGCGTGACGGGGGTGGCCTCGCTCGTGACAAGGAATGCGCCGTCAGGTGATCTGAAGCCGGGCTCCCTGGGCTTCTTGTCTTCCACTTTAGCTTTAGTGATGCCTCTGCCATCGATGATGAGTGTCTGCACCAAAGGGCCGGCTTCGATGATGGCAAGATGTTCGCCGGTGCGGCTGGTGATGAGCCAGACATGGCCGTCGAAGGTGTGCTGCTCGCGTTCTGCGCCCGCGCGGATGCCGCCGTAGCGGATATGCTCGCCCTGCTGATTGACCCAGAAGAGATCGACGTCGGCATCGAGTTGATTGATGAACTTGAGGCCGGATTCCTCGCCGGTGCGGGAGGTGCGGCGGAGTTCGATATGGGCGGTGGAGGATTTGAGCGCCTCCTGCTCTGGCAGGCCGAGGGCTTTGAGTGATGCGGCCGTTTTGCGTTCGCCGGTGTCGGCCTGGATAAGGACAAACTCTTGGGTTTTTGGTCCGGATTGAATGCGGTACCAAAATGACTTGCCGCCGGGGAGCCAGTTTGCTTTGACGCGATCACGGAAGACGAGGTTTTCGGTGCGCTTGGGCAGGCTGAGTGCTTGCTCGAAGTCAGCAGCCATGGCGCTCGTTGATAGAAGCAGCAGCAGGATTGATTTCATGGGATGCCAAGTTGAAACGGATCAGCAGGATCAAGGATGAGAGTGGACTCGGCAGTGATGAAGGCGGTGCCGGTGATGGTGGGAATGATGCCGTTTTCCGTGAGGATGTAGCTGCCTTCGAAGACGCTGCCGATGATGCTTTCCTGCCGCCAGATTTCATCGGGGGCGAGTTTTCCATCTGCGGCCAGGCAGGCGAGCTTGGCGCTGGTGCCGGTGCCGCAGGGGGAGCGGTCGTATTCGCCGCCGGGACAGAGGACGAAGTTTCGGCTGTGATTTGCGGGATCGTGCGCAGGGGCGAAGAGTTCGACGTGATCGACCTCGGGGAATCCGGCGGCATGAATGGCATCACGCATGGCGAGGCTGGCCTGGGTGAGCTGGGGGATGTTTTCGCGCGTGAGGGCAAGGCCGTGATCGGACACCAGAAAAAACCAGTTTCCACCATAAGCGACATCTCCGCTGGTGCCGCCTGCCTGAACGGCTTTGGCTTTGCGGTAAGAGGGAACATTGCGGATGCTCACCCGGCCATCTTCATGCAAGGTGGCAGTGACGATGCCGACGGGGGTTTCGATGCGGTGCTCGCCTGACGAGATGCTTCCCAGATGCCGCAGGGTGGTGATGAGGCCGATCAGGCCATGGCCACACATGCCGAGGCGGCCGACGTTGTTGAAGAAGATGACGCCTGCTATGCAGGAGGCATCCTTGGGCACCGTGAGAAGTGCACCCACGATGACTTCATGCCCGCGTGGCTCGCAGAGGATGGCGCGGCGGTAGGTTTCGAGATCCTCGGGACTCATACCGCCAAGCACGACACGCGTGGGCTCGCCGCCGGTGTGGGAGTCGATGATGGGGATGCGCTTCATAGCGGGCGCCGGGCCAGTGCATCGCGGATGATTTTGAGGACCTGTTCGCGTTCAGTTCCTGTGAGGGGCAGGCGGGGCTCGCGGCACCACTCTTTGCCGAGGCCGGTTTCCTGACAGAGGAGTTTGATGTATTGCACGAAGTGGATGTGGGTATCCAGCTTCATGAGGGGCTGCATCCAGCGGTAGAGGGTGCGGGCTTCATCCCAGCGGCCTGCACGGGTGAGTTCCCAGAGATGCTGGTTTTCTTTGGGGAAGGCGATGCCGCTGCCTGCGACCCAGCCGTCGATGCCGAGGATGCTGCATTCGAGGATGAGGTCATCCACGCCGGTGAAGAGCTGGTAGCGATCTCCAACTAGATTACGCAGTTCGGTGATGCGGCGTGGGTTGGCGCTGCTTTCCTTGATGGAGGTGAGGTTTTCGATGTCGGCGATCTGGGCGAACATCTCCGGGGTCACATCGGTGTGGTAGCCGATGGGATTGTTGTAGAGCATCCAGGGCAGGGGCGTGGCCTTGGCCAGCGTGCGGAACCAGTGCTCGGTCTCGCGCGGATCGCTTTTGTAAACCATGGGTGGCATGACCATGAAGCCGGCGGCGCCGAGCTGCTCGCCATCCTGCATGTATTGAATGGCGGCACGCGTGCTCGTCTCTGCCACGCCGCTGACCACGGGGATGCGGCCTTTGGCGGTTTCGATGGCGCACTTGAGCACGGCGCGTTTTTCATCGGGCTGCAGGCATTGGTTCTCTCCGAGGGAGCCGCACACGATGAGGCCGGAGATGCCGGAGTCGATGAGGGCTTCGAAGTGGCGGGCTGAGGCGGGGAGATCGAGGGACTGATCTTCGTGGAGTTGAGTGACGACTGCCGGGAAGACGCCGGACCATTTGGGTAGAGACATGGCTGAGGATGATTCGGGATGGCTGAAGGGTCTTGATTGCTTTTTGACCGATGGGCTGCCAATTCAGTCAAAACCATGGAATCTCCCGGCCCATTCTCCGAGCACGCGACGACGGAGGCGCTGTTTGATGCGCTGCCGGATGTGGTGTTTTTCATCAAGGATGCTGCGGGCCGGTATGCGCGGGTGAATCAGACGCTGGCGGACCGCTGTGCGGGAGGCGACAAGACGAAGCTCATTGGCAAACGGCCTGCGGAGGTGTTTCCGGCGGCGCTGGCCTCCAGCTATGCGAGGCAGGATGAGGCGGTGCTGAAAACGGGAAAGCCGGTGGAGCATCAGCTGGAGCTGCACATTTATCCCGGACACAAGGCGGGCTGGTGCCTGACCACGAAGCATGCGCTACGGGCTGTGAATGGGCGCATCATCGGAGTGGCTGGCATCTCGCGGGATTTGAATGCACCGAGTGACAAGGCGAGTGGCTTCGCGGAACTGGCGGCGGCGCTGAAGCACATGCAGCAGCACTTTGCGGAGAGCCTGCGCATCGAGGACATCGCGAAAAAGGCGGGATTGAGCGTGTATCAGTTCGAGCAGCGGGTGCAGCGGCTGTTTCAAATGAGTCCGCTGCAACTGCTGCACAAGCTGAGGCTGGATGAGGCGACGTGCCTGCTGCGTGAGACGGATCACTCGCTGGCGGACATTGCCATCGAAACGGGGTGGTGTGACCAGAGCGCGTTTACGCGGCATTTCTCGCGGTATGCGGGGATGGCACCGGGGAAGTACAGGGGATTGAATCGGGATATATAATTTCCATAGAACGACGCTTGCCAATTTCATCAGGTGTTTGTAGCCTGCTTGGATGTCGCGTTCCTTGATCGCCCCTACGGGCCATTCCATGCCTTTGTCAGGCGGGGAGACCTGTGTGGGGAGCGATCCGTCGGTGCAGATTCCGGTGCGGGCGGAGATGGGACTGATGCCGAGGCATTTTGTGATTGCTGAGCTCGATGGCGGCTGGCATCTGGGGGCCTATGACGGGGCTGCGGTGTGGGTCAATGGACAGCCTGTGCGCGTGACTGCGTTGCACGATGGAGACCGCATTGTAGCCGGACAGCTGGAACTGATTTACCGGGATGTACCCGAGGCGACGAGGGGGCCAGTGATGCAGGCGCAGCCAATCCTGATGCCGAATTCCTTTCAGCCGCTGCAAATCGATCCTCCCCCCATGATGGAGGAGCATGAACAGCCATCTGTCGTCCGAACTCCGATGCCCGAACGTGTACCTTCACCGCGCGTCATTTACCGTACCGAGCTGGGTGATGTGACCAGTCTGGCGGGGGGCAAGCGGGATCACCTGCTGATGATTTTGATAGGCTTGGTGCTGATAGGTATCGGCGGATTGATCACCAAGCTGGCCTTTTTCGATGTGTCCGGGCCGCTTAAACCGGCTGACCTCGTTATCAAAGAAGGGCGGATCACGGGAGTCTCGGTTCGTGGCCGGAAGGCGAACCGGACCACGGAACTGCACACCGATCTGGGGCTGCCGCGTACCATCGAACTACCGGACGATCTGCGCTACAATCCCATGTGGAGCCGACCGGGCAGTGTGGCGAAAATTGGGTTTGTGAAAGAGCATTTCGACAACAAGAAATTGAACATGCTGGGCACTCAAGGAACGCTGGAGGTGGCCACGCTGGAAGTGGACGGCACGCAGTACCGATCACTGGCCAAGCACAATGCGGAGGAGGAAAGTCAGAACCAACTCCTTGCACTGGCTGGGCCCGGCATGGTGCTGGGCGGGCTGTTTGTGATGATGTTGGGCTGGGAGAGGTGGAAAAGCAGGCGTGCGGCGCGGCGGTGACGATGAGTCACCGCGCAGCCTGGCGATTGTCCTTGTTTTCCTCAATCATGCCATCAGCGCCTTCACGGGCTTCGCGGGATTGACGCCGATGAGCTTGGCGTCGAGGCCCTGGAACTTGAAGCTGAAGCGGTCGGCATGGAAGCCGAGGAGCTGGAGGACGGTGGCGTGGAAGTCGCTGATGTGGAGAGGGTCTTTGACGATGTTGTAGCTGAAGTCGTCGGTCTCGCCGTAGATGGCGCCGCCTTTGGAGCCGCCGCCGGCCATCCACATGGTGAAGCAGCGGGGGTGGTGATCGCGGCCGTAGTTTTCCTTGGTGAGGCCGCCCTGGCTGTAGATGGTGCGGCCGAATTCACCGCCCCAGATGATGAGAGTATCGTCAAACATGCCGCGCTGTTTGAGGTCTTCGATGAGGGCGTGGCAGGGCTGATCGACGTCTTTGCACTGGCTGGGCATGCGGCCACCGACGTTGCTATGGTGGTCCCAGTTGTTGAGGTAGATCTGGGTGAAGCGCACGCCGCGCTCGGCGAGGCGGCGGGCCATGAGGACGCTGTTGGCAAAGGTGCCGGGCTTCCGGGCTTCTTCGCCGTAGAGCTTGAAGATGTGCTCGGGTTCGCTGTTGATGTCGGTGAGTTCGGGCACGCTGGCCTGCATGCGGAAGGCCATTTCGTACTGCTGGATGCGCGTGTGCGTTTCGGGATCGCCGACCTGCTTGTAGTTGATCTCGTTGAGGGCGTTGAGACCTTCGATGGTGCGCTTGCGCACGCTGTCAGGGACGCCGGGCGGGTTGTTGATGAAGAGGATGGGATCGCCCTTGCTGCGGAAGGAAACGCCTGCGTGTTCGCCTGGCAAGTAGCCGTTGGACCAGAGGCGGGAGGAGATGGCCTGCTCCTGCTCGCGGTTTGTCGGCGTGGCGATGAGGACGACGAAGGTTGGCAGGTTCTCATTCATGGAACCCAGGCCGTAGGAGGCCCAGGAGCCGAGGCAGGGGCGGCCGGTGATCTGATTGCCGGTCTGCATGGCGCAGATGGCGGGTTCATGATTGATGGCCTCCGTGTGCAGCGAGCGCATCCAGCAGATGTCGTCGGCGTTTTTGGCGAGGTTGGGCAGGAGATCGGAGTTCATCCACATGCCGCACTGGCCGCGCTGGGCGAAGTTGAACTTCGAAGGTGCGATGGGGAATCGCGCCTGGCCGCTGGTCATGGTGGTGAGACGCTGGCCATTGCGGATGCTCGGCGGCAGGTCTTTGTCATACCACTTCTGCATCTCGGGCTTGTAGTCGAACAAGTCCATCTGCGCAGGACCGCCAACCATGTGCAAGTAGATCACGCGCTTCGCCTTCGGCGGAAACTGCGGCCCCATGGCGGCATTGTTTGAGGCGTTGGCAAATGATTCGCCGAGGAGAGATGCAAGCGCAGCACCACCGAGTACATTTTTGCCGCGCGCGAAAAGCTGGCGGCGGGTTTGGTACATATCCCATTCGTGGAGAAGGCTCATAAGAAGTTACAAGTTTAAGGTTTAAAGTTTCAAGTTGCCGAAGGGCGAGGGGCTTGTCAGCGGAGGCGGGTGGATTTGAGATGTGAGTCGAGCCAGATGGCGTCCTCGGGTGCGAGAGGGGGCTCGGGATCGCGGCTGTAATCAGTGCTCTTGTCGAAGCCGCAGTCGGCATGGCACAGCTCGGCGAGTTCCTGAAGATTCAGCCAGATGTCCTGGTCGTCCGGGCGAAGGGGGACGCGGATGGCGGGGAGGGGTTGCTGATAAGTGACGCGATAAAGCTCGCGCTGGAGGGGCAGTTCAGCGCGAAAAACAGTCGTGGCATGAGGAGGCAGGCGACCATTGTCGATGCGGATCGAGTCTGCCATGTTGTCGTCTTCAAACTGAAGAAGAGCGAGCCCCCATTTTCGAATGAGATCGATCTCAACGAGATTGACTCCCGACTCCATGAGGCCGAGTCGCTTTTGAAGATACGCATGGGCTCCCACGCCGTGCTTGTTAGTGGGGCTGAGAAACTCGATCACAGTCACCAATTCACCGCTGGTTTGTCGGATGGTTAGATGCCGGGGTTTCGGGGAGGTGACATCCCGCACGATGGGCGGTGAAAAATTGGGCGGGGCGGAGGCCAGCAAGGTATCTTCGCGTACCTTCCAGACGCTCACGTCAGGCTGGATCTCTTTTTCGTCCTTGAAGCGAGTGGAGATTTTCATGCCTTCTTCAATGGAGGCTCGCAGGTCCGCCGGCATCTGCCGCTGCAGGCGAGAAAGCGAGGCTGCGATCATGCACGGATGCACCTGAAACCACTGCTCTTCAAAGTAGGGGTTCAGTCCCGGGAAGGGGTATGGGGCATCGGCGGGCACTTGGGGCTTACTTGTTCAGGACTTCGTCCAAATTCATGAGCTCGTTGCAAAGCATGGTCCAGGCGGCGAGTTCGGGTTTGGGGAGGTTGGCGTCGGGTTTGGATTCGCCGACTTTGAGGAGGGCTTCGGCGTCGGCTGACTGGGCGCTGTAGAATTTGCGGAGGTCGGCGAGGCTGGCGGTGAGGATGGGTGTTTCCTGGGCTTTGAGCGGACGGCAGAGGACACGCTCGGCGATGTCGGTGAGCCTGGTGGTGTCGTCACCTTTGACGTTGTTGAGGGTGTGCTGGGCGAGGTTGCGGGCGGCTTCGATGAACTGGGGGTCGTTCATGGTGACGAGGGCCTGCAGCGGGGTGTTGGTGCGGTCGCGGCGGACGCAGCTGACTTCGCGGGTGGGGGCGTTGAAGACCTCCATGTTGGGTGAGGGGGCGGTGCGCTTCCAGAAGTTGTAGAGGGTGCGGCGGTAGAGGTTTTCGCCGTTGTCCTGCTTGTACTTTTCGGTGCCCATGCCGACGACTTCCCAGACGTTTTCCGGCTGGTAGGGCATGGTGCCGGGGCCTCCCATCTTGGGCGAGAGCGAGCCGCTGACGGCGAGGGCGTAGTCGCGGATCATCTCGGCGTCCATGCGGAAGCGCGGGCCGCGGGAGAGGAGGGCGTTGTCGCGGTCTTTTTCGATTTTCTCCGGTGTGAGGATGGCGGCCTGACGATAGGCGGAAGAGGTGACGAAGAGCTTGAAGAGGCGCTTCACGTCCCAGCCGCTGGTGCGGAATTCCACGGCGAGCCAGTCGAGCAGTTCGGGGTGCGTGGGTGGATTGCCCATGATGCCGAAGTCTTCGGTGGTCTTGACCAGACCGGTGCCGAAGAGCTCCTGCCAGAAGCGATTCACCGTCACACGTGCGGTGAGGGAGTTCTCCGGACTGACGAGCCACTTGGCGAGACCGAGGCGGTTCTTGGGGGCATCGGCGGAAAGTTTGCCGAGGGCTGCGGGCACGGCGGCATCGACGGCCTCGCCGACTTTGTCATACTGGCCGCGCATGAGGATGTTGGCCATGGGCTTGGTGTCCATGCGTTCTTCCTGGATGTGGGTGAGTGGGCTGCGGGCTTTGATGGCATCCTGCTCGGCGGTGAGCTTGGTACTGGTGGCGAGGGCTGCCTGATAGGCGGCGTCGCGGGTGACGAGGAAATGCTCAAAGAGTGCCTCCTGCTGCTTGGGGCCGCGCTTTTTCGCAGCGAGCATGGTGCGAAGAGGGCCCACTTTGGAAAGCGTCTGCACTTCGGTGGCGGAGAGCTGGCGGTCGTAGATGCGCACGTCCTGCACGCCGCCATCGCTGAAGTAGGCGCCATTGCTGCGCTGGCCGATGCGGGTGGGTGTGGTGGTTTTGATGCTGCCTTTGAGGGCATTGGTGTCGGGCTTGATGGGAGCTTCGACGCCATCGACATAGATGCGCACGCTGCCAGCTTTGCCTTTGCCATCGTAGGTGACGAACACATGCTGCCACACGCCGGGACGCAGGGCGGGTTTGGCGGTGGAGACCTTGATGGCATCGTCAGGCCATTTGCTGACGATGTGAACGGAGAGGCGGGTGTCGCTCTGGAAGAGGTCCCAGCCGCGATAGCCGTTCTTTTCATCCATGCGGGCGAGGATGCTGCCGGAGACTCCGGCGCGATCTGCGCGCACCCAGGCGCCATAGCTAAAGGCGTGATCTTTTTCGAAGTCGCCCACGTCACCGATTTCAAAGGTGCCGTTGGGTTTCATAACGGGGGCTGGGCCGAGTTTGCCATCGGGCTTCCAGGTGACTTCACCGACGGCCTTGAAGGTCTTGGCGGTGCCGCAGGTGCCGGTGACTTCGCTGCCGGTGCCTTCATTGAGGGGCACATGGGCGGTGACGCCCTTGGTGGGCACGTCTTTGTCCAAGTCTTCGGGCTTGGCGCTGGTGAGCCAGAGGTCAAAGAGCGGCTTGGCGGCTTTGCGTGAATCGTTCTGCTTCGTTTTCGCGGCGGCGATTTCGGTGGGCAGGGCGGTCCAGCGCGGACGGTCTTTGTCGGTGGGCAGTACGAGGATGGGGCCGAGGCCGTCCTTCACGTTGCCGTCCTTGGGCTTCTGCGTGGTGTTGCGGAAGAAGGCGGCGAGGGAGTAGTAGTCCTTCTGCGTGATGGGGTCGAACTTGTGATCGTGGCACTGGGCGCAATTGGTGGTGAGGCCCATGTAGACCCAACCGAGAGTCTGCACACGATCACTGGCGTAGTTGGCCAGGTTTTCTTCGTCAATGGTGCCGCCTTCATTGGTGGTGATGTTGCAGCGCTGCAGGCCGGTGGCGATGAGCTGGTCTTCGGTGGGCTTGGGCAGGAGGTCGCCGGCGATCTGTTCGACGGTGAATTGATCGAAGGGCTCGTTGCGATTGAACGCTTTCACAACCCAGTCGCGGTAGGGCCAGATCTCACGCTCTTTGTCGAAGTGAAGGCCGTGGGTGTCTGCGTAGCGTGCGGCATCCAGCCAGTAGCGCGCGCGGTGCTCGCCATAGGCGGGGGATTTGAGGAGTTCATCGACGAGCGCGGAGTAGGCGGCGTCGGAAATGGGGGCGCCATCCTTCGGCGCGTAGCGGGCCACGAGTTCCGGTGAAGGTGGCAGGCCGGTGATGTCCAGCGAAACGCGGCGGATGAGCGAGTGTGCATCTGCCTGCGCGTTGGGCTTGAGGCCGGCGGCTTCGAGCTTGGAGAGGATGAAGCGATCCACCGGATTTTTGATCCACGCGCTGTCTTTGACCTGCGGCTCCGCGGAACGCTGCGGGGGGATGAGAGACCAATGCGGCTGCCATGAGGCACCTTGGGCGATCCATTCCTTCACCAGAGCGATCTGCTCCGGCTTCAGCGTCTTGTGCGATTCCGGCGGCGGCATGAGCTCGTCTTCATCCTTGGTGATGAGACGCTGGAAGAGGTTGCTGATCTCCGGCTGGTTTTTGATGACCGTGGGCTTTTCACCTTCCTTGGCAGTGAAGAAACCGGCCTCGGTATCGAGGCGCAGTCCGGCTTTGCGCGTTCCTGGATCGGGGCCGTGGCAATGGAAGCAGGCGTCTGCAAGGATGGGTCGGATGTCCTTGTTGAAGCCAATCGGCTGCGCCGCAACTGCTGAGGAGGCAAGGAGCGTGAAAAGCAAGGTGGGATTGAAACGCATGCAGGTTTTGCGGTTTGGTATGAAAATGTTGCTGACTGGTATGATTATGCTTACGAAGCTTTCGCGCGAATTTTTGCGCCGATCTGGCTGATTTGTGGCCGACATTTGTCGTCAGACCATCGCACTGCGCAGCGCGAGGCGTTCGGATTCTGGAAGGCTGCTGGCGGTGATGGCGTGCCAGGCGGCGTTGATGTCGATGCGGCTCCAAATGGCGGCGAGGCAATTTCCCAGACTCAGACGCTCCTTGGGGGTTCTTACATGGGTGAGCAGCATGAGCGCCAGATCCGGCCGGTGATGTTTGATGACGAGAAAGAGGTCTTTCAACTCCGCGTCATTGAATGAGCGGATGACTTCCTGATCGCCGAGCAAGGCATCGAGCTGAGGCAGATCGCGGGTGTGGCCGCGGTGGAGGCTTGCGGCGATGCGCCGTAGCTGCTCGCGGCGCTGGAGCAGGGAATGCTGGAGGTACTTCATGACTCTAGAATACGCTGAGAGCTGCAATGCCGTCTTGCATGGGCATGGCATGCTTGTGTAAAATACGCGCATTATGGCGGCGATTTCACCACAGGCATTTCTACGACGGGTACGCGGTGCGGAGCTGGCGCGGCTCTTTGACCTGCTGCCGGATTTGTCGTTTTTCATCAAGGACCGCGAGGGGCGCTTCATGGCTATCAACCGCCGAGGGTGCGACTACTGCGGGGTGAAGCATGAGAAGGATGCCATTGGCAAAACCGACGAGGACTTCTTCCCGCACAGCCGCGCTGCTGAGTACCACGCGGATGATGAGATCGTGATGCGCACGGGGACGCCCATTGTGAACCGTTTGGAAAGTGCGCCGGAGGCGGAGGGCTCGCCGCGCCTTGTCATCTCCAGCAAGATCCCGCTGCGTGATGCGGAGGGAAACATTATCGGCGTCGCCGGATTCTCCCGCCAGGTGGAGCAGGTGCGCAGCCGCAGCTCGGGGGAGGCGCGCTTTGCCAAGGTGATCGAGCAGATGCATCAGCATCCGGACGCTGCGCTGAGCAGTGCAGCGATGGCGCGCATGTGCGGGCTTTCACAGAGCCAGTTTGACCGCAGCTTTCGGCGTGTCTTTGGCTCCTCGGCGCGGCAGTATCTGCTGCGCGTGCGTGTGGAGGCCGGCTGCCGGCGGTTGGCGGAAACAGAGGAGACGGTGGCTGCACTGGCGGTGGAGCTGGGTTTCTTCGACCACGCGCATTTCACGCGGTGCTTTCGGCGCATCATGGGGCTGACGCCGGCGGAGTATCGGGAGCAGCGGGTGCCGAAGGGGACGAAGCGGGGGTGAGGACGAGGGATGGTTGTTGCAGGGGCCTGAGCCAGAGGGATGGCCGCAAAGAAACGCAAAAAATGAAAAAGTTAGAACGGAAACGGGCAGGTATTCACTACAGACACCTTGGCTGAGGATAGCTCGCCAAGATTTAAACATGCTCTAGGTTTTGCGAAACTCCGGTGCGCGTCTGGCCTGTGTGATCTGCTCAAACGCATGCCCCAGTGCGAGGATGCGGGCATCGGCGTTTGCGGTGCCCATGAATGAGAAACCGATGGGGAGGGAGTCGACAAAACCCAGCGGCACGGTGAGGTGTGGGTAACCGGCCACGGCGGCGGGGGTGCTGGCGACGCGGTCGTTGGTGTCGCCGTGGGCGAGATCAATGCGGCCGATGGGATCGTTGGTGGGGCAGATCAGGGCGTCGAGCTGGTGAGACTGTAGAGCGGCATCGATGCCTTCCGGGCCGGCGAGGCGACGGGCTTTTTCTCTCAACTCGGCCCCTTCGGCGATGATCTCCGGGGTGCTGAGTTTTTCCGCCTGCTCGAAGAACTCCTGGTCGAAGTGCGGCATTTCTGCTTCGCGGTTTTTTTCGTTGAAAGCGATGAGTTCGGCAAGAGAGCGCACGTCGCTGCCGCGCTGTTCGAGATAAGCGTTTAAATCCGTGCGCAGCTCGATGAGCATGGCCTGCCAGGAGAAGCTACCTGCGGCGCCCGAGTTGGGCAGGCGCACCGGATCGATGATGACGGCTCCGGCATCGCGCAATTTTTTGAGCGCGATTTCAAACAGGGCGAGCACCTGCGTGTTTTTGCCGCACTGGCTGCGCACCACGCCGAGGCGTGCGCCTTTGAGTGCGTCTGGTTTTAAATCGACGGTGAAACCTGTGGCGAGCACCTGCATGAGAAGGGCGGCATCTTTGACGGTGAGGGTCATGGGGCCTGCGGTGTCCTGCCAGTGGGTGATGGGGATGATGCCGCTGCCGCTGATGCGGCCGACGGTGGGCTTGAAGCCGACGATGCCGCAGGCGCTGGCGGGGCTGACGATGGAGCCGTTGGTCTCCGTGCCGATGGCTGCGGGGGCGAGTCCTGCCGCGACTGCGGCGGCAGAGCCGGAGCTGGAACCGCTGGCACTGTGGGTGAGGCTGTGGGGATTGCGGGTGAGGCCGCCACGTGCGCTCCAGCCGCTGGTGGAATTGGGCGAGCGGATGTTCGCCCATTCGCTGAGATTGGTTTTGCCAAGGATGATCGCGCCTGCTTCACGCAAGCGGGTGACGAGGACGGCATCGTGCTGCGGCTTGTGATCGCGCAGGGCCAGCGAACCTGCGGTGGTCTGCATGGCGTCTGCGGTTTCGATGTTGTCCTTGATCAGAATGGGCAGACCGTGCAGTGGGCCGGGCGGGCGCGTGGCGGCGAGGGATTTTGCGGCTGGGTTTAACTCGATGACGGCATTGATTTGCGGACCGCTTTTGTCGATCTGCGCGATGCGTTCGAGGAAATGCTCAACCAGCAGCAGGGGCGTGGTGTGTTCCGCTTTGAGCATGGCGGAGAGTTCGTCGAGCGTCGTGTAGGGCAGGGGACTGTGGTGCTGTTTAGCGCATGATGCCGGACACAGGGCCAAAGCGGCGGATTGGAGCAGGCGGCGGCGGTTCATGGGGGGAAGGGGCTAAGATCCGGCATAGCGACCCATGAACAGGATCAAGCCGGTGGTGTCGTGCTGCAAAGCCCAGATGAAAGGACGGTTGGCATTGAAGCTGACGAGCCGGCGTTTGGGCTTTTCGGATTCGCCGAAAAACGGAGCTGCTGGGGCCGCTGAGACGGCGGCGGCCTCTGCCCCGAGTTCATTGACCTCGATCATGGCTTCATGCGCGACGTCGCTGATGAAGTAGCCACCGCCGGGCAGTCCTTTGGAAAGGTTGGCGGTGTCTGTTTGAAAAAGACTCTTCACGCCCAGTGTGTGCCAGAGCGCCTTGAGGCTCAGCTGCGTGCTGTAACCGAATCTCGGCAGCATCAGATTGACATCACAGTCGGCGCTCTGTTTTTGGATGGAGTTCCAATGCTCGAGTGTGAGCCCGGTTTCGATTTTCTTGCGGGAGGCTTCATCACGAGGGAGCAGCACCAGCATGCGGACCTCATGGTCTGTCATGGGCATCGTGATGAATTGCCACGATTCAGACTCTGCGTAGTGGGGCGACTCTGCGAACTGCATCATCATTGGGAGCATGACGGTTCCTTTTTCAGGAGTGTGAAATGCGCGCGGCTTGGTTTTTTCCAGTTCAAAGGGGCTTTTCCAGCGGCCTTTGAGGAAGAGGGTGTTTACCGCGACGACGGACTTTGCCGGGGCTGAAAAAGAGGATGGGCCTACGATCTGGGGAATGCGGCCCCGTGTTTTTTCACGCACCCAGAGATTCACAGCCGCAGCAGAGGCGGCGGCGTTTCCGGCGGGCAGTTTGTGCAGCGAGGCTCCAAACAAAGTCTGGGAGGTGGAAAGAAAACCGGGCTCAAAGGTGGCCGGGCTGGCCGCCCAGAGCGAGTTTGTCATTTCCATGGTCAGGGAGCCGCGTCTCACCGTGTCCGCCAGAGCGGAGCGCATGGCGCTGAGATCTTCGGTCTCCTTGGCTGAGTCGCCCTTCAGGTGGGCCAGCGCTGCGAGCTCCTTGCGGCTGTCACCATCCGCTGCGGTCATCAGGAGGGCGGCCATCTGATGGGAGCTGAAGGGGGAAAAACAGAAGTTTCCCTCCGTCAGCGGGCGGAAAAGCTGAAACAGCTCAAAGGCGTGCTCATTGACCGCCTGTGCCGCCAGCTGGGGCTGCGCTGCATGACTGTGGAAGGCAAGGAGCATGCTCAGAATGCAAGTGCGCATCCCTGAATCCTAGTCCGGGCGGCCGGTTTGGCGCAAGTTTGGAATGCACTGCGGCCCTCGAAATCGCGTCCCTTCTGATTTTTATCATTGTCACTTCAGAGCCGACATGATAAAAACCGCGCCTTCGTGAAATTTTCTGTCTTTCGTTTGGTCGCTGTTTTCCTTGTTTCTTCCGCTGCTTTGAGCGCGGAGGAACCCATGCTGCCGCAGGCTTTGGGCGCCGGTGCGTCGTTTCATGCAGACGGGCCGCGTGGCTTTTTGAAGCCTTCCAAGTCAATCAAGCCCCCGGTTAGCGCCGTAGCGGCGGTTCCTGCGCCTGCCATTGTGCAATCGCCGACAGCTGAGACCCGCCTGCGCAGGCTGGTGGTGGTTTCGGGGGCGATGACGCCGGAAGCCATCCGTGACACGATTCTCGCCTGCGGGCAAACACGCACGCCGGTGACCACGGCTGGCGGTGTGAATGCGCCTGCGCCCATGCTTTCTGATCTGGCCGGGTTGTTTGGCTCGACGGTGACCGAGGACACGCAGAAGAAAGTTTTGGAAACTGTGCGCAAAGGCATGGGATCGTCGGTCAAGCCGCTCCAGAGGGTGGAAGTGGTCGGCTGGCTGCCCAGTGAAGGCGTCATGGCCGTGGCGGTGTATCCGGAAAGCTGAAAGTGCTTTCCATGAAAAGTGCCCCGGTCGAGAAGCCTGCTGCGGTAACGGCAGCTGACATAGTTTTCGCACCTGATCCGATTGCGCCAGCGATTCCACGTGTCCTGCTGGCAGAGGAAAGCCTGCCCTACCGGCGTGTGATTCGCGAGGCGCTGATGGCCTTCCGCATCTGCGAGGTGGACGATGCTCCCAGCGGAGAGCGTGCCTTTGAGCTGGCGCTGCAGCGTGAGTACTCGCTGTTTTTGTTTTCGCTGCCGCTGCCTGACATGGCGGGCGACATGCTGGACCGCCTGCTGAGCAAGGCCTACCCGATGGTGCATTCCGGCGTGCATGCCGCGCCGCCGGTGATTTTCCTTATTCAGCCCGGGGATGGGCTGCGGTTTCAGGAACTGCAGCGTGATGTGCGCGTGCGTGGCAGCATGCCGCTGCCGCCGAAGCTCGATGTGCTCCTCGCTGTGACGGCATCCTTGCTGCCAGAGCGCCAAGGATTTAACTTCCCACCTTTCCCCCCCCCTCATGTTCCCTGATCCTCAGCGTCGCAGTGTCAAAATTTGTGGCATCACCCAGCCCCAGCAGGCTGCGGTGATCTTTGCGATGGGTGCGGATGCCGTGGGCATCAATCTCTGGCCCAAGTCGAAACGCCACATGCCCCTGGAGGTGGCGATGAATTCACTGCAGAACGTGGCGGCAAAGAATGCCTTGGTGGCCGTGCTGGTGAATCCGGATGCAGCGCTGCTGGATGCGGCGATCTCCAGCCAGTTGTTTCAAGCACTGCAACTCCACGGTGATGAAACGCCGACGGATGTGGAGCGGCTGATGAAGCGCGGTGTGAACGTCATCAAGGCGCTGCAGGTGCGAGATGCGGCGTCTCTGGCGCAGATCGGCGAGTTTCCGTGCGAGTCGATCTTGCTCGATGCCTACAATCCCGGCACCTACGGCGGTGGCGGGCATGCTTTTCCGTGGGAACTCGCTGTGCGTGCCAAGGAAATGTTTCCAACCAAGAACTTTCTGCTCTCCGGGGGGCTGACCCCTGACAACGTGCGTCAGGCGGTGGAGCAGACGCAGCCCCTAGCTGTGGATGTGGCCAGTGGTGTGGAATCGCTGCCGGGCAGCAAGGATCTGCTGCAAGTGGCGCGGTTTATCTCTGAAGCTCGGGATGGATGGGCGGCGGGGAGCATCAAAGAACTCACGGAAGGGGAGGCAGAGGTTTAAGGCTGCCGAAGAATGGGCCACTGAAGGTGGTGAGGGATGGAGAAACAGAGTGCTTGTGCAGCTCTCGCCATTCGTCATTCTGCATTCGTCATTTCCTTCTTATGCAGCCAGATCCTTTCCGCCTTCGCCTTTCCGCCCTCATGGGCTTCCTCGCCATCGCTCTGGGGGCTTCGGGCGCCCATGGGCCCGTGCATGACAAACTCGTGGCTGCTGGAGAACTCGCCCATTGGGAGACTGCGGTGCAGTATCAGCTGCCGCATGCCGTTGTGCTGCTGCTGCTCACGCTGCTGGCCAGCAGCAAACCGATCATGGTCTGGGCCTGGCGCCTTTTTTTCACGGGCATCCTGCTGTTCAGTGGCTCGCTGTACGTGCTTGCCTACACCGGAACGAAATGGCTGGGAGCCGTCACTCCACTGGGCGGATTGAGCTTCATGGCTGCCTGGGTTTTGATCGCGATGTCGGCGAAAGGAAAATAAGTGCGAAGTAATCTGCGCGACATGCGAAAAACACGTTGCGTCATGATGGGAGCTTGCTCCTATACCGGCCCTTCAAGTCAGAGGCTCGGTAGCTCAGTCGGTAGAGCAGGGGATTGAAAATCCCCGTGTCGGCGGTTCGATTCCGTCCCGAGCCACCTCTTGATTTGAAGAGGTGGTGGCGCTGAATGCGTCAAGTTTCACACGCTTGAACAGAGCCACGATCACCGCACCGATCCAAGGTGCGATCAGACCAGCCGCTTCTCTCCGCCCGTGTCTTTTTTCTTGGCATCATTCAAGGTGCCGGGACACCAGCAGTGATTGTCATACCACGCTCAGTTGAAAACGAGTCCTGCAGGCAAGCCGCCCTTTTCGCGAGATGGGGTGGGTATGACAGCGTAGGACGGTCGTGGCGAAGCCCGCCCGTCTATGAGCGTATGGCAAACACCCCGGCGTAGGAACGTCCTCGCAGTCGGGCGGTTTGGCGCAGGAGGCGGCAGGCGATGGACACACGCTTGACGCCAAACACGACCGACCTACGCCCAGAGCGCTGGTCTCGCAACGGTTTGAGAAAACCTCTTCGCCGGGCCCAGCACACAGACCTGTTATTAATGGCTCGTGGTATCAATTCCAATTGGAGTGGTTTGGTTCTGGGCCACAGATCATCCACTGCGGAGATCGACTGCCACGCGTCACCCGCTGCCATTTTGCGAGGGGCTGCTTTTGCAGATGGATGCTGCGCGGTCGTCTGGAACGGGAGCCTCAATCCAGGAGCTTCACGCCGCCGGTGTATTTTTTCACGACGTCGGGATCGAGCTCGAGGCCGAGGCCGGGGGTGGTGGGGATGGCGAGCATGCCGTCGGCATCGAGGGTCCATCCGCCGAGGGTGATTTCGTCGATGAAGGGGGAGCCGGTGAGGTATTCCACGAGATCGGTGCCGGGGAATGCGGAGGCGAGATGGAGATCTGCGGCGAGGCCGACGGCGGTGTTCCAGCCGTGAGGGATGAACTGCACGCCGTGCTCCTGCGCCATCCAGGCAATGCGGCGCTCTTCGCTGATGCCGCCGACTTTGGTGACGTCGGGCTGGATGATGTCGAAGGCGCGTGCCTCCAGAAAGGGCTGAAAGGCCTGACGGCGTGTGAGGACCTCGCCGCCGCTGATCTGCACGGGTGAGTGCTCGCGGAGTTTGGCGAAGTCTTCGAGGGAGTCGGGCGTGAGGGCTTCTTCAAACCAGTGCACGTCGTAATCGGCGAGCATCTTCGCTGTGTTGAGGGCCCACTTGTAGCCGTTGGTCCAGTGCGCGTCGCTGCCACCGGCATCGACCATAAGCTTGCTATCGGGGCCCACAGCCTCACGTGCGGCGTGGACGATGGCTTCATCGGTGGCGGCATTGCGGCGGCCAAAGGGACCCCAGCCGATTTTGAAGGCGCGAAAGCCCTGGGCTTTCACCTTGAGAAGGTGGTCACGCAGTTTCTCGGGCTCATCCATGAGGAGCGAGGCATAGGGCTGCACGCGCTCGCGATAGCGACCGCCGAGGAGGCGGCCGACGGGCTGCCCGGTGGCCTTGCCGAGGAGATCCCACAAGGCGATGTCGATGCCGCTGATGGTGTGGGTGATGGAGCCACCGCGACCGAGCCAGAACATGTTTTGATGCAGCTTCTCGCTGACGCGCTCGGGTTCGAGGGCGTTCTCGCCACGATAGAGTGGCTCGAGCACGGCCAGAGCGGAACGGACGAGCGCATCGTTGGTGAAGACGCTGCCGAGACCGACGGCGCCTTCATCGGTGTGGACGGCGATGAGGGTGTGGACGCAGTCTTCGGGGCGGAGTTCGTTGCTCCAGCCGCCTTCGGGGGTGGCTCCGCGCAAACCTGCGCAGCGGATTTCTCGGATTTTCATGGGTGACGTTGGAAGAGCTTGGCCTGGGGTTGAAAGGGGACTTCAGTATCGAGCGGGAAGATGGGGCGGGCGCAGCGGGTGTGGCCGAGGCTGCGGAGATTGGCGCTGGTGGAGCCGGGCGCATCCACATCGATGTAGCGTGCGGCCCAGTCTTTGAACATGTGGCGCTCGCACTGCGGCGACTTCACGACGACAGCGCCGAAGTGCTGGGGATCGCAACCGTGCGCGAGGAAGAGGGCGCGATCATAGAGACTGACCGCGCGGCTGGTGACGATGAGCGTGATGTCGCCGGTCTGAATCACGGCAGTGGGGCCGGCCTGCCAGAGCTCGCGGGTGGTCTCGCTGTGAAACCAGCCGTCTGAGAGCATGCGCACGCTTCCCTTGATGTGAAGTGGTGTGAAGCGGGCGGGATCCAGCGCGCCGCCGACGGTGGTTTTGACTGCATGGCCAATACCGGCGCGCAAGGCGGCTTCCACCGCAGCGGGATCGACGATGGGGATCAGGGCGGTGCCGGCATAGCCTGCGTCGAGCAGGGCGCGAAGGATCGCATTGCTGTCGCCGGAAGCGCCGGAGCTTGTGGCATCTGCGGCATCGACCAGCACGACAGTGCCGGAGGTATTCTCTTTTGTCTGACGCGCGGCGTCCGCGAGGCTGGTGAGGGGAACCTGCATCTTTTCGTGATGTTCCCAGAACAAGCTGGCGATGCGCAGGGCTTCGCGTTCGGCGAGGGCGGGATCGTTGTCCGTCACGACGAAGCTGTTCGAGGCGAGGGCGGGAACATCGGTGAAGGGATTGCCCCACATCATCGCGGCGGAGAGTCCGCCTGCGCTTTGCTCGACCTGCATCGCGGCATTCACGGCGTGACGAATGGAGCCGGAGGCGGTGATGAGTTCATCCCCACGCACGAGGGCGGGCACGCGCACCTTGGCGGTGACGGGTTTCACCTCGCCAGCGACGATGCGCAGGAGCAGGCGCGCGGAACGCTCGCCGGTGCTGAAGAAATCGACATGGGGGTAGGTGTGAAAGGCCACGGCGGCATCGCTCTGCTCGAGCATGAGGTCGGTGAGGATGCCGTGGAGATCGAGCGAGATGACGATGGGCACGTGCTCGCCGACGATCTTGCGCGTCTGCTGCAGCAGCCAGCCTTCCGGGTCATCCAGGCTCTGCGTTGCCATTGCGCCATGGAGGGAAAAGTAGATGCCATCCACCGGCGGTGCGGCCTTGATGCTGGAGAGCAACTCGTCCGCGATGCGCTCAAAGGCCACATCCGCGAGCGTGCCGCCCGAGGTGATGAAGTGGGCGCTGCAGGTGGGAACGAGTTCCACGCCGGGCGTTGCATCCAACACACTCAAGGCTCCGCCGACTTCACTGCGCACCTGACGGTGGTAGTCGAGAATGGACTGGCCGTGACGGAGCGTGAAGTCGTCGTATCCGCTCAAGAAGGGATTGAAGGTGGAGACTTCCTGTTTGCATTCGGCGATGAGAATTCGGGGCATGAGAAAGCTATTCTACGGTGCAACAACGCCAGCCTTCCGCCATTCCTCGTCAAAGTAGCCGGCGCGGATGATTTTCTCCTCTGCGCCCACCTTGATCACCGCCCAGTCGCCGAGACGAGGGAAGAGAAGGTAGTTGAAGGCGGCGAATTCCTGTTCGTGAAACGTGTGGCCGCTGTTGATGACGAGGTAGCGGTTTTTGGCGAGCGGACTGGCGGTGATGAAGGCTGGGGAATGATCTTGGGCGGATTGTACTTCCATGCCAAGCCGAAGCTCGTCGCGAGTCCATGTGAGCGGGAGCTGCGGCAGAGTTTTGGCGATCCATGAATTGCTGCCGGGATCGCCGAAGAGGATGAGGTGCTTGTCGCGCACATCGTCCTCGGTGACTTCGGAGTCGTCCTTCACGGGCAGGGGGCCGCGCATGTAGCGGGCCCATTCGTATTCGAAGCGTTGCAATTCGGCGGCGGCCCAGGTGTTGACGGCGGGGTTCCATGCTTTGCCGGTGCCGCGCACGCAGAGGAATGGCGTGGCGAAGGCGTCGTCGATGGGGCCTTGCAGGCCGGGTTGCTTGCCGGTGAGCTTGATCTCTTTGCGTGGGCCATCGCAGCGCCAGGTGTCGCCCGTTTTGGTGAAGACGAGGGCGTCGGAGGTTTGGTGCGGCGGCAGCGGGATGTCGGCACCGGCGATGCGGAGCTTGATGATGGGGCGATGGATGGCGAAGCGGGTGATGTTGCGGACTTCGCTGACGTCGATGGCATCGGCAGTCACGCTGGCGCGGAACTCGGCGCGTTCGTAGTGCCTGCCGAGGCTGAGGAGTTCGAGCCAGTGGCAGCGGTTGTATTTGAGCGTCCAGGTGACGAAGCGAAGCTGCTGCGGATCGTGATTGAGACCCTTCGCAGCGAAATCGGCGATGCGGCGCATCTGCTCGGCGTGCGTCTTGGGATCAATGACATGCCCCGTGCCCTGCGATATGAGATTGGTGAATGGAACGCCCTCTTTGGCGAAGGCCTGGCCCATGATGACGTGCGCCTGGAAGAAGGTGTCTTTGTCGCCGATGCAGGCGATCTCCGGGACCATGGTGGCGTTTGCGGCGTAGTCCACGGAGTCGAGCATGTGCAGGCCGAGTTCCTGATGCGGTGGCAGCGGACCGACCTTGATGAAGCCGGGGATCGGAGTTTCTGAGAAGCGGTGCGTGTCCACGTATCCGCAATAGGGGCCGATGGCGACGAAGCGGTCCGGGTGCTTCAAGCCGAGGTGCCAGGTGCCGGAAGCGCCCATCGACATGCCGCGCAGCACGATGCGGTCGCGATCAATCTTGTAGTTCCGGCAGACGGCCTCGATGGCTTCAAACACATCCGTCTCGCCGGCCCAGCGGTAGCAGTTTTCCACGCGGCCGAGCGGGTGAAGCTCAATGTAGTCCATATCGGGTGCGTTGCCTTTTTCTTCGTCGCCTTCATCGAAACGGCTGATGAATTTCAGCTCGCTCATGCCGACGGGTTTGGAGCTGCCGTGCAGCACCACATCGAGCCGCATGGGTTTGGAGCCGTCGTAGCTCTTGGGAATGATCACGCCGTAGGGCTGCGTTGAGCCATCGATGGCGGAGACGTAGCCGCGAATGACTTTGCCGTGCTTGGTGGTCCACGGAGCCGTCGCAGAGACGGCACGTTCTTTGTTGCGCTCGACGGCACGTTCGATGAGCCGGATGTCTGAGGGTGAAAAGGCGGTGTCGAAGGACAGTGCGTGTTCCACCGCTGCGGAGAAAAGGCCCATGTCTGCGGTCAAACGGTCCCGTTCGGCATTGGAACGTTGGATCATCGGAGACGTGGCTAGTTTCGCCATCCACACACCTTCCTGCTCAAACGTCAGTGCGCCTGCCTCACGGAGCACGAACTCCATCGCAGCGACGGTGTCCTCATAGGTCGTCGAGTGTCCGCCCATTTCGCGGTGGATGCTCAGGACCTTGCGTTTGGCCTGCTTCAACTTTTCCGCAAGTCGCAGCACGCTCTGCGGTGGCACCACATCATCTTTGCCGCCGGTGGTGAAGGCCGCCGGCATGGTGAAATTCTCCGGCCAGAACTCCGCGCTGCGTTTTTTGTATTCATCGGGCTTCTCTGTTTTTGAGCCACCATAGGAAGCCGTGCGGGCGTCCTGGAACTTGTCATAGTCCACGAGGTTCGCGATGCCATTGAGGCTGCACACGCCTGCGACCAATTCAGGATGCAGCGCGGCAAGGGTCAGCACGGCGGTGCCGCCCATGGAACCACCCGCGATGAAGACACGGTTCACATGATGGCGCTTCTTCAACTCACTGATGATCTGCAGCAAATCGGCTTCCGCTGCGGGGCCCATCCACGAGGTTTTGGCGCGGTAGTCGGGCGAGATGAAGATGAGTCCAAACGTTTCGGCAACATCGCGCAGTCCTTTGCACTCGCCGCGTGAGTCTTTGATGAACTGCCAACGGTCGGAGCCGTGGCCGTGAAAGGCGATCAACACATCATGCGCCATCATGGGCTCAAAGGATTCTGGCAGGATCTCCACGTAACGCTGCTCGGTGCCATCGAGCGTGGATTTGAAGGCGATGTCCTGTGGCTCGGCAGCACGAGAGTGGCCGAGAAGGAGGGCGATGCAGAGAAGGGCTTTCATTTGCGTGCTCATGGGTGTTTGCGAGGAATCACCGGCAGCACGATGTGGGAGGCCTGGCCGGTGCTGTGCATGACCTTTTGCGTGGCGACGACGCTGGTGGTTTCGAGGCCGATGTTGTCCGCGCCGGTGTTGAGGTTGCGCAGGTAGTAGGGAAAGAAGCTGCTGGAGATCTCGACGCGGATGCGGTGGCCTTTCAAGAAGGCGTTGGAAGTCGCCCGCCAGAACTCGATGGTGTATTCATGGGCCTGACCGGGCGTGATGAGGCTGAGCTTCGCCGGATTGAACGAGCCGTTGTGGTCGGGGTCGCGATGGCGGGCGCGCATGACGCCTTCGCAAAGCATGGCGGAGAAGCCGTCTGGCTGCACGTCGATGAGGCGGACCATCCAGTCGGTGTCACGGGCGGAAGTGGCGGCGTAGAGTTTGGCGGTGATGGGGCCGGTGACTTCGACTTCCTCCTCCAGCGGCGGTGTGGTATAAACTAACACGTCGGGGCCGGCGGATGACTTGCGCGTGTCGGCGGCGCCGTCTTCCAGATGCCCGCCGGTGAAGGGCGAGCGCGTGGGTTTGGCGGGATCATAGACATAGGAGTCGGACGCGGGCTCTCCCGCTGCGGGCGGTGAGGTGCCCAGCGTGCCGTCGCCGTTGAGGGAGTTCGCGTGGCCGCCGCTGTGGAGGTAATACTTGGTCCAGCGTGTCTGAGGGAGAGGCCAGTCCTGCTCGGCGGACCATTGGTTGCGGCCCATGACAAAGACGTGCACCGGCGCGTCGTTCATCACGTTGTTGTCGATGCCTTTGAGCCAGTGATCAAACCAGCGGCAGACATAGCCATCCCAGTCGATGACCGCCTGCTCGCCGTAGTCGAAGGCACCGAGCTTGCGGCTGGAATTGATGATGTGCTGCCAGGGGCCGATGACCATGCGTGGGTGGCGTGACTCAAGGGTCGCGCCATGCTGTTTCATGGCGAGGAAGTTCATCGGAGCGCCAGGAAAGTCAGCATCAAACCAGCCCGTGGCCGCGAGGGATGGTACTGTGACTTTCGCATACTCCTCCGGCTTTTGATAGGCGATGCCCTGCCAGTAGGGATCCGACGACGTGTTGCCGCGAATCCACTTCTCAAACCATGGCGCATCAAGCGCGCCGCGCAGTTCATTCAGCTTCAGGTAGGGCAGCTGCATGTAGTCCGCGAGGCGGCGCTCTTCGGAGGCAAAGCCGCCATACGGCCCCGGTCCCATGGTCTGGCCGACACGCCCCGCATTGGCACCGCCCCAGTCGAGCATCCAGGAAACCAGCACGCCGTTTTGATACGGGGCATTGAACATGGCATCCGGCGGCGCGACCTCCGGCACGATGGCCTTCAGCGAAGGCGGAGTCTGCGTGGCCGTCCACCACTGCGCCCAGCCCATGAAGGACAGTCCCATCATGCCGACTTTGCCATCGCACCACGGGCGCGAGGCCAGCCACTCGACCAGATCATAGCCATCGGTCTTGTGCTTCGGATCAAATGGGTCCCAGGTGCCCTCCGAATCAAACCGCCCCCGCGAGTCTGCGACGGCGACGACATAGCCACGTTTCGCAAACCATGCGGCGCGTTTCTGAAAGCCGGGATTGTTGCTGTAAGGCGTGATGATCAGGATCGCTGGGAAGCGGCCTTCGGCTTTCGGCTGTGCGACATCCACGGACAGTTTCACGCCATCACGCATGGCGGCCTTGTGGCCGCGGGTGGCTTTGACCTCGAACTTTTCGGCGGAGTATTGGCCGGGATCGGGAGCTTCGCCATGAAGCGGGGCGAGTGCCGCCAGCAGGATGGCGGTGAAGATGAGGAGCGGCTTCATGAGGTTCAAAGGGCGGATCGCATCAGCTGTGTTTCGATGTCCATGCCGACGCGTTCGCTCCAGGCCGACTGCATGGTATTGAACCAGAGGCCGGGTTTGCCGGTGCCGATGGGGATGTTGTTGATCTTGGTGCAGGGGGCCAGGCAGTAGGGCGTGGTGGTGAGCCAGGCTTCGTCGGCGTTGATCACATCGTAGGGCTGGAAGTCTTTTTCGATGAACTGCATGCCGATGCCTGCTGCGAGCTCCTTCACCGTCTGCAGGCTGACGCCCCAGAGGATGTTGCGCGTCGTGGGGGAGATGATGGTGCTGTCTTTGACGATGACGAAGTTGGAGCCGGCGCACTCGGTGACGTTGCCATCGAGATCGAGCAGCAGGGTGATGGCGCGCGGATCGACGGCCTGCGACTGTTTGTCGGCGAGGAACCAGTGCAGGCGGCTGCGGTTCTTCATCTTCGGCTCGACGCATTGTGGCGGGATGTGGCGGATGGAGGGCGTGACAACATGCGCGCCCTCGACGAAAAGATGCCGCCACATGCTGAAGCGCAGGGGAAAGGAGTGAATGCAGATCGTCGGTGACATGGGACCTGCAGCGCCTGCGGAGCCGGCGTAGAGCGCGTTTTCTCCAGGGGTGACGAAATGGACGATGCCGAGATCCTCGTCCGGCCGCAGCAGCTTGCAGTTCGTTTCGGCAAGCTCGTTCGTTTTAGCCAGCATCTCCTCCGGTGACAGGGGCAGCGCGATGCCGGCATACTTCAAGGAGCGGTAGAGCCGCGCCACATGATCCATGGCGCGATAGGGCTGATGGCGGAAGGTGCGGGTCATCTCCGTGAGCGTCGCGCCGAGGACGATGCCGAGATCGTAGATGTTCAGTTTGGCCTGCGAGGCGGGCAGGAAGCCGGTGTTCAGATAGACGACGGGTTCGTTCATAGGGTTTTAAAACAAGGGTTCTCAGCGGTGATCAGGTGCGCCCAACTCATACTTCACATGAGCCTCCACTTTCTCGATCTGCAGGGCGGATTTTCCGGAGGAGACGCGGGCTTCGACTTCGTTCACGCCCTGCTTCCATGCGCTGAGCGGCACGGCGCAATCGAGCCGCAGCAGACGTTGTTTGGGATTCACGGGACGTGGTTTGTAGCCGGAAGTGGGCTGGGGTTTGGGCGAGAAAATCTGCGCATCCTTCCATTCGGGATCACGCGTCGTCACGGACAGCAGCGTGCCGTTGCAGCGAAGCTCGAACACATCGGCCTCGGTGGCCTGAAACAGAATGCAGCGGAGGGTGAGGCTGGTCTTCACAGCGTCAGTGGGTGGTGCATCGCTGATGTGCAGGGTGAACTTCGCGGTGCGTGGATCGTCGGAGAAGGAATGGGGGAGGGGAGCGGTGTCGTTGCGATTGAAGAAGCCGTCGGCCCAGGGATAGCCGCCGCGTCGTTCGATGGCGAAGAACTTGGCCTTGCCTGCCATGCTCTGCAGCGTGCCCGCTTCATGGTAGGCGGCCTGATGTGAGGGCGGGCCAACTTCAGAACCGGTGATGAGGCAGGCGGCGGCGGTGCCGATGGACCAGTTGAAAGTAACCACGCTGTCGGCACCGCGTTGAAGGTGATTGGCGAAGACGCCGCGCAAGTACTCGATGGAACCGTAACGATAGCCGTCGGTGGCGTGATGATCGTCCACGCAGGGCTGAAGCTGCACGGTCTTGCCGACCGCCGCACGAATGCCTTCTACATCGACATCCATCGTGCGTGAGCCGAGCGTGAGGACATCGACGAGATGCTGCTCCGCCCACGTCTTCACATCGAAACCGTCGGCCTGGCAGCCGGCGAGCGTTTGCGGGACTTTTGCCGCCAGCAGGAGAGGACGTCCGAGCTTCTCGGCGACGTCGAGTAGCATCATGCGCACCATGCGCATGAACTCGGTGACGTGATCGCGCAGCTCCCACTGATGACCGACGGGCAGGCAGGGAATGTGGCGGGAGAAATCGATCTGGATGCCGTCGAGATCGTAGCGCGTGACGAGTTCACGCAGGAGGTTCACCTTGTGTTCACGCAGTCCGGCGGCGGTGAGATTCCACATGCCCTGTGGCCACCACGTGGCGGGAATGACCCAGTTGGGGTGCGCGACCTTAAGCGGATGCGGCTGCTTGGAGAGGCCGCCTTCGGGAAGGCATTCGACTTCGCTGATACGGTGGTTCCAGAAGACCTCCAGCTTGCGGCGGCGGGTTTCATTGATGAGCTGCTCGACCCAGTCCACGCCATCACGCAGCCACTGCTTTAACAGAGGATGGTCCACCGGGAGCTCGATCTTGCTGGGGTAGGAACATCCGAGCGGACTGCCGCCGATGTCCCACCAGATGGCGTCGATTTGACTGCCGGGTTCGTCTGCATAGGAGAAGACGGCATCGCTGAAGCGGGGGAAGGAGGTGTCGCCGTTGCGGTTGTGCTTCCAGTAGCTCCACATCGTGTCATTGGCATCGTATTGTACCACGATGCGGCGGCGGCGCTGCTGCATCAACTCGCGATGAGCGGCGGGTAATTCCACCGGCTGCGTGTTTGCGGTGGCAGAGTGGAGCAGACGGGGGCTGAGCAAGGCGGCAGCGCTGGTGTGGAGGAAGGTGCGGCGGTTTAGAGGTGAAGACATATCATGGGGGAAGTTGTGTGTCTTACTTCGATGATGAAGGCTCGACGCGGACGCGCCAGAAGAGCTCCTCGGGTTTGGCGTATTCATCGGCGAGGTGGTCATGGATGGGTGAAGTGCCCTGCTGGTGATCTAGAATGGCCGCGCGTTTGATTTCGAACTGCGCGGGGGGCAGGGTCACGCGGCGGTCTGGCGCGGCGGCGGGCGGAGCGCCATGGACGACGTAGGTGAAGAAATCGCCGTGGTAGCTGGCGGAGAGGATGGCATCGCGGACGAACAGGAAGGCCGTGCGATGATCGCCATGGGTGTCGGCTTCATGCGTGACATAGATTTCCTTTGGCTGACGGTTGCGGATGATCTCCGCGATGTCACCCACCACGTTTGCTTTGAGATAAGGCGCGGGCTGGCCGTGCATGGTGGAATGATAGTCAGGCGCGGTCACGCCATAGGTCGCGCTCTTCTGCGTGAACATCTGCCGGAACGGTGTGCTGCCGTCCATGGCGTAGATTTTTTCCAAGCCTGAATCGGGATAGCCGAGGAAGATCAAGCCGTCCTTCGGCAGACCGAGGCGCGCCAGCGCCCGCACGGAATGCTGCTGCCGCAGAGCGCCTGCGCTGATGAAATCTGCCGCAGTGAGGTGGTCGCGGTCCTTCTTGGCGGCGGCTGCTGCAAGGGCCGGATAGCCATCACCGCTGGTGATGACCACGACGCCGACATGCTGGTGCTGCTCCAGCGCCTGGAGCATGACACCGGCGCAGCCGATCACTTCGTCATCGGGATGCGGAGCGATGACCAGCACGTCGAGCGGTGCATTCTGAGCCAGTAGCGGAGATGACCATGTCAGTCCTGCTGCAACGATGAGCGTGTGGAGGAGGCGGTTCATGGTGCCATGTTTTTTGAAGGCCGACCGATGGGCAGCAGGCTGGCGAGGCTGCCGCAGACCACGCCCGTGGCAAACGATCCCGGCATGATCCACATGATGCTGATGGGGGGCAGACCCAGAGGAGTGGCATAGGCGATGCACACGGCCGTGGCGATGCTGGCCAGAGCAGCCACCAGTGCGCCGAAGGTCGTGGCCCGGCGAACGAACATGGCCAGGAAAAAGAGCACGAACAGCGGTGCGGTGAGCAGATTCACGGCGCGGAAGCAGACATCGAGGAGATTGCCCTCGATGCGGCTGACCAGCTGGCTGATGAGGATCACGGCGATGCCGATGGTGGCGGAAATCCAGCGCGCCAGCCGCATGCGGCCGGCATCGGTGAGCGGTGATGAGCGGAAGCGCACGATGAAGTCTTCGGTGATGACCAGGGAGGAGGAGTTCATGCCGGACGACAGGCTGGACATGGCAGCCGCGAGCACGGCGGCGATGATCACGCCGGTCATGCCAGCAGGGAGGCCGACCATGACGAAGCGCGGGAACAAGCGGTCAGCGCCGGTGACGAGGCTGGCGGATTCGGTAAACAATTCAGGATGCCGGGTGAAATAGCCCACCAGTGAGAGGCCGACCAGCCCGAGCAGGATGCCCACCAAGGCTTCCGAAGCCAGCGTGGTGAAGAGGGATCTGCGAGCCGCCCGTGCATCGCGCGTGGCGAGCCAGCGCTGGATCGCCATCTGGTCCGAGCCGAAGGTGCAGACAAACCATGCGAATGAAGACATGATCATGCCAAGGAATGTCATGCGCGTGGTCGAGTCGAAACCAAAGCGCGGCTCATCCCAATGCGCCGCCCATTGATGCGGCCACCATGCGGAGACGCCGCCGAGATCCACGGTGACAATCACGATCACCGCGACCGCGCCGCCGAGCATGATCAACGACTGCACTGCATCGGTGAGGACGACGGCGCGCAGGCCGCCTTCTGCCGTGTAGATGAGCGTGACGACGCACATGACCACGCTGGCGAGCAGTGTTGCCTGCGGGCCGAGACCGAGCATGGGGGCGAGGACTTTGTCAGAAGTCGCATAGAGGATCGTCGCCATCCAGAGCAGGCGCATGGACAGGAACATTGAGGCGCCGAGCAGGCGCACGCTCGGCCCGAAGCGCTGCTCCAGCATCTCATAGGCACTGGCGGCCTGCTGGCGCATGATGAAGGGGATGATGCCCCAGCCGACGACGATGCCGATCAGCGGAAAGATCGCATACTGCACGAGCTGCATCGGCCCGTGTTTGATCATCTCGCCAGGGACCGCGAGGTAGGAGAGCGCACTCGTCAGCGTGGCGAAGAGCGACAGCCCCACCGCAAAGGGGCTCATGCGCCGGCCACCGAGCATGTAGTCGTCGGTGGTCTTGTTGCGCCGTGCATAGTACTGGCCGATGACCAGCATGCCGCCGGCGTACGCTGCGATGACGAGCCAGTCCAAGAGTCTCATGCGATGTGGAACAAGGGAGAGAGCTTCATGCCGAGGCCTGGGTTTGGGCGAGATCGCGTGGGAAAAAAGTGCGGATGCCGAGGATCAGGGCGGCACCGGCCACGAGGTAGGCGAGGGCGGTGATGGAGAGCAGGCGGTCGATGCCGAGCGTCTGTTTCCACATGCCGCCAAAGAGGGTGGCGAAGCCGGAGGTGATGGCACCGCAGAAATTGAGCATGCCCACGGCGGTGGCGCGGGCGGTGGTGGAGACGATGTCGAAGGTGGCAGAGAAAATGTTGGCGATGAAGAGCCCGCTGAACAGGCCGAAGCCGGTGGCGGCGATGCGTGTGACGAGCAGCGTGTCGCTGTTTCCGAGCGCATGAATGCAGGGCGCGGAAAGCACGAGACCGCAGACCATGAGCCAGAAGCGCGCGGCTTTAGTGCGACGGTAAAGCGCATCGGCGAGCATGCCGCCCGTGATGACCCCTGCAAAGGTCGCGGTTTGCAGGAAGACGGTGGCGTTGAAGGCGGCGTCGGCCTGGTTGAGGTGGAACTTGTCGTGCAGGAAGGCCGGGAGCCAGCCGTAGAGCAGCCAGAGGCCAAAGACGAACACGGGGAACACCAGGCAGAGCAGCAGGAAGGTGCGTGAGCGGGCGAGGGCGCCGAAGGTGATGCCCGCCGTGGTCGTGCTCTGGTCCGCCTGCGGCTCTTCGACGCGACGCAGGAAGGCGAAGTAAGGAATCGCATACAGCACGCCGACCGCGCCGAGGGCGAAGAAGGCTCCGCGCCACTCGCCGCGGTCCGCCATCCAGCCGCCGAACCAACTGCCCGCCACGGTGCCGGCGATCTGCCCCGTCATGAGCACCGAGACCGCACGCGAACGCCGCGCGGCGGGATACGCGCCCGCCGTGAGCGCGACGGCACTCGACATGTAGAGCGACTCGGAGACGCCCATGGCCGCGCGCATGGCCAGCAGCGTGGCTCCTGACGCGACGAGGCCGGTGCCGATGGTGACGAGGCTCCACACGACGAGGCTGAGCACCACGAGCAGGCGTTTGGAAAAGCGATCGCCGAGGTAGCCGGAGATGGGGCAGCCGATGGCATAGATCCAGAGAAACACGGTGCCCACGAGGCCGAGCTGCTGGTCGCTCATGCTCAGGCCGGACTTCAGCGAAGGAAACATCGCGAAAACGGCCTGGCGATCGCAGTAGTTGAGGAAATACGCGAACCACATGAAGGCGACGAGCGCCATGGCGCTGGTGGCGGCCTTCGGAGAAGCGGATTGCGCAGGGGATGAATTCATGCGCGCAGCACTTCACGTTCGCTGACTTGTCTTGCGATCACCGCCACGCAATCGCCCTGCTGAGTGAGGCAGGGCGCGCGCATGGTGATGAGATAACCGGCGCTCTGCGCGATGATAGCTTCCGGCGCACGGTCGGGCCGCTCCAGGTGATGGATGTGGCCGACGGTCTGACCTTTCTTAATCTTGGCGCCGAGATCGACAGTGACCTCAAAGATGCCGGACTCCGGCGCGAGGATGTAGTCCTCGCGATTGGTGGCCTGCGTGATGATGGCGGGGGCTTTGCGGGGCTGCACACGGCCTTTGAGCGCGCCGACGTGGATGAGCACGTTTTTCAAACCGTTCTGGGTGATGCGATGAACGCTGGCGGGAACGCACTCACCGCCGCCGAGTTCGGTGGTGATGACGAGCTTGCCTTGGTTCTCCGCCTCCACCGGCAGCAGGCCCGTGCCCGCGATGTCCGCGTAGATGAAGCAGAAGTCTGTGCCCCAGGCGAGCATGGCGGCGAACATCTTGGCGCGCTGCTCACGGTCCGGCACGAGGTGCATGTGAGAGCAGGGCACGAACTCCATGCTGCGCCCACCTGAGTGCATGTCGATGACGACATCGCTGAGCGAAAACAGCACGGTGCGCAGATAATGGGCGATCTGGCTGGTGACGGGCCCCTCGGCATCGCCGGGGAAGGCGCGGTTCATGTTCATGCCATCGAGCGGAGACAGGCGCGTGGCCGCACGGGCGGCGGGCAGGTTCAGCGAGGGGATGAGGATGATGCGGCCGGTGACTTTCTCCGGCGTGAGCTCGCGTGCGAGTTTCATGGCGGCGATCTGGCCCTGGTATTCGTCGCCATGATTGCCGCCGAGCACGAGAACGGTCGGCCCTTTGCCGCAGGCGACGGTGGTGATTGGGATCATCACATTGGCCCAGCCGCCGAGGTTGTGGGAGTAGGGAACCTGCAGGAAGCCCTGCTGCTTGCCCGGTTTGCCGAAGTCGAGGGAGGTGATGACCATCACTCCATTACGGAGCGAGCAGGCGTGACCTCACGGACTAATTCGCTGGAGCTTAAACCGCAGCCATTATGAGGAGTCCCAGACGTTGGGTTTGATGCGCAGAACCTGCGGAGCAATCAATCCTGCCCGCCGCCATAAGGAAAGCGGCAGACGACGCTGACACCGCCACGGGCTCTGGATTTGATGGTGAGACTGCCGTCGATGAGGTTGGCGCGGTAGTCCATGACGCGCAGGCCTATGCCTGGATGTTCGTGAGTGCGTTTGCCGAGGCCTGAGCCGTTATCTTCGATCTTCAGCACGGCCTCGTGTTCTCCCAGAAGTTGGAGAGACAGCTTGATTCTGGAGGGATGGCCATGGCGCAGGGCGTTGTTGGCCGCCTCCTGGGCGATGCGGTAGATGTGCGTCTCTTTTTCCGAGTCCTCGATTTTGATGTCAGGATTGACCTCGCAGGTGCAGGTGGTGCGATGGTTGGTGCGGATCGTTTCAGCCAGCAGCTGGAGTGCTCCGCCCAGTCCACGATTTTTCACGGATGCCGGAGACAGGCTGTGGGACATGCGCCGGACTTCCTGAATGGCTTCCTGAATGAGATGGTGGATGCGGGCGGCGCTCTGGCGCTGATCACCGGTGAGTTCGGATTCGAGCGCTTCAATCAAGCTGGCCACTCCCGTCATCGTCTGCCCGACACCGTCATGCAGGTTGTGTCCGATGCGCGCCTGCTCCTGCTCGGAGATTTTGAGGACTTCTTTTTGCAGGCGATTGCGCTCCGTGAGGTCGGTGCCGGTGACGATGATGCGATCCACGACGCCTTCGGGCGTGCGGGTGATGATGCTGGAAAGCGCGACGACATGGCGCTTGCGGTCTTTGCCGATGAGAGTGACCTCCCTGGAGTCAATGTTTTTGCCGGCCAGCATTTCCTTGAAGCGCTTTTGCGAACGCGCCTTTTCCGCAGCCTCCATGAAGTCGGATTTCCAGGGCGGCTGTTTGCCGACGAGATCCTTCCGTTTGTAACCGAGCATCTGGAGGGTGGCTTCGTTGGCGTGGATCAGATTGCCGTGCCGGTCCAGCAGGATGATGATGGCCGAGGTGTGACTGGCCAGGATTTCATTGAAGCCGAGCTCCCTGCGGTAGTTTGCCTCCGCCAGCTTGCGACTGGTGATGTCCTCCACCATGACGAGCATCTGGTTGGGGCGTCCGCTCATGGTGCTGAGCAGGGAGGCATTGAGATTCACCCAGACCACGGAGCCATCTGGACGCAGGTAGCGCTGCTCCACTTGAAATTCCGAGGACTTGGCTGCTTTGAGCTGCTTGTGCAGATGATGGTTCTTGGCGTGGTCATCCGGGTGGGTGATCTCATCAAAGGCAATCTTCAGCATGTCTTTGCGCGACCTGCCCATGATTGTGCAGAAGCGGCGGTTCACATCCACAAAGCGGCCCGTGGTGAAATCCACGAGGCCGACGCCCACGACGGCCTGCTCGAAGATGGCGCGGAAGCGAACCTCGCTCTCAATCAAAGCCTGCTCCGCCTGCTTGTGCTCGGTGATGTCCTGAAACGTGCCGATCAGCTTGACGGTCTGGCCGTTCTTGCGAATGGCGAATCCTTGGGTGCGCGCCCAGAAGCGCCGTCCTTTGGCGGTGAGGACCGGCAGTTCCAAATCGTAGGCTGTGCCGTGTTCGATGGCGGCTTTCACAGCTGCGCGGATGACCTGCTGCTCCTTGTGGGAGTAGAAGCTGATCGCTTGTTTCAATGAGGGAGTCGTCTTGCTCTCGATCTCGAAAAGCCGGCAGGTTTCGAGGGACCAGAAGAGCTTCTTGGAGGCCACCTCCAGCTCCCAACCGCCGATTTTGGCCATCTCTCCGGTACGCTCGAGCAGCTCCGTCGTCCGGGCCAGAGATTGCTCCACCTGTTTGCGCTCCGTAATGTCCTGCATGATGGCGATGTGCCGCGATGGGGGCTCGCCTTTTTTCCACATGGGAGAAATCGTGAGGTTGATCCACGTGATGCTGCCATCGGCATGAAGGTGGCGTTTCTCAATGGTGTAGGTTTGGATCTTGCCGGCCTTCAGCCTCTCCATCTGCTCCAAATTCGCCTGCCAATCGTCTGGGTGGGCGATGTGCATGAAGGTCGTGGCCAGCATCTGCCTGCGTGTGAGCCGAGCAATGTCGCAGGCCCGTTGATTGACGTTGAGGAAACAGCCTGTGTTGCTGTCGATCAAGGCTACACCGACTGCGGCCTGTTCAAAGATGGCACGGAACTGCGCATTGCTCTCCTGCATGGCGGCCTCGGCGGCCCGGCGTGCGGAAGTGTCGGTCAGCAGTGCCATGGCCCCCACATAGACCCCCTGGTTGTTGGTGATGGGATTGGTGGAGACAAACGCCCACAGAGGCGTGCCGTCTTTGCGCATGTATTTGAACTCGAACTGATCTGAAATGCCTTTCTTCCGGTTCTTGATGTGCGTGGTCAGCAGGGCCTTGCCCTCATCGTCCAGAAAGTCGCTGATGGGGCGTCCGATCATTTCCTCCGGCTTGTAACCCATCATCCTCGCCATCTTGGGATTGACGTAGTCAGTGAGCGAACGGGCATCGATCGTCCAGATGCCTTCTTCGGCGGTTTGCACGATGCGGCGGTAAAGCTCCTCGCTTTCATGCAGCGCCAGCTCTGAGTTGCGGCGTTTGGTGATGTCAATGATGCTGCCGGAAAGGTGAGTCGCACGGCCCTTGGCATCCATGACCGGGGTCACGGAGATTTTGCCGTATTTGATGCCCGACGAGTGGTGATAGGTTTCATCCCAGCGAACGGTCTGATGGCTGCGTATCGATTTGCGGCACTGCTTCAGCACGCGTGCGCAGGATGGCTCCGGGATGATTTGTTCGATGCGTTTGCCGATCACCTGTTGCGGACGCAGACCTGCGACGGCGAGAAAACGGTGATTGGCAAAGTGGAAGCGCAGCTGCTGCCCCGGCTCCACGGAAAGGCTGAAGAGGGCGGCGTCGACGCTGTTGTAAAACTGAGCCAGCTGTTCAGCAGTGGCAACAGATTCACTTCCCGGTGTGAGTGATGCAGCAGTGGCCTTGGCTTTGCGCCGGGCCGCCGTCTGGGGAGATTTCTTCATGCAAGAATGCAGTCGCTGATTTTAACAGGCCCGACCTTATCCACGGGGCAGGGGCGAAGCAAGCAGGATGGCAGGACGGTCAGACGATGATGGCGCTCGCCACAATCTCTGCAGCGAGCCCGGGAATCTTCGCGAGGGTCCTGGCAGGGGTGTCGCGCATGGCCGGCACATGCAGGGTGTCTTTTCCCAGGCTGTGCAGGAGACGATCCAAGGCCTGGCCGAAGGCGGTGACTGCGGCACTTTCCTCCTCTGCGTCATGACGCAGGTCATTGAGCAGGGCCACATGCTCGTAGCGCTGCAGCCATTCGTTGGCACGGGGGCGGTATCGCTCAATGATCAGGCGCATGAGGCTTTCAGCGGAACGGGGCTCGGCTTCGCGCAGCACCTGATAGACGAGGCAGCGGGCGACATCTGCGGCAGCGGTGATCAGTCCCGGTTCATTGACCCCGATCTGGTCGTGAGCGAGGCTCCGGTGGCGGTGCTCGAAATGAAAGCCCAGATCCACCTGACACTGCTGCTCACCGGGCAGATGACGGAAGGCTTCGCAGAGAAGGGCGATTTCCAAGCCCCAGCCGCCGGGAAGACAAAAGCATTCGAGTGCCTGCATGTCGGCGGCAAATTCACCCGAGAGCGGGTAGCGGAAGCTGTCGAGATGTTCGAGCATGGGCTTCGAGCCCAGCACATCACGGCATGCCTGGATGAGAGGGAAGATCAGCAGCCGCGTCACCCGGCCATAAAGCCGGTCCGACACCCGGCTGTAGTAGCCCTTGGCAAACCGATAATTCATGCGCGGATGAAGCAGCGGATAGCAGAGCCGCCACAGCAGATCACGGCTGTAGTTCAGGATGTCCGTGTCGTGGCTGACGATGACGCCGCCAAAACTGCGCGCATGAAGGTAGGCGATGCCCATCCAGATGTTTGAGCCTTTTCCTGCGTGGGGGCCGGCGAGTCCGGCCTGGTCCATACGCTGATAAACTTGAGAGAGCTGCGGTCCGTCATTCCAAAGAATATGGGCGGTTTTGCCGCGCAGGTTTTTGCGGATGAGCACCAGGGCCCGCTCGAGTTCGGCGGCGTCCATTCCATTCATGCTCAGAATCACCTCGGAGATGTGACCTGCCTGGGAGACCTCTTCAAGAATGCGAGGAAGGGCTGGGCGCTCGCACTCGGCATAGAGCGCGGGCAGCAGCAGGGCCACCGGTTTGTCCCGCGCCCAGTCCAGCATCTCAGTTTCACGGGCTGAACTGTCCGCGTGTGCCAGGTGGTGGAGGGTGGGCACGCGCGCGTGCTGATAAAAATCTGCCATGGAGGTTGGAGAAACCCTCAATTACACAGTCCCAGCGCTGCGTGAAATGAAAATGTTCAAATCTGCACGGAGCTGCTGCCGTCCGAGTGATGCTTTTCGGAACTGTCGTCATCCGCTCCATTGAGTGCCAGCGTCTCTGCCTCGGGGTCGATCTCCACCGTTTCCGCCTCGATCTCGATCTCCTGCCGCCATTTGCGCGAGACCCATGGACGTACCAAGCCATACAGCAAGTAACTGACAAACAGCACGGCGGGCATCCAGTGCCAGTTCATGACCGTGAAGGCGATGACGAAGATGGTGACCAGGACCCAGTGAAAGGAGCGTTTCGTGCGCCAGTTCACGGCCTTGAAACTGGGGTATTCCAGATTGCTCACCATCAGGTAGGAAAGGAGTGCCATCAGGCCTGCAAGAGCATACTTCCAGTTGCCGATCTCGCGCTCGGTACTGTCCAGCCAGATGATGAGCAGGGTCAAAGAGGAAATCACACCTGCCGCCGCCGGGATGGGGCAGCCGCGGAAGCCTTTCATGCTGCTTTTCACATCCGCCGCTGCGAGGCAGTTGAACCGCGCCAGGCGCATGGCACCGCACACCAGATAGACGCATGAGATCAGCCAGCCGAGGCCTTTGGGGGTGTCGATCTCTTTTAGCACGATGTCATGCACCAGAAGTGCCGGTGCCACACCGAAGGAGACGATGTCCGCCAGGGAATCCAGCTCCCGCCCAAAGGGGCTCTCCGTGCCGCCCATGCGCGCCACGCGGCCGTCGAGCGCATCGAACAAGCAGGCGAGGAGGATGAAGACGATGGCGTAGTGGTAGTGCTGGTAATTGTTGAGATCGACCGACGTGGTCATCGCCAGATGGCGGCCGTCAAAGATCTCCAGGATGGCGACGAAACCGCAAAGAATGTTACCCGCCGTCATCAGAGTGGGCAGGACTGGGATGCGTGGCTCGAGTTCTTGAGACATGGCGTGCAAGGTGAATGCAGAATGAGGAATGTCGAGCCGAGAGAACGAAAGGGAGAGTCAAGGTGTAGACACGAGATCAATCCAGAAGCCTAGGCCATGCTTGGCTACTCTTACCAAGGGCTATCGGACGCGTGAGCCGTAGCGTTTTATCGTACTGCCGCTGGGGCGTGCTGGCGGGCCTCCGCTTGCATTGGGTGGTTTTGCCGTTATGGCATGAATTTCCACCATGCCCACTGCTGAACTTCCGCCGCTGACCGGCGACATGACCATGAGCCAGGTGCTCCAGGCCTACCCTGGGGCGCAGAGGGCTCTGTTTGCGCGCTACCACATCGGCGGCTGCCGGAGCTGCGGCTTTCAGCCGGGAGAAACTCTGGCGCAGGTGTGCGAGCGGAATGAGAACATCCCCGTGGCGGAGGCCGTGGCGCATATTCAGGAAAGCCACAAGGGCGATTCCTCGCTGCAGATCTCTCCGCATGAGCTTGAAGTGCTGCTGCGAAACAAGCCGGACCTTGTGCTGCTGGACGTGCGCACGCGTGAGGAGCATGAGGCGGTGAAGCTGCCCGGCGCGCGCCTGCTCACGCAGGAGCTGGTGCAGGAAATTTTCACCAGCGGTGACAAGACGCAGACGGTGGTGCTGTATGATCACACCGGCTCGCGCTCGCTGGATGCGGCGGCGTATTTCATCGGACATGGATTTGGCGAAACGAAATGCCTCACCGGCGGGATTGACGCCTACAGCAGTGAGATTGATCCAAGCCTGCCGCGTTATCGTATCGAACTTGAAGATTGAATCACGACCATGGACGAAGCCGCACTCCAGCAAGCTCTCACGGACACCCAGAATCTGGGCGAAATGCCCGACGCCGATGCCGTGGGCACCGTGGGAAGTCCTGATTGTGGCGACATGGTGCGCCTGTGGATCAAATACAAAGAGAAGGACGGCAGGAAGGTCATCGACAAGGCCAGCTTTCAGAGCTTCGGCTGCCAGACGGCCATCGCCGTGGCCAGCATTGCGACTGAATTGATTCGTGGCAAAACCAAGGAGGAAGCGCTCTCCATGTCTGCCGAGGAACTTAGCAAGCCCCTCGGTCCGCTGCCGCCCATGAAGATCCATTGCGGACAGATGGTTGAGGGCGCGCTGCGCGCCGCGCTCGAAGCTGAAAACAAGCCAGAAGCCAGTGCTGCTGCTCCAGTTGTTTCTGATCAATCCGGCACTTTGGCGGATGCTCTTAGTGCCGCTGGCAAAACCCAGGGCAAAATCAAAATCGTCCTCACGAGCTAGTCTCAACATTTTTTCACTCTCATTTCCCCATGCACTCCTCCCTTGAACTCAAACGCGAAGTCGATGCCGTACAGATCCCCAGTGGCGATCTGATCAAGCTGCCGCTCGGCATGAAGGTCATCATCACGCAGTCGCTCGGCGGCACCTACACGGTGGCCACGGACTTTGGTCTTGCCCGTATTCAGGCGGGTGACGTGGATGCCCTGGGTATTGATCCCGAAGCCAGCAAGAAGGAGCAGGACAGCAGTTCCTCAAACATCCCCGCCGATGTCAGCGATCTTGAAGGACAGGTGTGGAATCAGCTCAAAAACGTCTATGACCCGGAAATCCCGGTCAACATCGTCGATCTGGGCCTTGTGTATGACTGCAAAGTCGAAGCCGATGCCGATGGCAAAAACAAAGCCATTGTGAAGATGACCCTCACGGCCCCAGGCTGCGGCATGGGGCCGACGATTGCCGCTGATGCGCAAAGCCGCATCATGACCATCGAAGACATGGACGACGCTGCGGTCGAACTCGTCTGGGATCCGGCGTGGAACCAGGGGATGATCAGTGTTGAAGGGAAGATGAAGCTGGGGATGATCTGAGGGTTGGCATCTGGCGGATAGGTCTTCCAGCTGTCGTAGTCCCGAAACTCACAACGTGTGGATTAGAAGAGGATTGTGCGGTAAACCTGCCTTTCTGGCATCACCGCACACTCCCATGCTCCACATGTCCCGGCAGCGCGCCGGGGACGTTTTTGAAATCAAAGTCCGGGACGACTTCGGCAGCGAGGGTGGAGATGCGGTGGTGGAGCTGATAGACGGCGGGGCGGGTGTCTTTGGAGGCGTCCACGTAGCGGTTGCAGAGGAAGATCACGAAGGTGCTGGAAAAGGGATCAATCCAGAGCATCCGCCCGGTCCAGCCGGTGTGGCCGTAGCCGCCGATGGGGAAGAGGGCGCCACGGTGGAGAGTATAGTCGTGCGGCGGGCTGCGGTAGGGGGTGTCAATGTCCCAGCCGAGGGCGCGGCGCACGGGTAAGTTTTTGGCATCGGGGCTGGTCAGGCCGGCAGGGCTTTGCACGCTGGTCATGAGCCTGACGGTTTCGGGTTTGAGGACGCGCACGCCATCGAGTTCGCCGAGATTCAGCATCATGCGGGCAAAGCAGGACATGTCCGCCGTGCTGGTGAAGAGGGAGGCATGCGCCGAGACGCCGCCAGCTAGCCGGGCCACGGTGTCATCCACCAGGCCGCGCTCCGGCGCGCTGGAGGGCGCGACACGTTTCAACTGCTCGCCGCCGGGACGAAAGACGGTGTCATTCATGCGCAGGGGGTGGAAGATTTCTGAGGTGCAGAATTCGTCAAACTTCCTGCCGGTCACGCGTTCGATCACGCCGCCAAGAAGCATGGTGCCCACGCTGCTGTAGGCAAACTGGGAGCCGGGCTCAAACAGGAGCTTCGTGTGGCAGATCTGCCCGACGGCTTCGTCGTGAGTGGTGAAGGGCTGTGTTTTGGGATTGAGATTGACCGGCAACCCGGAGGTGTGCAGCAGCAAGTGGCGGAAGGTGATTTTCTCACGTCCTTCGCCGGTGAACTCGGGCAGGTGCTGTGAGACGAGGTCATCCAGCTGGAACAAGCCGCGCTCGATGCAGAGCATAGCCGCGCTGGCGGCTGCCATGACTTTGGTGATGGAGGCCACATCAAAAAGGGTATCCTCGGTCATCGCCTCAGCCGCGGGTTTCAGCGCGCGCTGGCCATAGGCTTTGTGGTAGGCCACGCCATGGCTCTCCACCCATAGGGAGGCACCGAGGATCATTGAATCATTCACGGCCTGCTGGATGGTGACATCCAGTTCATTGAGTTTTTCAACACGCAGCGCGGTTTTGGGAGCTTCTTCCGCATGCGCAGGGGCAGTTCCCCAAAAGATGGCGAGAAGGATCGCGACGAGTGTCCTGAGGTGTTTCATTTCGCCTTCGACGGCAGCAGCTTGAGGACCGCGGCGGCGACTTGCGCAGCCTGCATGGCCCTGCCTTCCGGCTTGTAGTGCAGCCCGTCGGAGCAGCACTCGGGGTGTGGCAGCATGAGCGCGTAAAGATCGTCCACGGGGATGCCTTCCTTTGCCATCAGTTCGGCGGCGATCCGGTTCCGCTCCTTCACGTTTTCGTTGCGTGCGTCGAGCTGCTCAAATTTGCCATTCACATGGGATGGTGTGCTGCTGGCCCAAATGAGCTTCGCCTTGGGCGCGAGCTTGCGGAGGTGAGCGAGCATGTGCGGCAGAAATTCGGCATACTCTTTTTCACTGACCGCACCGATGCCGTGCAGGCCGTTGTTGAAGTGAATCACGTCAAAGGTCTCCGCGCCGAGCACGGCGGCGATCTCGGCATGCAGGACGGGATCTCCCACACAGCGCGAGGTGGCGAGGCGCGCGACATAGGCCTTGCCGGTGAGCAGTTTCTCCACGTCGGGTCCGTAACCCTGGGTCACGGAGTCGCCGATGAGCAGCACGCGCGGCAGGTCGTGCTTGTTGGCGTTGGGCATCCAGATATTGCACCACTCGGTGCCTTCGCGCGGCACGACGCGGTCGGCGGCCGGGGTGAAGGTGGCCAGCGTGAGGAAAAGCAGGGCGAGTTTCATGAATTAGACTCCGGCGATGATCTTGTTGAGGCGGTCGTTGAATTCGGGCAGGGGCAGGCCGTTGTCTTCAACCGTGATCCAGCCGTTGTAACCGACATCGTCGAGGGCCTGACGCATTTTTGGCCAGTCGATGCTGCCATCCCGCGGATGCACGAACTTGCCGCTGTGGTTGTCCGGCGCGAGTGCGTAGTCCTTGATGTGGATCTTCTTGATGAGGCCGCCCAGCGTGTGGATCCAGTCGTGCACGGGCACAAGGTACTTCACATGGTTGCCCACGTCGTAGTAGGCCTTCACAAACGGGTGGTTGAAGGATGCGACGAAGTTTTTGTACAGGTCCGGACGCACCCAGAGGTTGTTCCAGACGTTCTCGAGGCCGATGATGACGTTGAGCTTCTCGGCCAGCGGAATGAGCTTCGACACCTGCTCCTTCGATCCGTCGGTCGATTTGTTTTGCAGCGCGATGTAGCGCTCGAAAGGTGTGTTGTCGCCCTTCACGACACGGCTGACGTGGCCTGTCTTTTCGTCGAACTCGATGTCGAATTCCCACGGCTGCGGCATCTTCACGGTCGGCCCGCCAACGCGGCAGGGGACGAGCAGGATCGTCTCTGCACCGAGCCAGTTGGCCGTGCGCAGGGCTTTCTCCGTCACCTCGTAGCTCGCGGCGACCTGCCCCGGATCATCGCTGTTGAACTCCGCCCACCCGCGCAGCACGGAATGCACCTTCAAACCGATGCTTTCGACGAGCTCACGCGCCTTTTTGGCCTCCGTTTCGTCATCAAAAAGATGGGAAACCTCCACGCCGTCGAATCCGGCCTCTTTGAGCTCACGCAGCGCCTTTTCCTCCGGCTTGCCGATGATCTTGGCCTTCTGGATCGTCGTTTTAAACGCCGCCGCGTGCGATGAGGAAAGGAATGACAGCGAGGCGGCGCCAGCAGTGGCAAGGAATTGACGACGGGACGGAGAGGAAGCGGTTGGTTTCATCGGAGAGCCAAACGAGTCTGAAGCGCGATATGTTGCCGCGCTTGCGGCAGGAAAGCACAACTGTTGGAGCACCGGAATTCAAGAAACGAGTGCGGGTGAAAGTGGAGAGGGGGCGGCTTCTTGCCCACGCTCCTCATGAAACGTCTCTTTTCGCTCAATTTTCGAGCGGTGGAGTCGATGAGATTTTGTCCTTCCTTGCGTGGCAGAGGCGAGAGTGATGGGCCGTCCTTCACTCTGAGGAGGGAATTCTTCGTCTAGTGAGCTGACGAAGAATGGCGGACAGGGAGGGATTCGAACCCTCGGTACCGATTAAGGTACACACGCTTTCCAGGCGTGCTCGTTAGACCACTCTGACACCTGTCCAAATTCTTGCTCCGGCAAAAGGAGAGCGCGGATAGTGGCGCAGTCGGAGAGACAGGCAAGCGATTTTGCCTGATGATTTTGGCTTTAGTGGGCCGGCTGCTCCGACTTCACCCATGCATGCACGATGTACGTGGAGGCTGAGGAGCCCAAAGCGGTGACGGCCTGCTCCTTGGTCAAGGAGGGGGAAGTGGAGGTGACGGTGACTTTTTGGGTGCCGGGTTTGTCTCCGGGAACAATCTGCACCTTGGAGACGCCTTCAAGCTTGGTGAAGGAGGCGGTGACGTGATCTTTGCAGCCGGCGCAGACCATGCCGGTCATCTCGGCGATGTAGTTGACGGGGGCATCTCCAGCCATGGCAGGCAGGGTGAGGAGGGTCAGAAGGGCGAGAAAGAAAGCAGGGCGTGTCATAAGCGAGGGGGTGGAAACAGATATACGATGACTTTGTGCATCCAAGTCCAAGTTTGTGCGGGGATGAAACGTTGATGTGGAGAATTTTTTCAGATAAAGATTTTTCCTGCGCCCATCCGCGTTTTGCCTTGTTTAATTTTCCGACCATGAAATTGACTCAACTCCTGCCTCTGCTGGCCTTGGTGCTGGCATCTCCTGCCCCTGCGCAAACACCTGCGGCTGAACCTGAGAAACCTGCAAGCAAGGTGATTCTCACGCCAGCGCAAACGGATCACATCCTCAAAGAACTGGAAAAAGTGGAGGCTCAGATTGGCAAGGGCAGGGGCTCCGTCTTTGGTGCGGCCATGGCGAAGTTCCGCGAGGGAATGGCCAGCCCGGCGGCTGCGCTGGCACTGTATTTGGACTGCTACAAGCTGGAGCACTTTGATCGCAAGAACCTGAAGCAGGCCGATTTCATGGACTGGCGGAACAAGAATGAGGCAAATCTGAAAGATGAGGATTTCAAGCAGGCGCTGTGGCTGCAGCTTGAGTACCTCGTGCTGACAATTCAGGCGCAGGAGATTGATGAACCCAAGAAAATGGCTCCGATCGTCAATTCGGTGCAGGCTTTTTTGGGCAAGGCAATCACTGCCGTTCAGGGAGCCACCACTCATTCGGCCTCAGGGGCCGTTACGGACAAGGACGCAAAGGGTGCTGGCCAGGGTGGCGGCGGTGGCGGGCGTAGAGGCGGTGGTGGCAACAACGTGCCTGCCGGAGACATCATGGGTACCTTGCGTCAGTCCGTGGCCAGTTCCGAATTTGCCAAAGCTTACTCTCTGGAAGACTTCTTGAAGCGGAAAGAATGGGAGTATCAGCCGCTGAATGTCAGGGGCATTTATTCCAACATTGTTTTCCCCTATTATCTGGCGGAAAAGCCCACTGATCTGCCTGCACAGTGGGATTCCCGCATGAGTGCGGAGGTGGCCATGCAAAAGGCCATCAAGAGTGAGACCGAATTCAATGAATTCTATAAAGATGCGGGCCCGCGCATGATCTGGGAAAAGGACAATTACCTGGTGCAGAACAATGTCACTCCAGTCAATGCGCTGGCAGACATGCTGAAGGTGATTCAGACCTACCCGAGCCATCCGGATGCCTTGAACTGGCTGAAGGAATTCCGTGATCTGGTGAAAGAAGTCTCCGAGCCAACTGCAGAAACGGCTCCGGTGGAAAAACCTGCGGGCTCGCAGTAGCCGAATTGCCCCCACATGACCCGCTGGCTTGCATCGGTGCTCCGCAGCTTTGGTCCTGCGCTGGCGGGATTGGTCTGGGCGCTGAAAACGCAGAGAAATCTTCAGGTGCATGGCCTCGCCACGGTGCTGGTGGCGGGCTTGGGCCTCTGGCTGAACCTGGCGGCCTGGGAGTGGTGTGTGGTGCTGCTGGCGGTGGGACTGGTTTTGGCGGCAGAACTGCTGAATACGGCGATCGAAGTCCTGGCGGACCGCGTGAGCAAGGAGCGTGAGGAACCCATCCGTCTGGCAAAAGATGCGGCAGCCGCAGCGGTACTGGTGGCGGCGCTTGCGGCACTGGGAGTGGGATTGGTGGTCTTTTTGCCGAAACTCTGGCGCTTGCTTTGAGAATATTCCGCCGCCGCCTTGACGCAGCGAAGCACACTTCTATGATGCGACGCTTTCACGCACCCCCCAAACTTTTACCGAATTCATCCCGATGGCCATTCTCGTTGAAACTGACACCCGCATTCTTGTTCAAGGTATCACCGGAGATTTCGGCTCGCGCCATGCGAAGGCGTCCATCGACTACGGCACCCAGCTGGTGGCTGGCGTGACACCAGGCAAGGGTGGTCAGATTTTTGAGCACGGTGGCAAGAAGGTGCCGGTGTTTGACACCGTGGCTGAAGCCGCCCGTGAAACCGGCGCGACCGTGAGCGTGATCTTTGTGCCGCCTCCATTCGCAGCAGATGCGATCCTCGAAGGTGTCGATGCGGGGCTGGACCTCGTGGTGGCCATCACCGAAGGCATTCCGGTCAATGACATGATCAGGGTCAAGGCTGCCATGAAAGGCAGCAAGACGCGCCTCATCGGCCCGAACTGCCCCGGTCTTGTGACTCCAGGCTTCGGCGACAAATCGCATGGTGGCTGCCGTATCGGCATCGCTCCAGGGTACATCCACAAGCGTGGCAATGTCGGTGTCGTCAGCCGTTCCGGCACGCTCACTTATGAAGCCGTGTGGCAGCTCACGACGCGTGGGTACGGTCAGAGCACTTGCGTGGGCATTGGTGGTGATCCGGTGAACGGCACCAACCACCTCGACGTGCTCAAGATGTTCAACGATGATCCTGAGACCGAAGCCATCATCATGATTGGCGAAATCGGTGGCAATGCCGAAGTCGAAGCGGGTCTCTGGGCCAAGGACAACTGCAAGAAGCCGATCGCCGCCTTCATTGCAGGAGCCACAGCACCTCCCGGACGCCGCATGGGCCACGCCGGTGCCATCATCGGTGGCGCTGACGACACTGCTGCTGCCAAGAAGAAGATTCTCGCGGAGTGCGGCATTGCCGTGTCTGACTCACCTGCTGACATGGCTTCCACGCTTCTGAAGCGCTGGGGCAAGGCATGATCTGAGATCAGAAGCAATGTGATGCGTCACCGACAGTGGTGATCCACGATAAGCAAAGCCATTAGCGTGAGCTGATGGCTGTTGTTTTCGTCATGGTCACGCTGGGATCTGTCAGCGGATAGAACCTCACCGTCTCTTTAGTGACGGTGGCCGTTTTGGGCCTTTCTTCATGATCGTCGACTGAGATGCAGGCGCAGGCTGCCAGTGATATGAAGACAGCAATAGTTTCCAGAATTGGATGTGATTTCATAACATCTCTTCTTCGTTGGGATTCCCTTGATCGCGTGTATCCAAAATGGGCCTGGGCCCAGCCTTCGGCTTCACGTCACCTTCGGCGCATATTTCGAGAATTGTGCCAGGAGCGGGCATGGGACCGTGTCTCATGCCGGTCCGATGAGGTGGTTAGCGGCAATCGCAGTCGCTGTCGCAGTTTTCCTTCATGTAGCGTTTGATAGCTTCCTGAGATTCTCCGGTGCGCTTCTGGATGCGGCCAATGAGTTCGTCTGACTTTCCTTCTGCAAACTGGAGGTCATCATCTGTCAGATTGGCCCATTTTTGCTTGAGCTTGCCCTTCAGGATATTCCAGCTGCCTTTGGTTTCTGTCGCAGTCATAACATTTTGGGGTTGATGTTTTGACCGCCTTGTGGCGGCAACTGGATTTCGTTGCGCGCGCACATTTTAGCGTCAGGGCGATGGCCCATGCGCGAGTAAGGGGGGTATTCCGCATCAACGGCGGAGCCGCTTCAGGTCACGTCAAGCCACCTTCAACCAGTGCCACTTGAAATGGACGCAGCCTCAGTTCCAGAAATGGAACCATTGATTCAGCCATCCAACAACGGCGGCGATGGAACCGAGGACAAGCATGCCTTCGGTGAGCATGCGCAAGCGCTCGCTGCGGCGTGCGCGCTGTCTGGCGATGGGGACGCGGCGATGACGTGGGGCAGGGGATGCCAACTCCATGGGCGGTACCATGTTCACGTTTGCCAGGCGGCGCTGGCGCTCAATGCGTGGAGCTGCGGTGATGAAGCATTCCAGGCGGTGAATCTGACTGTTCAGTTCATCCGAGCGTTTCGTCAGACTGCGTGATTTACGCTGAGGCGATGCCTCTTCCTTCAATGCCTGCACGGGCTTTGGACGACGTGACCGGACTTTGCGATTGCCAGAAAACAGAGCCATAAGGATGAGAGGTGAGGGGTTCGCTAAATCAGAACATCAGACGAATGAGGACGATGGCGACGATCACCGTGCCCATGAGAGGAAGGGTGAAGGCAAAGCCACGGCGCATCCAAGTCTTCAGGTCATCGGCGTGAGAGCCGAAAGCGGGCATTACAGTTGCGCTTGCGTCGTCGAGATTGATCGGTCCACCTGCGGACACGCCTTCTTGCGGGCCCATGGCGTGCAGACGGCGGATGCCTTTGGCGTAGTCGCCTTCGGCATCGTCAATGGCGGCCAGGGCTCCGTCGAGTTCTTCGCTGACTTGGGAGCGATGCCATTTTTCCGGCTGGAGGGATTTCAAAATTTCCTGATGACGGCGGAATTCGTCATGAATGGCGGCAAGATCCTCAACACGCTTCTGGGCGTCGTAGAGTTCACGTTCGACCAAGCTGGCAGACCGGGTGATTTTCTCGACGAGATCACGCTTTCCGGCGACGAACCGCTCCTGCTTGATGCGCAAGGCTTCGAGGTGCTGCTTCTGGCGTTCGATCTCTTCCTGCTGGCGCCGGAGCTCCTGCAACTGCTCCTGAGCGGCCTTCACTTTGGAATCGACATTCTCAAGGGATGAGGCAACAGCGTGGCCGTCCATGAATTCGGGAGCATCTTCAAAAACAAGGAGATTATCCTCGTTGTAGCCGTTGGCAGTGGCGAGAGCGGGTGCTTTGCGGGTGATCATGGGAGTACTGGAAATTATTTCCAGTATCCAAATACTACAGATGTCTTAAGTATTCCAGATTTTTCGTCTGTCTTTTGGCAAAAAAATAGGGAATGCCTCCAAAAGCCACGGTTAACACAGCCAGTCCAGCCAGCGCAGCCAGTTCGATTTTGCCGTTGGAGCCCACCATGGCCACGGCATCCTGCCTGAGATTCTGCCAGGAAGGGATCAGCAGCAGGACCATTCCGCCAACGATGTATACAAAACTGGCGATCAAGCAGACCGTGCCGCCAAAGCCGGAGACGATGCGCGCGGGATTGGACTCCCGAAAATTGGGCACCAAGGCGCCGAGGGAAAGCGCCAGCGAGGTCAGTCCGTAGCTCAGCATCAAAATCGAAGCGCTGAAAAAGAGAATGCGCTGCCCTGACAGGCCGAGCGAGATTCCCGAGACCACGACCAGCGTCACCATGACAAGGGCCAGCACGCTGGCGCTGAGGCGGAGTTTCAAGGCCAGCACACGATGCAGCGGCAGGGGCGAGAGCCCCAAAATCCACAGACGCTGCCCCTCCAGGCTGAATTGCGGGTAGATGAAACGGGTCGTGAGTGTGGACAGTGCGAGGCAGCAGACCAGCAAGTTTAAATGACTTACGATGGTGATCCAAAACGGATTCTGCAGATCGTAGCCCAGCTTGCGCAGGTTCATGGAATAGATCAGGAGCAGACCAAAAATGATCGACGACTGCCCCCACTGCACGGGTTCGCGCAGGAATGTGCGGACTTCCTTCACCAGCAGCGCATAGGAGGCGCGGTCAAGCGCCAGAATACGGCGCAGCCAATGGCTCAGGCGTCCACGTCTGGCACGTGCCTGGGGGGCTTTGGCTTTGCCGACGACTCCGGGCGCCGCACTCATGATGCGATTCCAAGCCGGATAATAGAAGGCGCTGGCGATGCGCGTGGTGATCAGAATGCTCATCAGGGCATTGGCCAGGAGGACAAGGTTGAAGAACATGGTGCGCTCGAAGGTGCCGCGTCCGGCGGCTTGAATTGTTTCCGCCACCCATGAGCTGGGCAAAAGCGGATGCATGCAGATCTCCGTGTGCCGCAGGATCTGGTTCAAGCTCGCGCTGAGGTCTCCGGAGTTTAAGGACTCCACGCTGGAATGCCAGATGGGCAGGGTTCGGATCAGCAGCAGAACGACGACTGCGAGCAAGGGCTTCCACATCCAACGTTTGGCCCAGAGCACAAGGGCAATTAGCAGCCAGGTGGAAACATTGGCTGCGATGGTCACCAGAGCCAGCACGGCAGGCAGCACCACCAGCATGAATTTGGCATCTGCCTTGTAGGTTTGGGCCAGAGCCAGCAGGATGGGGGTGGTGAGCAGCAGCAGTCCCCAGCTTGCCAGCAGCATGCCTTCCAGAGTCTTCCACAGCACCAGGCTGCGCGGGGGCAGGGGCAGAGCAATCTGCCATTCCATGTCTTTTCGCCGGAACAAGCTCATGCCGGTGATGGTGGCATTGGAGATGACCAGCATCACGAAGAAGAAAAAGAAGAGCAGAAACACCAGCCGCTCCGTGAGCAGCGGGCCGATGAGGGGCAGCTTCATCATGAAATCCAGCCCACGGCCCACCAGGAGGTAGGCTGCGAGGCTGTACAGCCCGAGGAACGCGCCAACCGTCACGCTGAGAAGGCGGTTTTCGCGCATGCCAAAGCGCAGCTTGTGCCGCAACATGCGCCCGTGGGTACGGGCCAGCAGCCATGTGGCGGATGAGGTGGTCATGCCTCGATGCCCACGTTATTTGTTTCCGAGCACATTCTGCTCAATCACGTTGTCTTTGCCGCCGACAATGCTGAGAGAGGGCTCTTTGCTGCGCTTTTCTCCTTCACGGTCATCGCGGATGATGTTTCCGGTGACCATGCTGTTGGTCACCTGCTCCAGGCGGAGTCCCGTGCCATCTGAATCCAGAATGCTGTTGTGGGAGATTTGAAACCGGTTGCAGGATTCGATGTCCACTGCGGCACGCTGCTTCCAGACGCCGCTGATGACGTTGTTGTTAAAGATGCTGTCGGTGCAGCGCTGGAAGACGACGCCGTTTTTCTCCGCATTGTCGTTGCCGTTCACGAGGTATCGCGGGTTGCGGTCAAAGTTGTTTCCGGTGACGACGATGTTGTCGCTGTCCGTTATGACAAGATCGTGCTGGAAGCCTTCCCAGAACGTGTTGCCGGTGATCGTCACACCCCGTGAGTGCTGGATCTCCACATTGACCTGCACATCGCTGAACACATTGGCGGTGATGGTCACATTGCCTTCGCGGGTGTGCTCGCGACCTGCGCGGCGCAGGAGGGATGGATCCGTGCCGGAACCGATGATGCGGATGTTGGCTGAATCCGGTGACTTGTGCGTGTGCTGCAGGGTGCAGCCGGTGATGGCGACCTCGCCGATGGAACCGCCGCGTGAGTCGAGCATCACATTGGCGCTGGGCGGTCCATCCTTGGCGTGATTGCCCTCGATGTCGCATGTGCCGATGTGCAGATTGCGAACGTTGCCCCCCACGGAAACGACACCGCCGCCGCCGTTGTAACTGATATGGCTGCCCACGATGTTGGACTGGTGCAGGTTCACATTGTCGTAAAACACGCCGATGCCGGTGTTGTGGTAGAAGTGACAGGCTGAGATCAACACGTTGCGGTTGCGGGTGGAGAGATGCACGGCGTGCCGGCATTCACGAATGACGACGCGGCTGAGCGTGATCTGCATTGTGCCCGTTGCCTCGATGCCATCAGCCTCGGCATCTGCTCCGACGATTTCGATGCCTTCCACCATGGGCGTGCGCTGGCTTTCCCAAACATCCGGCTTGAATGAATCTGGTGCCGCCGAGCCTTCATGCGTGCCCACGAAATGCAGCGCTGGCCCGTCGCCTGCCATGATCAACCGCACGGTGCCGTCTCCGGTGAGCGCCGCGAAGCCGGTTTTTTTCAGATCGATCTTCACGGTTTGCGTCAGCAGGTAGGTGCCTTTGGGAAGCTTGACACTGCCCACGGTGTCAAAGAGGTGTTGAATCGCCGCCGTATCGTCCGTCTTGCCATCACCTACGGGTTGCTGGCCGAGTGCCACACTTGCTGCTGCGAACAGCAGGAGAAAAGATTTTGAGAACATTTGTGCAGCCTAGCCGCCTGCCGGGGATTTCGTCAATTTGAAGCTGTGGTGGGTGTTGAGAAATCGTCTCAGTGCAATCACTTGAAACCCGCGCCTTCCACGCCACGTATCGGAATCGCTGTTTTAATCCAACATCCTATGAACCCCACCGCTCGCATTTTCGCTCTTATTGTCGGCTTGAGCACCACTTCCGCTTTCGCGCAGGCAGATCTGTCCGAAGCCTTTCTGCCGATGTTCATGCCGCTGCCTGCCGAGGTCGCGTCCCCGACGAATGAACTGACGGAAGCGAAGATCAATCTGGGGCGCCAGCTCTACTTTGAAACCCGCATTTCCAAAGGCGGGAAGATGTCCTGCAACTCCTGCCACGTGCTCGACAAATACGGCAACGACAACCTGCCATTCTCTCCGGGGCATGAAGGCAAGCTGGGTGGCCGCAGCTCGCCTTCGGTGTACAATGCCGCGCTGCACGTCGCCCAGTTCTGGGATGGCCGTGCGCCGAGTGTGGAGGAGCAGGCCAAAGGCCCGGTGCTCAATCCCGTGGAAATGGGTGCTCCCGATGAGGCCTTCGTCATCAAGGTGCTCAAGAGCATGCCCGGGTATGTGGATGCCTTCAAGGCTGCCTTCCCCGGCGAGGCTGATCCGGTGAACTACAACAACTTCGGCAAGGCCGTGGGCGCGTTTGAGCGCAAGCTGCTCACGCCTTCCAAGTGGGACGCCTTTCTCAAAGGCAACAAGGATGCCCTGACCGCCGAGGAGAAAAAGGGTTTTGCCACCTTTGCTAAAACCGGCTGCGTCACCTGCCACAATGGCGTGGGTGTCGGCGGCATGATGTATCAGAAGCTTGGCCTTGTGAAGGCCTGGCCTGATCTCAAGGACAATGGCCGTGCCGACATCACCAAGAACGATGGCGAGAAGGGCTTCTTTAAAGTTCCCAGCCTGCGCAACATCACCGAGACCTATCCCTACCTGCATGACGGTTCCGTCAAAACGCTGGAGCAGATGGTCCAGAAGATGGCCGAACACCAGCTGGGCAAGACTCTCACTGATGAAGAAACCACCTCCATCGTCACCTTCCTCAAGTCTTTGAAGGGCGATCTTCCCGCAGACTACATCAAAGCTCCCAAGCTGCCAGAAAGCACCGCCGAGACTCCCAAAGCGTAATTTGAAGACTTCATTCTGAATCTTCTCATCAGCCGGGCCGCACAGCCCGGCTGATTTGTTTTCAGCGCCTGCGTCTGAAAAGAGCGATTCCCATGGCCAGTCCCAGGAGGAGCAGGCGGGAGGGCTCCGGCACGATCATGACAACGGCAATGGTGCCGTTGGTGGTGAAGCCGCTGATGTCCCAGAAGTAACCCGAACCGGAAATGTCCGGGAGATCGAGACCGCTGGCTTCATCGCCATTGCCGGTGAGATAGCCGGTGAAGGTGAAGCGGCTGGCAAAGGTGGGTGATGAGGACAGTCCGGACCAGTCGAGCAGGTTGAAAACTTCCGGAGCGGTGGGAGTGAATGCATCTGCTGTCACGGTGAGGTTGCCGTTGAACAGCAGAGTATTCGTGCCGGTGCCCACGATATTCAGCCTGTCGGAAGTGCTTCCGGGATGGATGCCGAGGATGATCGTGCTGCCTGTTTGGAAATCGATGCTGCCGGAACCGGACACTGGCTGGAAGGTGAGCGTGCCGTAGTTGCTTTGAGCCGTGCCGTCTCCTGCCTGAACGATGGCGCTGCTGCTGGCAGTGAAACTGGAACCTTGGATCACGCCGGTGCCAGTCAGGGTGCCGGTACTTTGTACGGTGACTGCTCCTGTGCCGGTGGTGCCTGTGCCATTGCTGCCGATTTGCAGGACACCAGCGCTGACGGTCGTTGCTCCCGTGTAGGTGTTGGCACCGGAGAAGATCTGTGTGCCAGCACCGGTTTTAGTGAGAGCAAGAGTGCCGTCAGTGCCCGTGCCATCACCATTGCGCAGTGTGCCGCTGAAGCTTTGTGTTCCAGAGGCGACATTCGCGGTGAGTGTGCTGGTGGCTGCACTGCCAGATTCGTTTTCCACAATGCCCGCGCCGCCTGTGCTGCTCAGGCCGCCGACGGTTTCGTTTTTGTTGTTGAGGCGGAAGATGCCTGCGGTCGTGCCGCTGCCATTGAATGTGAGGATGCTGGTGTCGGCGATCTGGTCGCTGTTGATGAGCTTCAGCACCGCCCCGGTGGTGCCGTCACCGACGGTGATGTTGCCGGCAATCGCATTGGCGCCTGCGGTTTTCGAGAGATCCAGCTCACCGGCATTGATGCTGGTGCTGCCGGTGAAGGTGTTGGCAACTGCACCTGAAAGCGTGAGCGTGCCGAGACCATTTTTGGTCAGGCCGCCTGAGGTGTTGACTGCGGTGGTGATCGTGCCCACCACAGCTCCGCTGCCGCCGCCTCCGAGCAATGATACGGTGGGAGTGGAAGTGTAGCCGACGCCGGGATTGCTGATGGTGATGCTCAGCAGTTTGCCATAGGTGGGGCTGGTGGGATCGAGATCCACCGTGGCGAAGGCTGTGGCACCTGAGCCACCGCCGCCGCTGATCTCCACATACGGGGCTCCGTAATAGCCGCTGCCGCCATCGGTGACGGCAATGCTGGCGACCCCATTTCCGGTGGGAGCGTTCAAGGCGATGGGGACCGTGACGTTGAAGCCGTTCGTGTTGATCACCGCGCCGCCATTGTAGGTGCCGAAAGCGCCATTGACATAGGCGGTCAAAGTTCCTGTGCCACCTGTGCCGCTGACGGAGATGAATGCGGGGGTGTTGGCGGAAGCCTGCAAAGTTCCGCCATTGAAACTGACGTAGGAATTGATGGCGGCGCCGGTGTTGTTGTAGTGGACGATCTGGTTGTTTATCAGCGTGCCTGCATTGAGGTTGAGGTAGGCAGTGCCGAGCGCTGTGTTGTTGTTCTGCTGGCCGAAGGTGATGTTGTAAATTGAATTGTTCACCACGCCGCCCGCCATGGTCATGGCGCCCTGCGCCGTGGTGGTGGCCGTGGCTGCGCTGCCGCCGCTGCGGAATCCCAGCGCGATGGCGTCTCCAGTCCGGAGCACCTGGCCTCCCGTGACGGTGAACTCCCATCGCTCGTTGCGGAACATGATGTAGTTGGACGTGTTGAGCGTGCCGCCGCTGACCTGCAGCACGGCAATGGAGGCGGTGGTGGTGCCATCCAGCGAGTCCACGCGCTTGGTATTAATGGTGCCCGAGGACAATAACAGGCCGCCATAGCCTGTACCACCAAGGCCGATCCCCGCCTGAGAGTCGGTGGTCGTGAGCGTCAGTGCACCGCCGCGGATGACGACCGCACCTTGATAACCTGCACTGGTGCCAATGCTCAGGTTCTTGGTGGAGTAATCCGCCCCAGTGCCCAGAAACAGCATCCCCGGTGCGGAAGCTGAACCTACGGTCGTGAGCGCCGTGCCGTTGGTCAAGGTGTTCGTGATCTCGAGCACGCCATTGGAGACGGTGATGTTGCCCGCAATGTTGACGCTGCCGCTCAGCAGCAGATTGCCCATGCCTGTTTTGATGATGCCGATGGCACCGCTCACCGAGGTGATGGCGGAAGAGATGGTGAGATCGTGCGCGGCATTGAGGCTGTCATTGATGGCGAAGGTTCGTGTGGCTGCGCCCAGATCAAGCGTGCCACCCGTGATCAGTGCTCCCAGAGGATTGTTGGTGGCACTCACCGTCACTGTGCTGCCGAGTGTGAGCACTCCGCTGCCGATGTTGATGGTGCCCTGGCTGGTCGCGCCCGAAGTGGCATCGTAAAAGGTGATGGCTCCCGAGGTCCAGTTATAGCCACTCAGAGAGAGCAGCGCCGAACTGCCGCCCCCGGCTCCGGAGAGGAGAATGGCTGAGGTGGAGGAGACGGCATTGGTGATGCCAAACTGGAGCGTGCCGCCAGAGGTGATGGTGATGCCACCCGTGAATGAGTTGGCGGCATTGATGAGAAGTGTTGCGCCTGAGTTGATCGTCGTAGCGCCTGCGTAGGTGCTGGCACCGGTGAGAGTCAGGCCGCCCGCGTTGAGCGTTGTCGTGCCGGTGTAGGTGTTTGTACCGCTGAGGGTCAGGGTGCCAAGGCCCGACTTGATGAGAGCGAGAGTGCCATCCGTGCCTGTGCCGTCTCCATTTCGCAAGATGCCGCTGAAGGTCTGTGCGCCGGAGTCTACATTGACCGTGAGCGTGGCTGTGCCCGTGGCACCGGATTCGTTTTCCACGATGCCAGCACCGCCTGTGCTGATGAGGCCGCCGACGGTTTCATTCTTGTTGTTTAGGCGGAGGATGCCTGCGCTGGCACCGCTGCCATAGAGCGTGATGAGGCTGGTGTCGGCGATCTGGTCGCTGTTGATGAGTTTCAGAATGGCCGCAGTGGTGCCATTGCCGAGGGTGATGGCGCCTGCGATGGCATTGACGCCGGCGGTTTTGGAAAGATCCAGCTCACCGGCGTTGATCAGGGTCACGCCTGTGTAGGTGTTGGCGACGGTGCCTGAGAGTGTCAGGATGCCGAGACCGTTTTTGGTGAGGCCGCCGTCCGTGGCATTGTCTCCGTTGATGCTGGAGTGGTTCAGCGCCCGCGCGATGCCGATGGCGAAGCCGTTGTTGTCGATGACCACACCGCCGTTGCGCACATTGACGGTGGTCAAGGCAGTGTCCAGCAGGCTTGTGATCGCGCCATTCGCTTTGATGGTGCCGCCGTTGAAATTGACAGTGGAAGCCCCCACCGTGCCGGCAGTGATGGTGCGGAGGGTTGCCAGGGTCCCACCATCCAGACTGAGGGTGCCCGTGCCAGTCGTGTTTCCTGCGGTGTTGGAGCCGAGGAGAATCGTGCCGGTGGTGGTGCTGGTGTCGAGCAGGCCGGTGCCGGAAAGGGTGAGAATGCTGGCACCCCCAAGCTCTCCATTGGAGTAGCCTGCGCCGAGCCGGATGGCCACCGCCGGACCCGCCACGCTGACGGTGCCGCCAGAGATGTTGAGAAATCCCCCGGCAGTGTTTGCGCCACGACCCAGCACGAGCCCGGAGGAAGCCGTGCCCAGTGTGAGAGTGCCGCCGATGACATTGACGGTGGCGCTGGTGCCTTCGCCGATCCGGAAGGTGGAGCCTGTGCCGGAAAGGTACTCGATGCCTGAAAAATTGGTGGTGCTGTTGCCTGAGAAGGCTGTCTGGCCCAGCGGATTGGCTGCTGATGCCCCCAGTGTACCGGTGACATTGAAGGTTCCACCGTTCACGGTTAATCCTCCGTTGTTCAAATAGGTCGTGCGGGTGTAACTGCCCGAGAGGTTGGTCGTGCCGCCGCTGACGGTCAGGTTTAACGCGTCAGTAATTGTGCCTTTGAGATTGAGGGTGCCGGCACCTGATTTGCTGATGTTAAAACCACCACCTGCGATGCTGTAGGCAGTGTCAAAGGTCAGGGTGCCTGAGCCGGAGAAGGACAGACCGGCGGCCATGGATAGGTTGGACTGGATCAGCGCCTGTGTGCCGGCATTGGTGACGATCACATTGCCGCCGAGGGTCAGGGTGTTTCCATTGCCCGCGAGCGTGTAGCCATCCACACTGAATGTCAGACCGCCGGCGGTGACCGCCTCAGTGAGCGTGGCTGTGCCCGCCGTGCCTCCAAAGGAAGCGACGTCGTTGGTGGCATTGGTCCATGCCTGCATGGCAGTGGAGTTGGTCCAGAAAAGAGAGGTCGTATTCCAGTTTCCATTGCCGCCGGTACCGCCACCGAAGGTGCCGTCGGCATCCCAGAAGAGGGTGGCGGCAAGGGAAAGCGAGGGCAAAAACAAAAGCGCGAGAAGAGGTGCACAGATGCGGCTACGCCGTGTAGGGTGAGCGACGGCAGAGAGAGGTTGCATGGCTGAGGGTTGCATGACGCCTCGTTCTTAAGCATTCGCGAGACCATGGGACGCATCGCGCAGACCCTAAATAAGGCGAAGCTGACCCTTTTTGTGCATTCTCCCTCAGCAGCCGGAAACTAGCGCCTGCGCCTGAGAAACAGCAGGCCGAGACTCAACCCCAATAAAATCCAGCGGGAGGGCTCTGGCACGAGGACGATGGCGATGGTACCATTGGTTGTGAAATTGCTGATGTCCCAGGCGTAGCCTGAGCCTGAGATATCGGGAAGGTCGAAGCCGGCGGCTTCGTCCGAGTTCCCGTAAAGCTGGCCGATGTAGTTAAAGCGACTGTCAAATGTAGGCGAAGATGCGAGACCGGACCAGTCGAGGAGATTGTATACTGCTGGCGCGGTGGGGGTAAAAGCCGTGGCTGTGATGGTGAGATTGCCACTGAACAGCAGCGTTGTGGAGCCAGTGCCAACGATATTGAGCAAATCGGAGGTGCCGCTTGGATTTAGCCCGAGAATGATCGTGCTGTCCGACTGAAAATCGATCGTTCCGGAACCTGAAACTGGCTGGAAGGTGAGTGTGCCGTAGTTCCCCTGAGCGGTGCCATCACCCACCTGAATGGTGGAGCCGCTGGCCGCTGTGAAACTGGAGCCTTGAATGACTCCCGTGCCGAGGAGAGTCGCGCCACTTTGCACTGTGACCGCGCCTATGCCGGTGGTTCCCATGCCTGAGAGGCCGACTTGCAGGGAACCTGCCTCGACGAGTGTGGCACCGGTGTAGGTGTTATATCCCCCCAGGACAAAGGCTCCTGAGCCGGTCTTTGTGAATGCCACAGTGCCTGTGCCGCTGGTGTTGTCCACGATTGAACCGAGTTGCTGGCCCGAGGTGTCTCCTGTGCCCACTGTCAGCGTGGTGGTGGTACCCGTGGCGTTGTTGAAAATCGTGCCGCCAGGCGTGACATTGAGAGCACCCAAGGAGGCGTTGAACCCATTTAGGTCCAGAAAGCTCTGGGCATACATGGTCACCGTGGCTGTCGCAGAGATCTGACTGGCTCCTGCCAGCTTTACTGTGGCGCTGCCGTAGGCGGCACCGACTGTGCCGATGATCAGTTTCGACGATACCGCCACGGCGCCGCCTGTTTTCGCCAGCACGAGCGTGCCGCTGTTTACCGTGAGCCCCGAAGATCCGGAGAGGGTGTTGTCGGTGCTGCCACCGAGAGTCAACGTTCCGGTTCCGGCCTTGACCACAGAGAGGCTTGTGCCGGTCAAAGCACCGTTGAAAGTGGAATCGGGCATCGTTTGACTCAGCGGATTGCCAATGGTGAGAACTGAGTTGGCCGTGGTTGTCACCGTGCCGCTGCCATTAAGTGAACTGATTGTTTGTGAGGTGCCAAGGGACAGGGTGTTACCTGAGGCCATGGACACCTGGGCAAATGTGCCGATCGCGGTGGCGTTGTTTAGGCTCAGTGTGATCGCGCCGCCGGTGCCTGCCAGATTAATTTGAGTGCCATCCACCAGACTACTGGCCGCTGCGGCAAGTATGACGCTGCTGGCCCCTGCGCCGCTGTTTTGGAAAGTGATGATGCGTGGTGCGATGGCTTGGTCGGTCAAGGCTCCCAGAGTTAGACGTGCGTTTGCGCTGGCGGTGCTTTGCACATCGAAGATGGGATTCCCAGGCGCCAGTGATGGGCCACCGATGGTGATGGTTGTGAGGGTCAGGCCGATCGTGCCACTTGTCACATTGCTGCCAGCTTTGACAGTCAGAGTGTTGCCGCCGATGATGACGGCACCCAGTGTGAGTGTGGTGCTTGCTGCCCCAGCGGTGGCGCGGTCAATGATGATGGTCGAGTCTGCCAAAACATTCACTGCTCCGCCCACTGTGCCGCTGGAGTCAAAGCCCAGGCTCAAAGTTCCACCGTTCATGGCCATGGCGCCGGTGCCTACCACGGCGATGGCTGTTGCGGCCTGCAACCGGAGCGTGCCTTCATCGATCTGATTTGTGCCGCTGCGTGCGCTGGCTGCAACGCTGGTGACAGTCAGCGTGTTGGTGCCAAACTTGGTGAGCAGCGCATTGCCGGTGATGCCGCCCGCGTTGTTGATGAGGATGTCTCCCGTGCCGCCGATTTTGGCGTAAGACCCCTGCACCACGGTGCCCGTGATCGTGCCAAGAGAGGAACTGCTGTTGGTGATGGCGCCGCCACCGTTCAGCCCCATGCCGCTGATGGAGATGAGGTTGCGGTCTGTACTCTGCCCGTTGAGATCCAAGGTGGCGCCGGCGCTGATCGTGACGCCGCTGGTGGTGCCCAGTGCGGTGGAGTTGCCCAGCTTCAGGATGCCTGCGCTGACAATCGTGGCACCGGTGTAGGCGGAAGTTGTGGGAGCCAGTGTCAGGGTGCCCAGACCGTTTTTCGTCAGCGCCAGAGTGCCGGTGCCATTGCTCAAGGTGCCGGTGAAGGTCGTGCTCAGCGGGGTGCTGCTGTTGGCGTTGCCGACGGTCAGCGTGAAGACGCCGCTGGTGGTGACCGTGCCACTTCCTGCCAGAGAGCCGAAGGTCTGCGCGGCGCCGAGGTTGATCACGCTGTTTCCGTTCACCGTCACCTGCGCCAGCGTGCCCAGCACTGTGGCGATGTTGAGGTTCAAAGTGACACCGGCATTCGTGCCACTGTTAAGCTTCACCACCGTACCGTCCACCAGGCTGGCCATGGCTGTCGCAAGGGTGACGTTGCTGTTGGTGGCGGATGTTCCTGTATTCGCGAAGGTGATCGTCTTGGCCACGCCCTGGTCATTCAAGGCACCCAAGGTGAGCGTGGTTATGCCGTTGGTCGATGTGGCGGGGCTTTGTACATCGAATGTGGGGTTGTCGAGCAGCGTGGTGGCTCCGAAGGCAATTCCGGCATTGGTGCTCGCGGTGGTGACATTGCTTCCAGCCTGGATGGTCAGGGTCTGCGCCCCGATGGCGAGAACTCCGAGAGTGTGAGTGAGACCGGCACCGGCGGTGAAGACATCGGAAACAATGGTGGAACTTGCCGTCACAGAGACGGGATAGGCCACCACCGAAGCCGTGCTGCCGAGACTCAAGGTGCCCCCATTGAGGATAATCGCCGCTGCGGAGGTGCCGAGGGCGGAGGTGGAGTTGCTGATGCGCAGGGTGCCAGCGTCAATGCGAGTCGCCCCGGTACGTGTGCTCGCGAGCGCAACGCCGGCATTGTTGCCCACAGTCAGAGTCCCCGAGCCGGTTTTGACCAGGAGGTTGTTTCCAGTCAGTACTCCAGTGGAGGTGATGTTGCCTGTGCCGCCGATGCTGGCACCGATGCCGCCCGTGCCATTGCCCAAGCCGATGGTCAGCGCCCCAATGCTGGCATTCGTGACGCTGTTGTTGATCAGCGCCCCCGCATTGCTGATTCCTGTGCCGTTTAAGGTGGCGGTGTTGATGATGATTTTGCCGTTGAGGTCGAGCACCGCGCCCACCTGCACTGTTGCGGTGGATGAGCTCAGTGCTGCCGCGTTGCCGAGAATCAAAGTGCCGGCATTGATGCTGGTGGCTCCGGTGTAGGCGTTGGCAACGGTCAGCGTCAGCGTGCCTGCACCGTTTTTGGTCAATCCCCCCGTGGTGGTGCTGGTGATAGCGACCTGAATGCTCAGACTGTCGCCTGCAGCGTCTGTGCCAATCACCAGATCACCACTGCCGGCCGTGGTCAGGCCGGTGGCGGAGCCTGCGTCTGCGATCACAGCAGCCACGCCGCCGGTGATCAAAATACCACCGGCGCTGTTCGTGCCGTTGTTGATCGTCAGCAGGATGCCGCTGTCGAGGGTCAGGGTGTCACCGCCCGAGAATTTTATGCCTGCATTGACGATGGCCGAACTCGTCTGCGCAAAGGATCCGCTGATCAGGTATGGATTGAGATTTCCTGCGGTCAGGCTGCTGGTGGCCGTGGTGGTGGTGGCCGCACCGATGACGCCGGAGGTGGATGCGGCGAAATCAGCGCCGTTGAAATAAAGGCGCGCATTGATGATGCCATTCGTGTTGGTAGTGCCGGTGATGCTCACACTGGTGCTGGCGGGTGAGACGATGTTCAGGCCTGAGCCGAGTGCCGGAGTGACGAGGGAGGTGAAGGTCAGGGCATTCGTGCCGGAGGCAGGTGCATCCACTTTCAGAACACCGCTGCCGGAGGTGAGGGTGAGAGCGCCGAATGCCTGCGTGCTGGCGAGGGTGGCGCCGCCGTATTCAAAGGTGCCGCTGCCAGTGTAGGTCAAATCTGGCACGGCGACAGAGCTCCAGCTTCCTGTGGTGCCATCGCCGAGTTTCAAGGTTCCTGCATTGATCGAGATGGCTCCAGTGCTGGTGTTCACGCCGAGAAGGGTCCAGGTGCCTGTGCCGTTCTTGGTCAGTGTTCCTGTGGTGGTGCCGATGATGCTGGAGATGCTGCCATCTCCCGCGCCAGCGAGGATCAAGCCGATGCCCGTGCCTGTGATTGTTCCCGCATTCGTGAGATTAAGCGTGCCGCTGTCTGAGGCGATGGTGACTGCGGAAGTGGCAAGTGTGAGCAGGCCTGTGAAGTTGTTCACTCCGCTGACATTGACGAAGGCACCGGTCTGAATGTGGATGCCGTTGGAGCCTGCAAAGCCTGAGCCGCCGTTGAGGGTCAGCTTTTCCGCCGCCGTGGTGATGCCACCCTCAATTTGCAAGGTGCCGCCGTTGGTGACGGAGGTGGTGCCGGCAGTCGAACCCAGGGCGTTCGCGCTGCGAATGTTCAGGATGCCGGAACTGACGGTGGTGCTGCCGGTGTAGGAATTGTTACCCGCCAGGATCAGGGTGCCAAGTGCGGTCTGGGCGGAATTTCCGGCCACGATGCTGCCGATGTTTGTACCCTGGGTCACATTCCCGCTGATGGTGAGCTGGTCGGTCACACTGGTGATGGCCATGGTGCGGGTGGCCGCCACTCCTGTCCCTGTCAGTTGGAGCGTGCTGCTGCTGCTGATGGTACTGACCCCGAAGAATGTCATCGTTCCGCCTGTCTGATTGATGGTCAGAGTGCCGCTACCTGTAATCGTGGTGCCAAACGAAGAGGAAAGGGTGAGCACAGTCAGATTGAAGCCGTTCAGGTCCAGGGTCGAACCCGCATTCAGTGTCAGTGCCGTTAAAAGTGGAGCGGCCTGGTCACTGGCACCGAGGCGCAGGGTGGCATTGCCCGCAGTGCCGCTGGCAGAATTCCCGATGGTGAGGACGCCGCCGCTGATCGCAATGGCACCGCCGGTTTTCGCCAGGACCAAGGTGCCCGAGCTGACCGTCGTAGCGCCGGTGTAGGTGTTCGAATCGCTCCCATCCAGGGTCAGCGTGCCGAGCCCCAGTTTGGTCAGTGCAAGTGTCCCTGTGCCGTTGGACAGCACGCCGCTGAAATGGGTGTCCGGAAGCGTGTAGCTCAGAGCGTTGCCGACGGTTAAAATGAAAGTGCCGGTGGCGGTGACTGTGCCGCTGCCCGCGAGCGAGCCGAAAGTCTGCGCAGCGCCGAGACTGAGAGTGTTGCCTGAAGCGACGTTCACTTGCGCCAGAGTGCCCAGCGCGCTTGCGACATTCAGATTCAATGTCAGCGCTCCGCCATTGTTCGCGAGATTCACGACCGTGCCATCGACCAAGCTGGTGGCAGCGACTCCCAGTGTGACCGTGCTGGCCACCGTGCCGCTGTTTTGGAAAGTGATCGTGCTTGGAGAGATGCCCTGATCGGTGAATGCTCCCAAAGTGAGCGTTAGCGCGGCGTTTGCCGAACTCTGTACATCGAAGGTCGGGTTGCCGGGCCGCATGGAGACTCCGCCGATGCTGACCGCGCCCAACGTCAGGCCGATCGTGCCGCTGGTGACGTTTTCGCCCGCTTTCACCGTCAAGGTATTGGTGCCAAGGGTCAGTGTGCTCAGAGTGGTGATCGTGCCGCCTGCACCCGAAGTGGCCCGGTCAGCGATGATGGTGCTGTCATTGAGGAGGTTGACCACATTGGTGAAGGTTGTGGTGGCATCAAATCCCAGGCTCAGAGTGCCGCCATTGAGAGCGAAAGAACCCGTGCCAACGGGGGCGATGGAGGCGGCCGTCGCCTGCAGCCGCAGGGTGCCGGCGTCGATCTGGGTGGTTCCGGTACGCGCGCTCGTCGTCGTCGAGTCGATCACCGTGAGCGTGCCGCTGCCGGTCTTGGTCAGCAGCACGTTACCGGTGATGCCGGTTGAATTGCTGATGGTGATGTTGCCGGAGCCGCCGATGCTGGTGGAGGTGGCCAGTGCCGTTGTGCCGGTGACAACCGCCGTTGTAACGCTGCTGTTGATGAGAGCGCCAAAGCTGCCGACGCCGGCGCCGTTGATGGAAATGAAGCTGCGGTCAGTGGTCTGGCCGTTGAGATCCACGGTGCCTCCGGCGGTGATGAGGAACCCGCTGGTCGCCCCGCCTGCGGCGGTACTTGCCAGTTTGAGGGTTCCCGAGCTTACAGTCGTTGAACCTGTGTAGGTGTTGTTGCCGCCGAAGATCAGAGTGCCTGTGCCGATCTTGCTCACAGCACCTGCGCCGGTGAGCGCTGCATTGACCGTGACGGTGCCCGCTCCCCCAAAGGTGATGACGGAGGAATAGGAGATGACGCTGGAGGCCTGGATCGTGAGCGTGGCGGCGGCGTCTGCGGCGATCATGAACATGGCGTTCTGGGAGATGGAGCCGGTGATGAAGTTGTCGCCGCTGAGGCTGCGTATGGCGCCGTTGTTGGCATCGCCAAAACCGCCAATGGCTGCGAGGGCGCGGCTGATGGTGACGCCCCCGGAAAGTGCCAGGGTGGCTCCGTCCACCACGGTGACCGTTCCTGATGTGCCGAGCGCCCCGTTGCTGCGGACCTCTAAAATGCCGCTGGAAATCTGCGTGCCGCCGGTGTGCGCGTTGGTTCCAGTCAGCGCGGTGCGTGAACCTGGTGCACCATTGATCACCAGCGAGACAATGCCCGTGCCGTTGTTGGCAAGGTTGGAGTTGATGGTCAGAAGCTCGGTGGTCGAATTGTTGGTGAGGAAGAGCTGCCCGGCGGTGGCAGTCACCGTGCCGCCGGCGGAAAGCGTACTGGTCAAGCCTGCGGTTCCCACCGTCAGGCTGCGCGCGCCATTGACCAGTTGAATCCCTCCCTGCGTGCCCAGGCGCAGTGTCTGACCGGTGCCCAGGGAAATCTGCCGGTCCGTCGTGATGTCGGCCATGGACAGCGTGTTCAGGTAGGTGGTGCCTGCACCCAGTGTCAAAGCACCGGTGGAGCTGCTGTTGATGCCCACATTGGAGGTGGTGGCAAAAGGCGTGGAACTCAGGCTGCTTCCCGTTGTGTAGAAGATGTCACCTGCGTAGCCGTTGCCCAGCAGTCCACCCGCGGGCAGCGCCCAGCTTCGGCTGCCATTGCCACCGGTGTAGGTCAGCCACGGACCGACGAAACCATCCGCCTGTGTCGTGGTGATGGCACCGGAGGTCGGTGCGACAACGGCCAGAGTGGCATTCACATCGGTGTGTGTGAGCGTGCCCAGGCTGAGATTGACCGTACCCCCCACACCCGAATAAAGCTCCAGGGAGCTGTGAGTGCCGCTGACGATCACATTGGCAAGCCGCTGACTGTCCGTCTGACCGTCCTTGCCCATGAGGCGCAGGACGCTGACGGAATTTCCACCGATGAAGTTCAAATTTCCCGGCGTGGCGAGACCATGGTAGAGAATGTCATCCTGCGGCGAGGTGGCTGCAGTGAAATCAAGAATGGTGACGCCGCCGGAGTAGGTGCTGAGAGCACGGCCCAGAGTAGTGGCGCCGCCATAGGTGTTGGCGGCGGCCAGCGTCAGGGTGCCGTCGCCACGCGTGAAGGCAAAACGGGTGAAGCCGTAATTGTTGCCGCCATCGGTGATCGCTGAGTTGATGAGAATGCCGGTCGTCCCGAATGCTCCGCTGAAGTTGGTGTGCACGCCCGCGTCCGCCGTGAGTGTGATGCCGCCTGACACGATGGTGTTGTTGCCTGTGAAGCGGATGGCTCCGTAGGAGGTGCTGGAGAAGGTCAGGCTGTTGCCATAGCCCGCCAGGTAAAACGACTGGCTGTAGTTGGCGTTGGTGCCTCCCAGCACCACAGAGCCGCCCGCCTCCACCACGATGCCGCTGACATTTTGCACGGTGTTAGGAGCGCCGAGTGTGGCATAAATGCTGCCTGCAATCGTGAGCGTGCCCGTCAAGTCCGGGTTGGTGACCATTCCCAGCGTGATGTACTGGAATGCGGTGCCGCTGCCATATTTCTGAATGCGCAGGTTATTGGCCTTGAGTCGGAGATTGCTGCCGAGCTGGACGAACTGGGAGCCACCGGAGGAGAGGTTTTCCATCTGAATCAGGCCGTTTGTACCGAGGTCGATGATGCGTCCGGCCACGTCCCCCTGCAGCGTGTAGATGTTGTAGCTGGTCGGCGTGGTGGTGAAGCCGCGGAAGTTCAGGGTGGTCAGCTGAATGTCCGTCTGGACAGTGATGGTGATCGGGGCTGAGGAGGTTCCGGTGGTGGTGATCAAGCCGCCACCGATGTCCGCAATGGCCGTGGTGGAGTTCACCCAGGAAGTGTTTGTGGAGCCATCAAGCCAGTTGGTGTTTGAAGTGTTCCAGACACCGCTGCCGTTTTGCAGGCCGCTGGTGGAAGTGTTGGCATCCCATGTCAGTGTCTGGGCGCCGGCGGTGAGAGAAGTCAGCAAAAGTGCTGCGATCCACAGATGGCCGATTCGAAGTGAGCGGCAAACAAAGGTGAGGTATTGCATAAGTGATGCTTATTCAGCACTCCTTCGCTAAGCACCTGCGAGACCACTCCAGCATTCATGCAGACCCCGAATCGCGCAAATGAGACGCTAATTGTGCAAACGATTGTTACAAGCCATCAGGGCACGATGATGGCATGCAGGCATTGGCTTCACCAGGCATGTAAATCAGCATGCCAAGTCACTTGGTCATGGCCGGGCGTGGGCGCGGATAAGGGATTTCGGTACGCTGGTCGGGATGCTTTGCACCCGGTTTCTTATGAGCAGCGGTCGTGACACTGGAGAGAAACTGCAGCCTGCTGCTGCTGGTGCCTGATCCTCGAAGCTCCTCGAGCAGTTCATCAACACCCTCCAGCACGCAGGTGGGCTGGTAGACGTAATTGCGCAGATCTTCGAGGCGTGTGGATCCGGTCAGCACCAGGCAGGCCTGCATGCCAACTTCGATGGCACCCCGGATGTCTGTCTCCATCGTGTCACCTACCATCATCACTTCTTCGGTGTGGCGCTGCAGCAGCCGCCTTGCACGCTGGAACATGTAGGGGTTTGGTTTGCCGAGGAAATAGGCGCGCTGTCCCGTGCTGGCTTCCAGATACGCAGCCAGAGCACCTGCGCCGGGGCGGGTCACTTCCTTTTTCACGGGACACCAGTTGTCTGGATTGGTGGCGACCAGTCGCGCACCTTTTTCGATGAGTTCATGAGCTTTGGAAAGTTTTTCCGTGGATTGCATGCCTTCGCCAACGACCACGTACGTGGGGCGGATGGAATCATTGGGGATGCCTGCCTTTTGCAGCGCCAATGTCAGCCCTGCATCGCCCATGACGAAGGCTGTACAGCAAGGGTGGTTCTCCGCCAGAAACTCGGCGGTGTTCATGGCGGCTGTGTAAAAATGCCGTGCTGAGATCCCGTGGATTCCCAGATGGTTGAGTTTGACGACCAGATCTTCGGGCGTGGGTGCAGAGTTGTTGGTGACGAAGAGGAAAGGGGTCGAAGTCTCGATGAGGTGATGAATGAATTCCGCCGCCTTGGGCAGCAGCTGGTTTTCGCGGTAGATCACACCGTCCATGTCGATCAGCAGTCCTTTGGTTTGAGGCATCGTTTCAGAGGGGGTAGAGTTTGGCGCAGGCTTCACAGAATTGTCTGCATGCTTCGATGAACTCTTGTTCTAAGCATGCGCGAGGCCACCATTCCGTCCTTGCAGACCCCGAATTGAGCAAAGCAGACGCTGTTTGTGCATTCTGCTTCAGGAAGGCTGCATGATCCTGCTGCGATAGACCAGGGGGACGCAGTGCTGATGCTCTCTGAACTGCCGCTGGAAATGCGCAGGTGATACAAAGCCGCAGTCCATGGCAATCTGGCTGACGGTCAGGTCTGTTTCTGCGAGCAGAAGGCAGGCACGCGCGATGCGCAGCTCATTCACATACTGAGGCACGGTGCGTCCGGTGCTTTTTTTGAACAGACGGCTGAAAGCACTTTTACCAAGGCCGACGATGGCTGCCAGATCGGCCACATAAATAGGTTCTGGAAGATGGGATGCGATGAATTCACACGCCATGCTGATGCGGTCGGATGTCCCGGGTCGTGGCTGCGGCAGGACAGGAGATGAGATTTCCCGCAGTTCCTCCGAGTTTGACAGCAGATCAAGCAACTGCAGCAGCAGGATCACTCGCTTCATGCCATGCACATGGAGCATTTCCTGAACGATGCGCGTGGCGGTCAGCCGGGTGATGCCTGTGACCTCCAGGCCTTGGTCAGCACGTTGAAACAACCGTCGCACGGGTGTCATGGATGAGCGCTGCATCCAGTCCTCATGTCCTGGCAGTTGCGGCATGAACTGTACGACGATGGCCTCCACCTCTGTGAGAGGCGTGCCCGGCGCAGGCTGGTTGCGGTAATCGTGCGGCACATTGGAGCCCAGAAAGACGAGATCTCCAGGCTGGATCGAAGAGATGTTGTTGCCGATGAGTCGTTCAGTGCCGCCTTTCAACACCAAAGTGATCTCACACTCCGGGTGGTAATGCCACACACAGCCAAAATCCTGTCCGCGCACGACCTCGCATACCACCGGTTCGGCGGCTGCAAGCGGGGAGAGCATTTCAACAATGGGTTTCATCTGTTGCTCGTGCTGAGAAAATGCAGGATCCCGTTCCTGCAATGATAGAGGGCGAACGTGTCAAATCGTTCATGAAAACAGATACGAATCAAAGCTGCGTACAGAAGTTCATTTCTTGGATGAAGGATGAAAGGCAGAGTCGATTTTAGGCGCAAAAGAAGTTTCACAGTGCGGAGGTGAATAAACCTTCAGGCGAGGCATCAGGCTATGTGCATGGCTATGCAGCATGCGTGCCACCTGTTGTCGCTATGCCTGTCATCTGCACAGATGTGTGTTCATCTGCGACATTCGTATCACTCCAGCTTTACCGGCCCCACACCTGCAAGCCCGTCACTGGCAGCAGCGCATCGGCGGCGGCACGCCATGCCGGAGTTCCGGCTTTTTGAAAGAGTTCGTAGATGAGCTTCTTGCTGTGCGGATTTGCGACAGAGTTTGGTGCATTGCGCCATAAACCAAGCCTCAGGCCACCCTCGTGAGCATGATCTACATGACGGTGGTAAATAAAGGCGTCGATGGTGGGCTGGGTTTGAATCTTCTCCCATGCATATGCGTAGGCGGCGGCCTGAAGCTTTTCGCCCTCGGGCGTGAGAAGTGTGTGGAAACCCTGCTCGCTGAGGATAATGCGGCGTGGCTTTCCATGGAAGAGAAGTTCAGGGCGCTCCAGATGTTTTGGCAGCACCTCGAGGTTTTTGAAAGTGACCTTGTTGGTGTTGTCATCGTGCGTGACGGTTTTATCCGCCCAGGCGCGTGGATTGCCGAGGTCCTCAGGGTAGGGATGCCAGGCGACATTCCAGTCGAAGTCGCCGCGCTCACGCACGAGCCTTGCAAAGGTATCGAGGAAGTCGCGACCCAGGGTGGCTTCCTGCGGACTCACGTTGTGCATGCTGCTGCTCCAATGATGATCGGAGGAGAGGTAGGTGCGGGCGTTCAGGGAATGTCTGCGAATGGCTTGGTGCATGATGCGGAAAGCCTTCTCATATTCGCTGGCGGCAGTTTCGAGCGGCACGAGGCCCATGTTGTTCCAAAGAAAGTGAGAATTGACCTCGTTGCCGATGATCCAGCCCCAAACGCGTCCGTGGTCGGGATGAGCTCCGCTCCAGCGTTCTGCGAGCAGGTCCATGACGGCGTTCAGAAACCCGCTCGTCGTGTTCACGGCCCCGACGCTGAACTTGTAATCTTTGCGATGTCCCGGATGCAGCACGACGGCGTCGATGGCCGGGTTTTTCGAGGGATAGGCAATGATGATGAGATACACGAGCACGCCCTTGTCTGAGAGCGGCTTGATCTGGCGGTCCAGAGAAGCGAGATAATTTTGATTAAAAATAAACTCGCCGGTTTCAGGTTTCGATTTGGGATCAAACAGGCCGGTGAGGTTCACATTGATGCCCGCGTGGTGAATGCCAATCGCCAGCGCATCATCCACCATCTGCACCTGCAGGCCCTTTTGATTCGGCGGCGTGGGAAACGGATCGCTGTTTTGAGCAAAGGCGATTTGCGTGAGGAGGAGGCCGAGAAGAAGATGACGCATGAGTGATGAGACAACCACCGCAGCGAATGAGCAACTGCAAGCTGCCTGTGAACGCTGCGGCAAACCCGAAGCGGGGAAGTTTGGTGACGAGTTTATCTGCGACGAGTGCTACGCTGCCTGTGGGTCGTGCTGCGCAGGGGAAGAGGGGTAAGGACGGTTCTTTTCCTTTTCCGGTGCGAGCGGGCCAGCCCCGGGACATAATATTCAGGATCAGTATGGTGCCTGACACCACATGGTCCTGGGGCAAGGGCTCAGCAGCGTGAACCCATCACGCAATAGTAATGAACAAGGCAGGGAGTGAGGCCACGCGGGGAAGGGGGAGATGAACACCCAGCCACAAGGCCCCCATCCACCCAGTATGGTCACAACAATGCACAACATGCGTTGAGACGTGGTTCATTCCATTCGTAGGTTTCCGCATGTCTCTCACCTCCTTCTTCCAGCCTCGCAGCATTGCTCTTGTCGGAGCCACGGAGCGTGACGGCAGTGTGGGCCGTGCGATCTGGGAAAATCTGCGCGGCTTTTCAGGCCCGGTCTTTCCGGTGAACACCAGACGTGCGGAGGTGTGCGGCGTGAAGGCTTACCCGAATATTGCGGCACTGCCGGAGGTGCCTGAGATGGTGATCATTGTGACACCTGCAAGCACGGTGCCGCAGCTGGTGGAGGAGGCTGGGATGGCGGGCGTGAAGGCGGGGATTGTTATTTCTGCAGGGTTCAAGGAAACGGGGCCAGAAGGTGCGAAGCTGGAAGCGGAGGTGCTGGCAGCGGCGAAGCGGTATGGCGTGCGCTTGATTGGGCCGAACTGCCTCGGTTTGATGAATCCGCATGCAGGGCTGAATGCGACGTTTGCCAGCAGTGTGGCACAGCCGGGAAGGGTGGCCTTCTTGAGCCAGAGCGGGGCGCTATGCACGGCTATTCTGGACTGGAGCCATGACCAGCATGTGGGCTTCAGCGCGTTTGTTTCCACTGGTGCGATGGCCGATGTGGGTTGGGGGGATCTGATCCGACACTTCGGAGAGGATCCCAACACGAGCAGCATTGTGATTTACATGGAGTCCGTGGGTCATGATGCGGCGGCATTCCTGGCGGCGGCACGGACAGTGGCGGCGCAAAAGCCCATCGTGGTGATCAAGGTCGGCCGCACGGCAGAAGCCTCGCGTGCAGCCGCTTCACATACCGGTGCTTTGACGGGCAGCGATGCGGTGCTGGACGCGGCACTGCGACAAAGCGGTGTGCTGCGCGTGGATACGATCGAGGAACTGTTCGACATGGCCGAGGTGCTGGCCAAGCAGCCGCTGCCCACTGGGCGGAGGCTCGCGATCGTGACCAATGCGGGTGGTCCCGCTGCGCTGGCGACGGATGCGCTGGTGCTTGGTCATGGGGAGCTGGCGGAGCTTTCGGCGAAGACAATGACGGAATTGAACGCGCTGCTGCCCGCGCACTGGAGCCATCACAATCCAGTCGATGTCTTGGGCGATGCAGACGCGGTTCGGTTTGCAGAAGCATTGCGAATTGTTGCCGATGACGCAGCTGTGGATGGTGTGCTGGCTATTCTGACTCCGCAGGCCATGACGCATCCCACGAACATCGCTCAGGAGGTCGCGTGGATCGCAGGCCAGATCAACAAGCCGCTGCTGGCGAGCTGGATGGGGGCGCAGAGTGTTCAAGAGGGACGCGGCATTCTCAATTTGGCCGGGGTGCCGACATATGACTACCCCGATGAAGCTGCGCTGGCATTTGTGCGCATGCGTGAGCATCGGCTGCGCCTGATCTGGCTGAGCGAAACGCTGAGTGCCCATGCCGATGATGATGACAGTGAAGCTTTGCCTTTGGTGGGGGAGATGATTGACGCAGTACTGAAGAGCGGGCGCACTCTGATGACGGAGCAGGAAGCCAAGCAACTGCTGCAGGTGGCCGGAATTCCCATCGTGGAGACACGCGCGGCCTACGATGAAGCTGCGGCTGTCGCTGCGGCAGAGGCACTTGGGTATCCTGTGGTGGTCAAGCTGCTTTCATCCACGATCACCCACAAGAGCGACTGTGGTGGCGTGCAGCTCAATCTGCTCAATGCCGCCGCAGTGCAGCAGGCGTGGCGGTTGATCTGTGACAACGTCATGCACCTGCATGGCCTGTCTGCTTTTGAAGGGGTGACGGTGCAGCGAATGGTCACACAGAAGGGCATTGAATTGATCCTCGGGGCGAGCGCAGACGCGCAGTTCGGTCCGGTGTTGCTGATTGGTGCGGGCGGAACTTTGGTGGAGGTGCTGCAGGATCACGCGCTGGCCCTGCCGCCGCTGAATCATGCGCTGGCACGGCGCTGGGTGGAGCAGACGAGAATCGCCAAAGTGCTGCATGGCGTGCGCGGCCAGCCGGCGGTGGACCTGGCTGCGCTGGATGATACGCTGGTGAAATTTGCGCGGCTGGTGCAGCACGAGCGGCGCATCGTTGAACTGGATATCAATCCGCTGCTGGCGACGCCGGACGGCATCATCGCGCTGGATGCACGAGTGGTGGTGCGGGCCTAAATGGTCATAGGTGCGATGCACGGGTTCATGCCTCACGTAATGACATTTGCTCATCTAAATGTGGCGGCAACCGCCTGTTTAAACTGAGAGAAGCGGAAAGTTGGCAGATTCGTTGGTTGCTTGTATTTACGTTTGCTGCGTGAGATCAGCGGCGTCCAGAAGGACGCTGGAAACGAATTGTTTGAGTATGAATCCATTTTTTAAACACCCTCTTTTCGTGCTGGCGCTGCTGCTCGCGAGTTGCGGGCGCACTCCCTCGGGGCCTCCCCCTGCAGCACCGGGACCACCCGGACCCATGGAAGTGGGGGTGATCACCATTGCGACGACGCCTGTGACGCTGACACAGGACCTTCCAGGGCGCATCTCAGCTTTCCGTGTGGCCGAGGTGCGGGCGCGCGTCAGTGGCATCGTCCTGAAGCGTCTCTTCAAGGAGGGCAGCGATGTGAAGGAAGCGCAGGTGCTCTATGAAATCGATCCGGCGCAGTATGAGGCTTCTTACGAAAGTGCGTTGGGTACGCTGGCCCGTGCCGAAGCGGGTCTGAACTCCGCGCAGTTGAAACTGAACCGCATGAAGTCGTTGATCGACTCCCATGCCGTGAGCAAGCAGGACTATGATGAGGCCTCAGGCAGCCAGCGCGTCAATCAAGCGGAAGTGCTGCTAGGCCAGGCGGCGGTGAAGACCGCGAAAATCAATCTCGACTACACCAAGGTGACGTCCCCGATCACCGGACGCATCGGTCTCTCACAGGTCACGGAGGGGGCTTATGTGCGCACAGATCAGGCGACGCTGCTCTCCACGGTGCAGCAGATCGACCGGGTCTATGTGGATGTGAACCAGCCCAGCAGTGACCTGCTGCGTCTGAAGGCGGCCCTTGCGAGCGGCAGGCTCAAGGCGGATGCCTCGGGACAACCGCGCGTGAAGCTGGTGTACGAAAACGGCGAGATCTATCCCGAGGAGGGCACGCTGGAGGTTTCTGACGTGACAGTGAACACGCTGACCAATTCCGTGACCGTGCGGGCTGTGTTTCCAAACCCACGCGGCGATCTTCTGCCCGGCATGTTTGTACGCGCCCGACTGGAAGAAGGCACCACGCCGGATGCCATCCTCGTGCCGCAGCTGGCTGTCACTCGCAATTCGAAGGGCGAACCGACCGCGATGGTGATCGGAGCGGAGAGCAAGGTCGAGCTGCGGGTGCTGGAGACTCCGCGTGCTGTCGGCAATCAATGGCTGGTCACCTCCGGGCTCAAGCCGGGCGATCAGCTCATCATCAACAATCTTCAGAAGATCCGCCCCGGTGTGCCGGTCAAAGTCGCTGCGGATGCTCCTGCTCCAACCCCTGGCGCCGCCAAGTAATCCACGATGTCACGCTTCTTCATCGACCGGCCTGTTTTCGCGTGGGTGATCGCCATCATCATCATGCTGGCGGGGGCGCTTTCCATTGAAAGACTGCCCATTGCCCAGTATCCGAGCATTGCGCCGCCCACCATCGCGATCATCGCGACGTATCCTGGAGCTTCCGCGAAGACGCTGGAAGACACGGTGACGCAGGTCATTGAGCAGAAGCTCAACGGCATCGACCACCTGCGGTACATTGAATCAGCCAGTACTTCGGACGGCACCGCGACGATCACCGTCACGTTTGATGGTGAAGCCAATGCTGACACCGCGCAGGTGCAGGTGCAGAACAAGGTTGCGCTCGCCATTCCATCGCTGCCGCTGGAAGTGCAGCAGCAGGGCGTGCAGGTGAACAAATCGGTGCGCAACTTCCTCATCGTCGTGGGGCTCATTTCCACGGACGGCAGCATGTCCAACACCGACCTCGCCGACTACAATGCCAGTGTGATGAAAGATCCCATCAGCCGTCTGCAGGGCGTGGGTGAGATCCAGGCCTTCGGCACGCAGTATGCCATGCGCATCTGGCTGAATCCCGACCAGCTGACCAAGTACCAGCTTTCCACGAATGACGTCATCGCCGCCGTGCGTGCGCAAAATGCGCAGATTTCCGCCGGTGCGCTCGGGGCGCTGCCCGCCACGGAAGGCCAGCTTCTAAATGCCACGGTCATGGCGCAGAGCCGTCTGCAGACCCCGGAGCAGTTTGGCGCCATCTTGCTGCGCGTCAGTCAGGATGGCTCGCGTGTCTTCCTGCGGGATGTCGCACGCACGGAGCTGGGCAGTGAATCCTACAACGTCATGGCGCGCTACAATGGCATGCCAGCCAGCGGCATGGCCATCCGGCCTGCACTGGGTGCCAATGCACTGGAGACTGTGGACCTCGTGAAGAAGAAGGTGGAGGAGCTTTCGCAGTTCTTCCCGCCTGGCGTGAAGGCCATCTATCCCTACGACACCACACAGTTTGTGCGCATCTCCGTGGAGGAGGTGGTGAAGACGCTCATTGAGGCTGTCATTCTCGTCTTCGTGGTGATGTTTGTCTTCCTGCAAAGCTGGCGTGCCACACTGATCCCAACCATCGCCGTGCCTGTGGTGCTACTCGGCACGTTTGGTGTCATGTCGGCGGCCGGGTATTCCATCAATACACTGACACTGTTTGGTCTGGTGCTCGCCATCGGCCTGCTGGTGGATGACGCCATTGTCGTCGTCGAAAACGTCGAGCGTGTGATGCAGGAGGAGGGACTTTCGCCGAAGGAAGCCACGCGCAAATCCATGGATCAGATCAGTGGTGCGCTCGTGGGTATCGGGCTGGTGCTCAGCGCGGCCTTTGTACCCATGGCCTTCTTCACGGGGTCCAGCGGTGTCATTTACCGGCAGTTCTCTCTCATCATTGTCAGTTCGGTCACGCTCTCCGTGCTGGTCGCGCTGATTCTCACACCGGCTCTCTGCGCCACCTTGCTGAAGCCGGTGGCCAAGGATCACGGCATCAACAAACGCGGCCCCTTCGGCTGGTTTAACCGCGCCTTCGAACGCACGGCGGATCATTACACAAACGCGGTTGCCGTGTTTCTGAAGCACTACGTGCTCTCTCTTATCCCTTATATTGCCATCGCCGTTGCGGTTGTTTTTCTTTTCGAGCGCGCACCCACCGGCTTCCTGCCGGATGAAGATACTGGTGTGCTCTTTGCCATGGCCCAGCTCCCGCCCGGCTCCACACGTGATCAGGCGGATCAAGTGCTGAAGAAAATGGAAAAACATTTCTTCGAGGAGGAGAAGGACGTGGTCGAAGGCGGCTTCGGCGTTCTGGGTTTCAGCTTTAGCGGCAATGCGCAAAACCAGGTGCTCATGTTCGTCAAACTCAAGCCCTGGGGGGAGCGCAAACTGGCGGCGCAGAAAGTGAAGGCCATCCAGATGCGCGCCTTGGGCAAGTTTGGGCAGATCAAGGAAGCTCTCGCCTTCGCTTTCGCGCCACCCGCAGTCTTGGAACTCGGCACCGCGACAGGCTTTGACATGCGCTTGGTCGATCTCGGCGGACTCGGGCATGAGGCACTCATGGATGCCCAAGGTCAGCTTCTCGGCATGGCCGCGAAAAATCCCTTCCTCGCCTCAGTGCGCCCCAATGGACTTGCGGACACCGCTGCTTATCAGATCGAAATCGACCAGGAAAAAGCCAGCGCGCTGGGTCTCTCTCTGGCAGACATCAATGCCTCCCTCAGCACCATCCTTGGTTCCACCTACATCAATGATTTCATCGACAAGAACCGCGTGAAACGCGTGATGATGCAGGGAGACGCACCGTTCCGCATGCTGCCGGAGGACATCAACCGCTGGTATGTGCGCAATGCCCAGGGCGGCATGGTTCCGTTCTCCGCCTTCTCCAGCTCCTCCTGGAAAATGGGATCGCCGAAGCTTGAGCGCTTCAATGGCTCGCCGTCGCTTTCCATCCTTGGTGAGCCGTCTCCGGGGCACAGTTCCGGCGAGGCCATTCACGAGATCATTCAGATGGCGAAGTCACTGCCGCCAGGCATTGGCGTTGCCTGGGCGGGGCTGTCGTATGAAGAGCAGATGTCGGGCTCCAAGGCCTCATCGGTTTACATCATCGCTTTGCTCATGGTCTTTCTTTGCCTTGCCGCGCTCTATGAGAGCTGGGCCATTCCGTTCTCGGTGATGATGGACATGCCGCTCGGTGCGCTGGGGGTTGTCGCCGCCACGCAGTGGCGCGGCATGCCCAATGACATCTATTTTCAAATTGGCCTCATTACCATCATCGGCCTCTCGGCCAAGAACGCGATTCTTGTCGTGGAATTTGCCAAGGAACACTTTGATCGTGGAGCCACGCTCATCGATGCCGCGCTGCATGCTGTTCGCCAGCGTCTGCGTCCCATTTTGATGACGTCCATCGCCTTCGGTCTGGGGGTGCTGCCACTGGCGATCAACACCGGCGCGGGTTCTGGCAGTCAGAATGCGATTGGCACAGGGATTGTCGGTGGTGCGGTGACGACCACGTTGCTGGGGCTGTTCTTCGTGCCGTTGTACTTTGTGGTTATTCTGCGGCTGTTCCGGGTGAAGCCGCTCAATGCGCCTGAAGGGCATAAGGCTGAGGCAAAGTAGTCCTGAGGGCGCCTCCATTTGGACTGCGGTCGCGAAGTGAGGAACGAACGCAGCTACCGCTTTCGACGTGCCGCATGGTAAGCAAATACCCAAGGAATTCCAAAGGCGGGAGCCAGCAGCCTTTTGCAAGCCGGCGAGTACACGAATGCCTCGAGACGCTCGAAAGCGGCAGCTACGCAGCAGCACTCCAAAAACGCTCCGCCTGGCAGCAGTCTATTTGGACTGTGATTACGCTGCGAGTGACTCACGCTTTGATGACGCCCTTCAGCACCTTCATCTGAGAGGCTGCGCGCTCCTCGACAAAGGCCATCGCCTTTTTGACCTTGGCCTGGGCCTCGGGGTAGTCTTTGTGGATGCTCATGAGGATCTCGAACATCTTGGTGGCCGGGGTGGAGTCGAACTCGGGGGCCCATTCTTCCAGGCCGATGTCCTTGAACATCCAGCACTTCGGCGAGTGGAACTCGGAGAAGGTGTGCATCATCGGTGTGCCCATGGCCAGGGCCATGATGGGCGTGTGCGGCTCATGGCAGATGACGGTGTGGGCGCGGGCGTAGAAGGAGCAGGCTTCGTCCACGTTCCAGAACTCGTCGAAATTGACCACGTAGGGCTTCAGGTCGTCCGGCAGGGTGTCGTAGATGAACTTCTTGTTGTACTCCATCTCCTTGTTCACCTCCGGGGCGATGACCACCTTGAACCCCGTCTCCTTCACCCACATCGCGATGAGGTCCTGATAGACTTTCGCGCGGCGGGTGTCATCGGCGATGTTCTCGGGCGTGGGATGCAGTGTGTTGAGCTTCTGCGACCGTTTGTCATCCACGCCGGGGCTGCTGGGGGAATGCGTGCGGAGTTGGATGGTGATGAACTTCTTTTCCTCCAGGCCGTGTTTCTTCATCCGTGCCAGCGCCTTTTCGTCATCACGCACATCAATACCAAAGCAGCCATCGGGTCCGAATTCCAGCACGGGTGGCTTTACGCCCGCGTCCTGCAGCAGTTTCAGCGTCTTGGAATCGCGGCAGTAGATGTAAGCGGCACTATTCAACAGCGCGATGCGCTTCTCCGCATCCTTCCCCGTCACCATGTCCGGGAAGTAGGACTGCCCTTGCAGGCCCCAGGGCTTGCCCATCTTCTGGCAGTAGATCATGGAATCCGTGCTCTGCCCCATGCCGGGTCCGCGCAGGAAAAAGTCGCAGCGTTTCACCACCTCCTGCACCGCACCGCCTTCTTTGGTAAGCGAGCCCTTCACGATCTCCAGCTTAGGAAACCGCTTCATCAGCATCGCATCCACCGCCTCATTCGTGTTCATCGCCCACAGGATGACCTTCGCCTCCGGCAGATACTGCTCAATGAAGCGCAGTGTGCCGGGAGTGTGGCCGATGTCGCCGATGTTCTTCGTGGCCCAGCCGCATTGAAGGAGGACGGTTTTTTGAGGGGTGGCGGTCTGCGCGAATGCAGACAGGGCGGAGGAA